>JAGCOF010000058.1 GCA_017645585.1 Bacteroidales bacterium
TCAGTTGCGGCACGCAATCGAGGGTGCGGGCGAAGAAGGTGCCCTGGGCGCCCATCACCAGCTCACCCGGGTTGAAGGGGTAGTCGATGGTGCCGAAGGGCGAGGTCTTGGTGACCTGGCCGAACTTCGTCGTGGGGCTGTACTGACCCTTGGTGAGGCCGTAAATCTCATTGTTGAAGATGGTGATGTTCAGGTCCTGGTTGCGGCGCACGGCATGAATGAGGTGGTTGCCGCCGATGGCCATCGAGTCACCGTCGCCCATGTTCACCCACACGCTCAGCTCGGGGTTGGCGAGCTTCACGCCGGTGGCGATGGCGCAGGCGCGGCCGTGGATGCTGTGGAAACCGTAGGTGTCAACATAGTAGGGAATACGGCTCGAGCAGCCGATACCGCTCACCATGCACACGTTCTCTTTCTTATATCCCGTCTTGGGGAAGGTGGCCAGCAGGGCGGCGAGGATGGCGTGGTCGCCACAACCCGGGCACCACTTCACCATCTGGTCGCTCTGGAAATCAGCCTTGGTATATTCTACATCCGCTTTGGGAACAAAATGCTTTTCCATATCTATTCTAATTTATTTCTCCAACAATCTGTTAAACTCAGCTTTCAGTTCGCCGACCTCGAAGGGCAGGCCCATCACCTTGTTGTATTGGGTCATGGGGCACTCGGGGAACTGCGTGCGCAGGTAGCCGCAGAACTGACCGTTGTTCAGCTCGCAAACCACAATCTTCTTGTATTTGCGCAGGATGTCGCCGGTGTTCTTCGGCAGCGGGCAGATGTAGTTGAAGTGGGTGTAGGCCACTTTCTTGCCTTCTTTGTTCATCTCCTCGACGGCGAGGGTGAGGGCACCGCTGGTGCCGCCCCAACCCACTACGAGCAGGTCGGCGTCGGGGTTGCCGGTCACCTCCTGGTCGGGGATGTAGTTGGCCACGCGGTTCACCTTCTCCTGACGGTTCTTGGTCATCAGGGCGTGGTTCTCGGGATCGGTGCTCAGAGGACCGTCGGGGCATTTCTCCAATCCGCCGACGCGGTGGCTCAGGCCGGCCATACCGGGCAGGGCCCATTCGCGGGCGAACTTCTCCTCGTCGCGACGGAACGGACGGTAGTTCGGGTCGTTCTCCTTGGCCAGACGCGGTTTGATTTCAGGCATATCCTTCATGCTGGGAATCTTGAACAGCTGGCTGCCGTTGCCCAGATAGCCGTCGGTGAGCAGGACGACGGGGGTCATGTGCTCGAGGGCGATCTTGGCGGCGTTGAAGGCCCAATAGAAGCAGTTGGCCGAGCTCGAGGCGGCGACAACCACCAGGGGAGCCTCGCCGTTGCGGCCATAGAGGGCTTGGTCGAGGTCGCTCTGCTCGGTCTTGGTGGGCAGACCTGTCGAGGGGCCGCCACGCTGCACGTCGACAACCACGAGCGGCAGCTCGGTCATCACGGCAAGACCCAGGGCCTCGCTCTTCAGCGAGAGGCCGGGGCCCGAGGTGCTGGTGCAGGCGAGGGCACCGGCATAGCTGGCGCCGATGGCGCTGCAGACACCGGCGATTTCGTCTTCGGCCTGGAACACACGGGCACCGAGGCTCTTGTGCTTGGCCAACTCGACCATCACGTCGGTGGCGGGGGTGATGGGGTAGGAGCCCAGGAAGAGACGGCGACCGCTCTTCTCGGAGGCTGCAAGGAGACCCCAGGCGGTGGCCACGTTACCCGTGATGTTGCGGTAGCGGCCGTGCTCCATCTTGTCGGCTTTGGCAACCTCGAAGATGTGCGAGTGCATCACCTCCAGCTTGTCGGCATATTCATAACCCTCGGTCAGCACAGCTTTGTTGAGCTCGACGACGGCGGGTTTCTTGGCAAATTTGCGCTCCAGATAGGCGAAGGTCTGGTCGAGCGTCTTGTGGGTGGCGTAGAAGATGATGCCGAGGGCAAACATATTGCGGCTCTTGTCGGCGGTCTTCTTGTCCACACCCTTGGCGTCGCCAATCTTCTCGGTGAACGAGGTGATGGGGGCCTTGATGATGGTGTAGGCGCGCTCCAGCTCGTCGGTGAAGGGATTCTCCTTGTAGCCGGCCTTCTCCATAGCCTCGTCGGTGAAGGTGTCGATGTCCACGATGACGGAGGCGCCCTTCTTGGCCCACTTCAGCTGGCTCTTGAAGGCGGCGGGGTTCATGGCCACCAGGATGTCGCACTTGTCGCCGCTGCTGTAGATGTGGTTACCCACATGCACCTGATAGCCGGAGACACCGGCGATGGTGTTGTGTGGGGCACGGATTTCGGCGGGGTAATCGGGGAACGTGGCGATGTCGTTGCCGGTCAGGGCCGAAGCATCGGAGAACAGCGTGCCGCTGAGCTGCATGCCGTCGCCCGAGTCGCCAGCAAATCGGACCACAAGGTCTTCTTTATTAACAATCTGATTTTCTGACATGTTGTTAGTATGTTTATATTTGTTCTTCTGATTATTTGAAAGTGCAAATATACGAAATAAAAACGACCCGCCAAAAATAATTTATCCACCGCCGTATAAACATCAGCAGCGGTGGATAAATCAGTGTGTTATCCTGACTGAGTGCTTAGGGTATTGTGTCAATTGTTATTAAATTAATTCTGGGAACAAGGTAGCAACAGGATGTTTGATAAGTATTTGTAAATCCAATGGTCCCGGTTATGTACAATTGTCTCGGGAAGTAGTCGTCAAAATGAGAACGGAAGTTCTCAAGGATTTCTCGGTCGGAGAAATATACCCCGAATGATTTGCTGTATCCATTATGATTTTCATTATCTGTCAGAAGAAAGCCATCACCGTCTCTTTCAACAAACTCACGAACACTCCACATCATTGCATCTCCTTCATTTGGGTTGCCAATGTAAACCCAGCCTTTCGCTTTAAGGGTATCATGCGCGCTGGCATGCTGCTCTATAGTCTTTGGGTGACAATAAAAATATTTTCTAAGGGCAGTTGTCGTATTGTAATCTGTCCAAGAAATCGTTACTCCCTCTGGAGCATACTCTTCGTCACACGGTTCCGATGATCTACATCCATCACACGGTTCCTTGTTGCAGCCGACAAATACAATGCAAAGCACAACTGCGGCCATTAGTTTTGCTGTTAAGATGTTCTTTTTCATGATGTTATTTTTTTTGCTATTTGTTTCTCGTTGCAAATATACGTTTTTTTCTTTGAATTCAAAAAAAACACCCTCTACTATATTAAACGCTATTTTTTGACAAATGTTGACATGAGAGTGAAAATTTTTTTCTCCCGCTTGGTAGCGTAATCTATAAATCCTATGTTTTCTATCTCCCCGCCTGCGGCGGAAATCCTGTAAATCTTGGAAATCTTTTTCTTTTCTCCCGCCTGCGGCGTAATCTATATATCCTGTAAATCTTTTTGGATTGTTGGATTACCGCCGCAGGCGGGGAGGAAAACACACTCCTCCACCCTTCGGGTCCCCCTCCCCTAACTTAGGGGAGGAGTAAAACGGATTTATATCGTGCACGATGTATTTTTGGGTAGCCGGTAATCGGTGGTCGGGGGCCGGAGATTGGGGGCGACAACCGAGACAACATAGACAACTTCGCCGGAGCCACATGCAGCGGCGCTGACATCTGGATGTGAAAAGCGGGATTTGTTACACAATAGGTTGGTTATTAATACAGTATAATACCCATATAACTCCGAGGTAACTCCGACTGATGTCCATTTGTTGTCCGCTTGTTGTCCGTTTGTTGTCCCATTATAAAACGGACAACAATGGGACAACAATGGGACAACAATGGGACAACAGTGAATGTTAGGGCGGTGTTAGAGCGAAGTCAGTAGGTAGGCATCGGGGCCGATAACCGACCACCGGCTACCGTCCTCCGACTACCATTTATGTCGTGCACGACTTATTTTTTAGTGATGAGTGATGGGTGGCGAGTGATGAGATGTTTTTTTATTATTTTATACAATAATTTAGTAGTGGTGTGCGTTGTTTTAATGTAAGTTTTATGGATATGAAAAAGTACGGTTTGTTTTTCTTGGCTGCGACGGTGCTGCTGGCGACGGGTTGCAGCATCTATCATCCACAGACGGTGGATATTCCGTTGATTGACCATCAGGGCGACGTGCGTGTCGACGGTTCGGCGGGTGCTTCGGCTTGGCTGCTGCCCGACGATATAATGCTGAGCGCCACAGTGAGTTACGGTATCACCGATTGGCTGGCCGGACAGGCATACGTGAATTATGGGTTCAACAACATCTACGGCCAGGCGGCGCCGGGTGTCTACAAGCACCTGAACGAGCACCTTATCCTCGAGGGCTATATGGGCTTCGGTGTGGGGGGCGTGTGGAGCGACGATACTGAAACCCAGGATGATATGGACACCTCGGTTCATTATACATACGACTATTCCGGCCGTTATATGTTGCCTTTTGCTCAGGTGAACCTCGGCTGGCGCGGATTAGCCAACGGGCATATCAATTTGGCTTTCGGCCTGAAGACGGGCGCCTATGTGCCTTCGGTCGGCTATCGCCGTTACGATGCCAACGATGTTCATCTGCCTGAATATGATTATGTTTACAGTATGCCCAACCTGTTGCTCGAGCCGCAGGTTCAGTTCAGTGTGGGCGGCGATTTGGTGAAGTATACCATCCGGTTGAGTTTCGCCTGGATGAGCGACCTGTCGAACGGTGGCGGTGGGCATTTTGTGACCGATTTCATCACGTTGAGCAACGGCTTGACTTTTTCTTTTTAAGGTATGAAGAAATTTCTTTTGATATTGTTGCTGTTGCCGCTGACGGCAGGAGCACAGGTGAAGAAGACTTACGCTTTTGTGGAGCGCGACTCGACGCTCTACCTTGATGTGTGGAGCCCCGAGGTGCCGCGCAGCGACAAGGCCTGCGTGGTGGCGCTGTTCGGGGGCGGATTTGTGGTTGGCGAGCGCGACAACAGCTTGCAGGTCAGGATTGCGCAGCAGCTGACGGCGCGTGGCTACACGGTGGTGAGCCCCGACTATCGGCTGGGCCTGAAGGACTCGGTGAAGATGAAGACCTACAAGGGCCTCACGGATATGAACGATATGTTCCAATGGGTGATAGACATTGCCACCGAGGACTGCGCCGCAGCCCTTGCTTGGGTGGTGTCGCATGCCGGCGAGCTGAATATCAACCCCGAACGCGTGGTGCTGACAGGTTGCTCGGCAGGCGCCATCACGGTGCTGCAGCTCGACTACTGCCGCGCCAACTCGCTGCCGCAGGCCGCCCTGTTGCCGGCAGGATGGATGCCTGCAGCTGTGGTGCCCTATTCGGGCGCCGTGATGTGCAAGGGCAAGCCCAAGTGGCAGACGCCGCCGGCGCCCACGATGCTGATGCACGGCACCAAGGATAAAATAGTGGCCTACAAGCGTTTCCCGCCTGTGCTGAGCCACGCGCTCTACGGTTCGGCGACGGTATACAAGCGCATGAAGAAGGCGGGCTACCCCGTGTGGATAATGCGCTATGAGGGCATCGGCCACGAGGTGGCCAGCTTCCTGCCGGGGAGCGTGGACCTCTTCTGCGGCTTTGTGGAGCAGGTGTTCACCGGCCGTCGCACCACCCTCGACGCCACGGTGAAGGACGAGAAGTTAGTGCCCACCGAGTGGACGAAGATGAATGTGTTTGATATTTACAAGTAGGTTTAAAGTTTAAGGTTTAAAGTTTAATGTGTAAGGTTGAGATTATGGCGCCGGTGGGCTCGTGGGAGAGCCTGCAGGCGGCCTTGCAGGGCGGTGCCGACGCTGTCTATTTCGGTGTGGGCAAGCTCAATATGCGGTCGCGCTCGGCGGCCAACTTCACGGTCGAGGATCTGCCGCGCATCGTCAGTGTGGCGCATGCTTCAAGCGTGCGCACCTATCTGACCGTCAACACCATCATCTACAACCACGAGATTGAGGAGATGCACCGGCTGCTGGAGGCCGCCAAGGAGGCCGGCGTGAGCGCCATCATCGCCAGCGACATGGCGGTCATCAGCTACGCCAACCAGATAGGCCTCGAGGTGCATATCTCGACGCAATGCAATGTGAGCAACGTGGAGGCGGTGCGCTGGTATGCACAGTTTGCCGACGTGGTGGTCACGGCCCGCGAGCTGCCGTTGAGCCAGGTGGCCGAGATTACCAAGTTCATTCAGGACAACGACATACGCGGTCCCAAAGGGAAGCTGGTGCAGGTGGAGGTGTTTGCCCACGGCGCCCTCTGCATGAGCGTGAGCGGCAAGTGCTACCTGAGCCTCGACAACTACAACTACAGCGCCAACCGCGGCGCCTGCTTGCAGCTCTGCCGTCGCGGCTACATCGTCAAGGACAAGGAGAGCGATCTGGAGCTGGAGATTGACAACGAATATATTATGTCGCCCAAGGACCTGTGCACCATCGGCTTCCTGGACAAGATTGTGAAGGCCGGCGTGAAGGTGCTGAAGATTGAGGGGCGCGGCCGCTCGGCCGACTATGTTCGCACGGTGACCGAGTGCTACCGCGAGGCGGTGGAGGCCATTGCCGACGGCACCTACACGCAGGAACGCATAGAAGAGTGGACGGCGCGGCTGGCCACAGTGTTCAACCGCGGCTTCTGGGACGGTTACTACCTGGGTCGCCGCCTGGGTGAGTGGAGCGAGCGCTACGGCAGTCAGGCCACTGAGAATAAAGTTTATCTGGGCTTGGTGCGCAACTACTTCGGTCGCATCAATGTGGCAGAGGTGCAGCTGCAGACCGCCGAAACGCTGCGCGTGGGCGACGAGGTGATGGTTATCGGCGAAACCACGGGCGTCTACCGAGACACAGTCAAGGAGATGCGCCTCGACCGCGACCCCGTGCCCGAGGTGCACCAAGGCGACCGTTTCAGCTTCGCCACCAAGGTGCCGCTGCGCCGTGGCGACAAGGTATACCGTATTGACAAGGTGACAGATGAGTTCTAATTGGAATCCGAATAAGCAAGGCAAGTGGCGCAACAGTCTCGGCGAAGAGGGGAAGCGCCCGACGCCGCAGGAACGCAATACCTTCAGCACCGACGTGGTGCCCGAGAAGGCGCTGCTGGTGGCCGTGTGCCCCAGCGGGCAGACGATGGAGCGCACCGAGGAGTATCTGGCCGAGCTGGCCTTCCTGCTCGAAACCGCTGGCGGTGTGGCAATGAAGCAGGTGATACAGAAACTCGAAAGGCCCGACACGCGCACCTATGTGGGCAGTGGCAAGCTGGAGGAAATCAAGGAATACAAGAATGCCTTGGAGGTGGACTTTGTGGTCTTTGACGACGAACTGAGTCCCGCGCAGTTGCGCAACCTCGAGCGGGAGTTGGAGTGCCGCATTTTGGACCGCACCACCCTCATCCTCGATATCTTCGCCAAGCGGGCCCGCACCTCGACGGCCAGAACGCAGGTGGAGCTGGCGCAGTTGCAGTATATGCTGCCGCGCCTGACCCGCATGTGGACGCACCTGGAGCGCCAACGCGGCGGCATTGGCATGCGTGGCCCGGGTGAGACGCAGATTGAGACCGACCGGCGTCTGATCAAGGAGAAGATAAGCCTGCTGAAGGAACAGCTTATTTCCATCGACAAGCAGAAGACCCTGCAGCGCAAGAACCGCGAGAGCCTGGTGCGTGTGGCGCTGGTGGGCTATACCAATGTGGGCAAGAGCACGCTGATGAATGTGCTGAGCAAGAGCGATGTGCTGGCGGAGAACAAACTGTTCGCCACCCTCGACACCACGGTGCGCAAGGTGGTGGTGGGTAACCTGCCGTTCCTGCTGACGGACACGGTGGGCTTCATCCGCAAGCTGCCCACGCAGCTGGTGGAGAGCTTCAAGAGCACGCTCGACGAGGTGGTGGAGGCCGATCTACTGCTGCATGTGGTGGATATTTCGCATCCCGACCATGAGGCCCAGATGGACTCGGTCAACAAGACGCTGGAGGAAATCGGGGCTGCTGACAAGCCTGTCATTATGGTGTATAACAAGGTGGATTGTTTGAAGGAAGAGAGAGAAGAGGGTATGGATGAGAGTGAGAATGAAGTAAAGGGGACAGATGAGTTGTTTATCTCCGCGGTAAACAAACTGAATATCGACGTATTGCGGCAACGGCTCTACGACGAGGTCAGCCGCATACATGCCATTCGCTACCCGTACAATAATTTCCTTTACTGATTGGTAAAATGCTTGTAGACCATGGCAGCCTTGGCCGGACCTATGACGGCGCTGAGGTCGTCGAGGGTCTGTAGTTGTATCTGCTTGACGCTGCCAAAGCGCAGCAGCAGTTCGTGGGCCGTCTTCTCGCCGATGCCAGGGATGTCGGTCAGCGCTGTGCGGAAAGTGCCCTTGGATCGCTTGTCCTTGTGGAAGGTGATGGCGAAGCGGTGCACCTCGTTCTGTATCTGCTCCAGCAGGTGGAAGACGGCGTCTGTGGGCTTGAGGCCCACCACAGCAATGTCACCTTGGTCGTTGTAGCGAAGCAATTCATTGGTCCGGTGTCTGTCGTCTTTGGCCAATCCTGCTATTGGTATATTGAGCCCGAGGCGTTCCTGTATGACCTGACGGGCTACCTCCATCTGCCCTGCGCCGCCATCGACCAGCAGCAGGTCGGGCGGAGTGTTTTTGCTGTAGCGGCGCTCGATAACTTCGGCCATCGAGGCGTAGTCGTCGGGACCTTCCACTGTCTTGATGTTGAACTTGCGGTATTCTTTGCGGTTGGGCTTGCCGCCGCTGAAGCGCACCATGCCGGCCACGGGGTAGGCGCCCTGGATGTTCGAATTGTCGAAACACTCAATCTCCATCGGCAGGGTGGGCAGATTGAGGGCTTTTTGCAGGCGCTCCAGCACCTTCACGGCTTGTGGCGCTGCGTCGCCCTGCGTGAGGGCCCGCTGGTGGAGGCACTGCTTCTGGTAGCTCTCCACATTGCGCACCGACAGTTCGAGCAGTTTGCGTCGGTCACCCTTGGGGTTGACGGTCTGCTTGAGGTATTCCTCCGGCAGGTCGGGCACGGCAAAGGGCAGGATAACCTCGGTGGCAGTGCTCTGCGACTGCTCGTGGAGGGTTGGGATGACGGTGGCAAGTATCTCGGCGTCGCTCTCGTCGAGCTGTTTGCGGATTTCGTTGCTGATGCTGTAGATGACGGCGCCGTGCTTGATGCGCATGAAGTTGACCCAGGCGTGGTGCTCGTCACTGAGGACGGTGGCCACGTCGACATCCTTCACGTTGGTGTCCACGACGGTGGAACGTGCCTGATACTCCTCCAGCAGGTGTATCTTGCGCTTGATGGCCTCGGCCTCCTCGAAGCGCAGTTCCTCGGCTGCGGCATACATCTGGCTTTTCATCTCGTCGAGGATGTCGCCAAAGTCGCCTTTCAGCAGGCGGCGTATGCTCTCGATGGTGGCTTGGTATTCCTCCCTCGTCTGTTTGCCAGCACAGGGGGCTCCGCAGAGGCCTATCTGGTGCTTCATGCAGGGGCGCTTGCCCATGATATTGCAGGTGCGGTATTGGAAAAGCTGTCGGATGATGTCCTGCAGTTCGCGCAGGATGCGGCCGTTGGGGTAGGGGCCAAAATATTGTCCACGGATGTTGCGGCGTCGTGTGTGGAGCAGGCGCGGATACTCCTCGTCGGTGATGCAGAGGTAGGGGTAGCTTTTGTCGTCCTTGAGGAGCGAGTTGTAGCGTGGCTGGTAGCGTTTGATGAGGCTGTTTTCCAGCAGCAGGGCGTCCACCTCGGTGGCCACCACGGTGACGCGGATGTCGTGGATATTGCGCACCAGCATCTTGATTTTGGCGCTCTTGTCGTCGTAGTGCGAGAAGTAGGAGGATACGCGATTGTGCAGGTTGCGAGCCTTTCCCACATAGATAACCTTCCCCTCCGCATCGAGGTGCTGGTAGACTCCCGGACTTTCGGGGATGGTCTTCAGCCGCAGTGCGATGCGCTTGATGTTGGGGTTGATGGAGGCGTCAATCAAAACTGTCGTAATCTATCTTGCCCTTGTATATGTTGAGGCCAATACTGTGGATGCCTTCCAAGTCATATTGGCTGGTGTTCTGTAGGATGTCTATGTGCTGCACACCCTTGCTGTTGAAGCTGAAATAGCTGCGCACACGGCCGGTAACGACGCGGTAGCCGTCCTGCATCTCGCCACGCCAGCGGCCTTTGTCGTTGAGGGCTATGGATGTACGGAAGCTGCGCTCTTCGCCGCTCGGGGTTACGAGTGTAACGGCGCAGGGGAACTGATTGTAGCGGTAGACATTGGTGTCGACAGCCACAGTGACGTCGATATGGTAGTAGTTCTCTATGTTCTGTATGTTGAACTCGAAGCGTTCGGGGGTGAATCGGTTCCACACATTGCGGTCGAAAGTGTGCTCTTCGTCAATGATGTGCTTGTTGCCGCAAGAGGTCAGTAGGATGAGAAATAAGAGGAGTGAGAGAGGAGTGAGAGGGGAGTGAGAGGGGAGTGAATGTGACAAATGTTTCATATTTTTATCAATTTTTCCATAATCTGTATGGCGTTGGTGGCGGCGCCCTTGCGTATGTTGTCGGCCACAATCCATAGGTTAAGGCTGTTGGGCTGCGAGAAGTCGCGGCGCAGACGGCCCACCCACACCTCGTCGCGGTGGTGTGCCAAGATGGGCATGGGGTATTTGTTGCTGGCAGGGTCGTCATAGAGGATGACGCCTGGTGTATTGGCAATCAGGGTGCGCACGTCGTCGAGGTCGTAGTCGTGGTGCAGTTCGACATTCACCGCCTCGCTGTGGCCACCCACTACGGGCACACGTACCACTGTGGCGGTAATCTGTATCGACGGGTCGGCGAATATCTTGCGGGTTTCGTCCACCAGCTTCTGCTCCTCGGTGGTATAGCCGTCGGGTTGGAAGTCGCCGCCGTGGGGGAAGAGGTTGCGGTGGATGGGGTAGACATAGGCCTTCTCTGTGGGCGTTAATCCCTGCTCTTCGGCTTCCAGCTGTCGCACGGCCTTGATGCCGGTGCCGGTGATGCTTTGGTAGGTGGCTATCACCAGACGACGGATGCCGTATTCGCGTTGCAGGGCCGAGATGGCCAACACCATCTGGATGGTAGAGCAATTGGGGTTGGCAATGATGATTGCTTGATTGCTTGATTGCCTGACTGCTTGAATGGCCGTGTCAATGTTTATCTCCGGCACCAACAGGGGTACGGAGGGGTCTTTGCGCCAGGCCGAGCTGTTGTCAATCACAGTAGTGCCAACCTCGGCGAAGAGGGGGGCATACTGTCGTGAGGCGGCGGCACCGGCCGAGAAGATGGCATACTTGGGTCGTGCGGCAATGGCCTCTTCGACACTCACCACCGTCAGGCGGCGGCCGGCGAAGTCAATCTCCTTGCCTATCGAACGCGGCGAAGCGGCAGCGATAATCTCCTCTTGAGCAAATCCGCGCTCAGCCAGCACGGTGAGCATTTCGCGGCCCACAAGGCCGGTGGCTCCTACAACGGCTATCTTCATGGCGCTTAACGTATCAGTGTTACGGTACCCTTCAGCACTTGCTCGCGGTCGGGCTCAAATACTGAGATGTAGCGGATGATGTAGACATAGGTTCCCTGCGGGCAGGCATTGCCGTTGAGGTCCTTGCCGTCCCAGGTGCAGTCCACCTTGTCGCATTTATAAACCAACTCGCCGTGACGGTTGAAAATCATCATCTCCTCAGAAAGGGTGTTCTTGCTGATGGAACCGAAGAGGTTGTTGCCGGTGTTGTTGTCGGGGGTGAAGACGTTGGGAATCCAGATGTTCTCGCGCCGCAGGGGGAGGATTACACTTGTGGTGTCGTAGCAGTCGCCAAATGTGCTGTGTGCAATCAGGGTTATTTCTGCCGAGTCAAGGTCGGCGGACATGGTGTAGTAGGCCGTAGCCTCGGTCTGTGTGCCGCCGCCAGGGAAGACCCAGGTGCGGGCGTTGCTGCCGGTCGAGGCGTCGGTCAGCGTCACGTCGAGGCTGCTCAGCGTGAAGTGGTCCACACTAGTGCGGATGATGGCCGTGACGGGCTGCAATTGGAAGTCGAGGTGCACCACGCTGTCGCAACCCCATTGGTTCTGCAGCACGATGGTGTCGCGGAGGGCTGTGGCGGTGTTGGTTTCGTAGTAGGTGGTGTCGTTGATCCAGGTGTAGGGCTCGCAGTCGTAGACGTGGTCGGTGTAGTGGGTTCTTTCATAGACGGTGAGGGCAAGGCGTACGGTAGAGTCGCAGCCGGGTTCGGAATGTAGGTGCACTACTGTGTTTTCGGGGTCGGTGTTCTCGTAGTGATAGGCGCTGTCGGCGGTCCAATAGTAGCGCCCGCCCTCGCAGATGCCTTGCACGATGGTGGTATCAAAGTTGGGGTAGACCTGTATTAGCAACTTGGAGTTGCTGTCGGTGCAGTTGGCGAAGTCGGCGTTGATGAGCAGGTAGATGGAGTCAATTTTGTTGGCCATGCCTAAGGGGGGCAGGCTGTTGCTGTTCAAGGTGACGGGCATGGAGATTATCGAGTCGCCCACGAGGTTGCCACGAGTGATGTGGATAAGGCTGTTTTGCAGGTATACAGTATCGCCGTTGAGGATACGCCAGATGCGCCACGAGGTGTGGGTAGTGTCTTGCAGCGCAGGCCATTCCACTGCGAGGTTGGCCGTCTGGCCGGCGCAGATGCTGTGGGTGCGCTCGGTTGTGGGGCGCCCTACGGCGTGGAGGTTGATGTCGTGTCCTCGATCGACGCCCACATAGACGGTGTCAACTAAGGTGTAGAGTGTGTCGAGTGCATTGTGGAAGATAAGGAAGAAAACGAATTTGGTGGGTTCGTCTATGCGTACATGGCATTGGGTGAGCGAGGGGCAGGGGGCGTCATTCCAATTATCGTATAAGTCTTGGTCATCGCCTTGCATAACTTCCCAGTAGCTGTCAATGCCGTTATCGGTGGTTTCGAGGGTGTCGTTCACTCCGTCGGAAATAATGCGGTACCAGCCGTAGTTCTTATTGACATCGCCCTGCGGGGTAAAACGGTAGGCAGTATTGGTGATGGTAGTTGTTCCCACATTTCCGAAGTTCGTGTTGGCAGGATAGTAGGCGGCATGGGCACCGGCATGGACATTCCATGTGGGGGTGCCAGGTGCGGTGCGAACCTGTCCTTCTCCTGTCTCATTCTGTACGCCGATAACGCCGTTGAAACACCAACCACTGCTTGAGTTACTTACGGTACGGCGTGAAATGTGAACCTCTATGATGTTTGAACCTTCGTAGCATATAATTTGGTATTTCTGTCTGTTGTTGGCGTTTGAACTACAACTGAACCAAGGCAGGTCGTTAAAAGAGGCGATGATTTTGCGGCAGGGGAATTCGTCGATAACATTGTACCAGATACCTTGCGGAGAGGTTGTATTGCACGACGGGTCGGTGTCTTGAAGCACACCGTAGATGGCGTTGCGGTGGCGTACAACGCCATCGCTAATGCCTTGACCACCATTTGTGCCAAAACCGCTCGTACCTGTCCAGGGTAGAGGGTTATAGATACCGTAAGCGCAACCTTGTTGTGCTGCAGCAGTATTGAAAGTGATAATTCCGTTACCGCCTGTGACGAAAGCAGTATATTTTTTGCCGAAGAAGAAGAAGGGGAAGTCGCTGGGCAGGTTGGTCACCGCGCTGAACTGATCATCGGAACTATTGGGAATTTGGTTACCTGAGTGGAAGGTGGTGTCGGCGGGGGCGTAGTCTATCTGATCCACCGTGTATTGCCCGTTGAAGTACTGCACAGGAATATAGGGCGTGCAGGTGAGGGTAATTTCCGAATGGCAGTTGGAGACTACGGTGTCGAAATTGTATAATCTGTATCGTGCCAAGGGAGTATGGTCATGCTTCTGCTTGACTTGCACCTCGGGGCAGGGCGCCCATACTTCGGGCCATTGGTAGTCGCCGCAGTTCAGCACGGGGCTGGGGTCGCTGGGACCCCACTCGGTGAATGACTGTGCCTGAGCCATGTTGAGCGAGAGCAGCATTGCTGCGGCAAGGAATAAGATGTGTTTGTGCATATTCGTATTGTTTATTTGTTTCATATCCATATTCATATTCATATCCATGTTATCTAAGCAGTGTGACCGAGCCCTTGAGCAATTGCGTGGTGCGTGGGTCATACTCGGTGATGTATCGTATTACGTATACATAGCTGCCCTGTGGGCAGGGGACTCCGTTGAGGTCGGTGCCGTCCCAGGTGCAGTCAATCTCGTTGCACTTGAAGACAAGTTCGCCGCGGCGGTTATAAATGAGTGTCTCCTCTTTAATCAGGTGGTTGCTGATCGAGCCGAAGAGACTGTTGTTTTCGTTGGAGGGGCTGCCCGGAGTGAAGACGTTGGGCACCCAAACCACGTCCTTGCGGAAGGGGAGGGTGATATAGGCGGTGTCGATGCAGCCGTAGGGACTGAGCTCGACGAGGGCGATGGTGGCCGAGTCGAGGTGGTAGGGGATGGTGTAGTAGGCGGTGGCGGCGGTCTGCGGATTGCCGGTGGGGAAATACCAGGTGCGGCTGATGCCGCCGGTCGAGACGTCGTTGAGTACCACGTCGAGGTGGTTAAGGTCGAAATAGTCGCGGTCGGCCTCGATGATGGGCGTCATGGGCTTGATGGTGAAGTCGAGCTGTACAATGCTGTCGCAGTCGGCCACGTTCTTCAGCACCACGGTGTCGGTGGCGGCGGTGGCGGTGTTGTCCTCGCTGTAGGTGTGGCCGTTCTGCCAGGTGATGGGCTTGCAGTCGAAGATGTGGTCGACGGTGTAGCTGAGGTCATAGACCTTGAGGTTGAGGTGCACCACCGAGTCGCAGTTCGCCGTGGTGGTGTGCAACACTACCTTGGGCGAGGTGGTGCTGTTGGTGTAGTTGACGCCGTCGAGGTGCCAGGTGAGGGTGTCGCCGCGGCAGATGCCATAGTGCTCGGTGGTGTCGTAGGAGGGGAAGGTGCGAAGCAGGAAGGTGACGGTGGCGGGGCAATCGCCGCCGCTGGTGAAGTCGGCACTGAGGGTGATGAGTATGGAGTCAATCTGTCCTGGGCTGAGGTTGGCGGCGGTGCTGTCGGGCAGCACGATGGCGGGTATGCGTTTGAGGGTGGTAATCTCGTCCTCATAGAGTTCTCCGAAGACGAGCATACTGTCGGGCAGCGGCACGGTGTCGCCGCCAATGATGCGCTCAATGCTGCGAATGGTGTGCACGGTGTCCTGCTGCGGCGGGTACTCGATGATGAGGTTGGCGTGCAGGCCCGAGCAGATGTCCATTTGGTGGTCGGCGGGGGTGCCGCTGGCGGGGCGCAGGGTGAGGGCGTGCGAGGTGTCCATGCCGATGACGATGGTGTCGCGCAGGTCGTAGACGCTGTCCGAGGCGTCGATGAAGATAAGCTGGAAGACGTAGCGCGAGGTCTCGGTGGGGGTGACCACAGCGGTGGTGAGGTTGGGGCAGGTGTATAGCTCTTCGCCCATCGGGGTAACGAAACCATTGGGGTCGTTGGGGTCATCGGTGAGTTCCACCGAGGGGCGTCCGTCGTCGAAGACGCGCCACCAGTGGTAGTCCTTTAAAATCTCGCCTTGGGGTGTGAAGCGCACGGCGAAAGAGTCGAGGGTGGTGGAGAGCAGGTTGGCCCCTTCGGGATAGAAGGCGGCGGGAGCGTTGGGGGTGACGAACATGTTGGGTTCACCCGCGTCGCCTCTCACCTGGTTCGTGCCGGTGGCGTTCTGTATGCCTATCAGCCCGCGGCCGTTTTGCCAGGCGGTGTTGATGCTGCGACGCTTGACGTGCACCTCAATGATGTTCGAGCCTTCGTAGCATACAATCTGGTAGGTGCAGCGGTTGTTCTGGTTGCGGGTGCCCGGGAAGGTGGGGATGCCGTTCCAGGAGCAGATAATCTTGCGGCAGGGGTATTCGCCCTGGATGCCATAGTAGATGCCCTGGTTGCCTTGCAGGTAGGCGGCAATGGGGTGGGTGTCTTCATAGATGCCGTAGATGGCGTCGCGCATGTTGGCGATGGTGCATCCCATGGCGTTGGGGGCTCCGGTGGTGCCGTTGGGCCACGGCAGGGCATGACTGAAACTCCAGGGACAGTACTTGCCCACAGCGGTGGTGTCGAAGGTGATCAAGCCGTTGGCGCCGAGGACGAAGGCCGTCTTGCGGATGCCAAAGAAGTAGAAGGGGAAGGGGATGCGCGTCACTCCGGTGGCGAAGTCGTCGTCGGTCGTGACGGGCATCTTGGTGCCGAGGGAGAAGGTGGGGTCGGGCGGGAAGTAGGGGATGGTGTCGACGGTGTATTGGCCATTGAAAAAACGCGCTGGCACATAGGGCATGCAGCTGAGGGTGATGGAGTGCTGCGAGCAGGTGACCACGGTGTCCCATCCCTGGGCGCGATACTGCTTGAGAGGGGTGTGGTCGTGTTTCTGCTTGATCTGTACCTCGGGGCAGGGTTCCTGATGGACAGGCCATTGAAAGTCGGCACAGTCGACGGGCTCGCTGGGGTCATGGGGCCCTATCTGCGCGCGCAGGCTTCCGGCAGCCATCAACAGGCAGATGGCCGTCAAGAGTTTGATTATGTGCAGTATATACTTCACCCCATTTAAATCTTAAACTGCAAAGATACTAATTTTTTATCATATAAATCCCTAAAAGTGCATTTTTGTTGTCATGAGATGTTTTTTTTAACATATTTTTACATCATATTCTAGGCAGACTCAGTTCGACCGTTCTTCAACCTTTCTGCAATAGTTCTTCAACAGTTCTTCAAAAAATTCTTGAAGAACTGTTGAAGAACTATAAAAGAATTGTAAAAGAAATGACGGAGTCAGGACGGTGTTATTAGCGCTTGATGCCCTGTCGGTTGAGGGCGGCATGGTAGGCGGCAGCGTTGCGGTTGTGCTCGGCCAGGGTGGCGGCGAAGCGGTGGGTGCCGTCGAGGGTGGGGCTGGCGCAGAAGTAGAGGAAGTCGGTTTGCGGTGCGAAGACAACGGCCTTGATGGTCTCCTTCGACGGCAGGCAGATGGGTGCCGGCGGCAGGCCCGCATGGAGGTAGGTGTTGAAGGGACTTTCGGTGGCCAGGTGCTTGTTGAGGATGCGTCGCAGGGTGAAATCGCCCACGGCATACTTCACCGTCGGGTCGGCCTGCAGTGGCATGCCTTTCTCCATGCGGTTGAGGTAGACGCTGGCTATCAGTGGTTTTTCGGACTTGTTGTTGGTCTCTTCCTCCACGATTGAAGCGAGAATAACTGCGTCGATAGGTGGAAGATGAACCGTGGTGGGCATACCTTCCCAAAACCGGTAATTCTCCTTTTCCATCCGTTGCATAAACTGCGCTGGCGTAATGGTCCAATAGACTTCATAGGTGTCGGGCAGAATGAGATGGAATTCGTCGAGCGACACGTTAAAGTCGTCGTGCATCAGCTTCTGGTTAAGGTAGTTGTTGAGGTCCTGCGGCAGGCGGAACTTGCCGATGGTGAGGCGGATGGGATCCTGCTGGCCACGGTAAAGTTTCTGCACGAGGTCTATGTATTTCATGTCGGGCTGCATCAGGTAAAGGCCGGGGCGCAGATGCTTATCAAGCCCCCTCGCTTTAGCCATGAGGCGGAACACAGTTGGGTGCTCGATGTAGAGTTCTTGCTGCTGCTTTTCCATTAATTGGTTGAAAGTCTCGTCCTCGGTGATATAGATTGGGTAGGCGATCTCGTTAGCAGTACGCATGGTGATAATTCTGATACAGCCCAGGACACCCATGACGGCTATGATGGAAAGGATAATGATGAGGCTTTTCTTGTTCACTTTCATGAGATTATTTTTTGCATGCGTATGTTGTCAATAAAGTGGCTGTCGTATTCGAGCCATTCTTTGAAGTGTCCGCACTGGGTGTATCCTGCCTTGCTGAAGAGGGCGATGCTGGCGGTGTTGATGGAGGCAATGTCGGCGTAGAGTGTGTGTAGGTGGTAGCTGGCGGCTAATTCTTGTAGTTGATGGAGCATGGCGAGGGCGTAGCCTTGGCGGCGATACTCGTTGGCCACCATGATGCCCACGGCGGCGCGCTTGTTCAGCGGGTCGTAGTTGTAGAGGTCCACGCATCCATAGGGCAAAGCATAGAGGCGCAGGCTACCGCTCGATAGCGACGAGCCTTCTTCGGCTGTCAATATCAACTTATCTTGCCCCATAGCATCTTGTTCTTGGATTGTTGCAGGTGTTGCTGCAGGAGTGGGTAGCGGCTGAGGGTGGGGTCGGCGGCCAGCAGGTCGCGCACATCGTTGCGGGTGGCGGCCACCAGGGGCTCGTCGTCGACGATGGAGGCCAACTTGAGGTCGAGCGCGCCGCTTTGCTGCAGGCCCTGCATGTCGCCCGGGCCGCGCAGCCGCAAGTCGGCTTCGGCAATGAGGAAGCCGTCGGTGGTGCTCACCAGCGTGCCTATGCGTTCGCGCTCGGTGCTGCTCAGCTTGTCCTTGGTCATCAGGATGCAGTAACTCTGCTCACCGCCGCGGCCCACACGTCCGCGCAATTGATGTAGCTGGGCCAGACCGAAGCGCTCGGCGTTTTCAATGACCATCACCGTGGCGTTGGGCACGTCAACTCCCACTTCGATAACGGTTGTGGCCACCATGATGTGGGTGCGGCCTTCCTTGAAGCGCTGCATCTCGTAGGCCTTCTCCTCGGCGGTCAGTTGGCCGTGCACCATCGAGGTCTGGTACTGCGGCCGCGGGAAGTAGTTCTGCACCATCTCGAGGCCGTCCTCCAGGTCCTTGAGGTCGAGCTTCTCGCTTTCGTGGATCAAGGGATAGACAAAATAGACTTGTCTGCCGGCGTCTATCTGTTGTTTCAGGAAGTTGAACACCAGCGGCCGGCGGGGTTCGGTGCGGTGATAGGTACGCACGGGATGGCGGCCGGGAGGCAGCTCGTCGATGACCGAGCAGTCGAGGTCGCCATAGACGGTCATGGCCAGCGTGCGCGGAATTGGTGTGGCGGTCATGACCAGCACATGTGGTGGCGGCGTGGCCTTGCGCCACAGGCGGGCACGCTGTTCGACACCGAAGCGGTGCTGCTCGTCGATGACGGCCAGGCCGAGGTCGCGGAAGCACACATCGTCCTCAATCAAGGCGTGGGTGCCCACGACAATCTGAGTGGTGCCGTCGGCGATGCGTTGCTTGATGCGCTTCTTGTCGGCGCTCTTCACGCTGCCGATAAGCAGTTCGACTTGTATGCCGAGACCGTCGAGCATGCGCAGGAAGGTGTTGTAGTGCTGGGTGGCGAGGATTTCGGTGGGTGCCATGAGGCAGGCCTGGCTTCCATTGTCGAGGGCCAGGAGCATGCAGAGCAACGCCACGAGGGTCTTGCCGCTGCCCACGTCGCCCTGCAGCAGTCGGTTCATCTGGCGGCCGCTGCGCAGGTCCTCGCGTATCTCGCGCACCACGCGTTTCTGGGCGCCCGTCAGGGGGAAGGGTAGTCGGTTGTAAAAGCGGTTGAAGAGGTCGCCCACGGTGCCGAAGACACGGCCGGCAGAGTGTTGCTGTCGCTCGCTGTGGGCGTATTGATAGTCGAGTTGCAGGAAGAACAGCTCTTCGAATTTGAGGCGTGCGCGGGCGGCATCGAGTTGCTGCATGCTCTCGGGACAGTGCATGGCGATGAGGGCCTCGCGGCGACCCAGGAGGTGGTAGCGTTGCAGCAGTTCGTTGGGCAGGGTTTCGTCGATACCGGCGATGCATCCGCAGAGGGTCTCGGTGAGGCGCGCCAGGGCGCGGGTGCCGAGGCCGTGCTGCTTCATCTTCTCGGTGGTGTTGTAGACAGGCAGATACAGCTGCCGGCTGCTGTCGGCAGCTGTATCTGCTTCCAGCTCAGGGTGCGTCATCTGCCACTGCATGTTGTAGCGTGTGGGGTGGCCCATGATGAGGTAGGTGACGTCGGGCTTGAGCTTGTTGCGCACCCACTTGGTGCCTTGGAACCAGACAAGCTGTAGAGAGCCTGTGCTGTCGGTGAAGTCGACGGTCAGCCGCTCGCGGTGCGGACCGATGCTGACGGTCTGCATGTTGCTGACGGTGCCGCGCAGGACCACGTAGTTATTGTCCTCCGTAAGGGTGGCTACGGTGCTGACGACAGAGCGGTCGATGTGGCGGAAGGGGAAGTATTCCAGCAGGTCGCCGGCGGTGTGGATGCCGAGTTCGGCGGCCAGCACCTTGGCCTTGGAAGGTCCCACGCCTTTGAGGTATGCTATGTCGTCGTCGAGGAACATTATTGATGGGTCAATTTCTCGCGCTCGAGGGTGCTGCTGATGTCGCGGTGTTCGGCATCGGCCATCACCAGGAGGGTCTCGATGGAGGGGTCTTGGCGGCGGTTGACGCTGGCGATGAGTTGCTCATAGTCGAAGTCAGCGCTCGTGCGTATGCCGCGGATGATGCACTGTGCACCTGTCTGGTGGCACAGGTCGATGGTCATGCCGTTGTAGTTGACCACCTCCACGTTAGGCAGGTCGGCCAGCATCTGCCGTATGCGCTCCATACGCTCCTCGGGGCTGAACATACAGTGTTTCTCACTGTTTACACCCACGGCCACCACCAGGCGGTCGAACAGCGGTGCCACACGACGCGCCACGGCCTCGTGGCCGGTAGTGAAGGGGTCGAAAGAGCCTGGGAACAAAGCGGTGGCCATAGCGTCAGAATTGATAGATGAGACGGATGATGAGGCTGTGGTTGTAGCAGTTGTTGCTCCAGCTGTACCAGCGGCCCTGTCGGTATTCGGAGAACTGCCAATCGCGTTTGACGGGCAGCAGCGAGTATTGCCAGCGGATGTTGAACTGCAGGCCGCGCCAGACGGTGAAGCGGGCATCGGCCACCACGGCGAAGTCGTCGTGCGAGAAGCTGTAGTCCGATGTGTCGGGCACGAAATAGTTGGGGTTGTACTTGCCTTGGAAATGGGGCTGCTGCACAAGGCGACCGTAGCACAGGCCGAGGCCGAAGAGCATGCCGCCGTAGGGGTCCTGAAAGTGCAGCAGGACAGGTATGTCGATGTAGTCGAGTTTGATGTTGGCGCTGTAGGGGTCGCCGCTGTTGTTATAGGCACCGCGACGGGTGAAGAGCACCTCGGTGGTAAGGCCCCAGCGGTTGTTGCTGCTGATGGAGGCCAGGGCGCCGATGCCGCCCACATAGCCTGTGCTGCGGAAACCCTTGAGTTCGTCGCCCTCTATCTGCGACAACGTTACGCCAGAGGTGAGGTAGGCGTGGATGCGCTGGGCCTGTGAGGCGGTTGTCAGCAATAGCAGCAGTAGCAGTATGGTCAGTCTTTTCATATATTGTTCAGGTTGCGAGCCAAGATGTTGAAGTCAGTGGCGGTGCTATAGTGTCGCATGTAGCGCAGCAGTAGGCGTTCGCGCAGCTCGGGGCTGCTGTCGGGCATCAGGTCGGCGGGGCTAAAAACGCCGCGGTGGCCTGTGTAGCCCACCCACGTCTGGCGCCCCACAAGGACGCTGAGGCAGTGCTTGAAGTAGAGTCCCTTGCGCTGTTGAAACCAGAAGAGGATAGGGGAGAGGAGGAGCAGCAGCATAGCGGTGCCGATGTCGAACATGCGCTTGCGGCGACGGCAGGTGTCGGTGCTGATGGTGTCGAGGTTGGTCAGGTAGAGCTCGTCGGGCGAGAGGATGCTCTCGCTGCCAATGACATAGTCGCCCTCCGAGGGGGCTATCTTGTATTCCACTCCTGTGGTGCGCAGGCATGCCATGAGGTCGATGATGTGGCGCAGGTCGAGGTCGTGGCCGCAGAAAACCACCTCTTCGGCATGCTCGATACGGATAAGGTCCTGCAGGTGTTGGGCGTTGCTGTCGGCCGTGGTGACGATGTGCTCCGTGGGGATGCCCAGGGAGGCGTAGAGTGTCCGTATGCGGTCGGTCTGCGGTGTATCGCCCACCACCAAGGTGCTCCCGCGCTTGCGTGCGCGTAGTGCGTATCCTTTTACATTGCAAAGGCTGAGTATGAGCCTGACAAGCAATGAGGAAAGCAGTGTCCATGCCGACCCTATCAGCAGCAGCATGCGCGAGTAGCGCTGGCTTTCGTCGAGCAGCGAGTAGAAGGCCAGCAACAGCAGCACGCCGATGCCCATGCCGCGCACGATGCGGCCCACACGTACGGGTTTGTCGTAGCCTCCGTTGAGCCAACTGCTGCACATCAGGATGAGAATGTAGAGCGGTATGACCACGAAGGTATAGTCAGCAGGGTAGTAGTCGGGACTGAAACCCTTGAAGCCCTCCCACAGGTGCTTCAGCAGCACGAAGCCGCCATAGGCCAGCAGAAAGTCCAGCACCGGCACCGCCACACGTCGTGCGATGCGCTTGAGCCATGCTGCCGCCGCACGCAGCCAGATGGCCGTGTGCAACAGACCGTTGAAAAGGCGTGCATTGCGGCCGCTGAAGTACTTGCGCACGAAGATGGACATGGCGTTGTAGAAGGTGTAGACATAATTCATCGACCCCTTGCGGGTGCTCTCGCCCTTGTAATGGATGATGTGCGTGGTGGGCAGGTAGAAGTTCCTGTAGCCCGCCAGTTTGATGCGCCACGAGAAGTCGATGTCCTCGCCGTACATGAAGTAGCTTTCGTCCAGGCCGCCTATCTTGCCGTACACCTCGCGGCTGAACATCAGGAAGGCACCCGGCATGATCTCAATCTCGTTCACCTCGTCGTCGGGCAGGTGGCCCATGTAGTAGGCAGCGATGCGGTGATGGTGTGGGAAGAGGTGGATGAGGCCCGATATCTTGTAGAACGAGGCCTCGGGCGACGGGAAACCACGTTTGCTCTCCTTGAGGTAGCGGCCGTGGCCGTCGATCATCTTCACGCACAGGCCGCCGCAGTCGGGGTGGCTGCGCATGAAGTCGACGCACTGTACAAAGGTGTCGTGCTCGACAATGGTGTCGGGGTTGAGAAGCAACAGGCACTCGCCCGAGCAGCGGGCGAGTGCCATATTGTTCGCCTTGGCGAAACCCACGTTCTCGTGGTTCTCGATGATGTGCACGTCGGGGAAGTCCTGACGCACCATCTCCACGCTTCCGTCGACCGAGTCGTTGTCAACCACCCACACGTCGAGTGTCAACTCCGAGCCGTCGGCCAGCCGCCGCTGCGACCCGAACACTGACGCCAGGCACTGCTTGAGGAAGTACTTGACGTTGTAGTTGACTATGACTACCGAGAGGATCACTTATTTCTTCTTCGTCTTGCGTTTGTTTGCGTTGTTGATGATTTCCATCGCATTGGCGAGGCTGAGGGTCAGCGGGTCGATGTCTTTGGTCAGGCGGAAGTTCTCGCCGCGATAGGTGAGATAGGGGCCGAAGCGGCCGATGTTCGACACCACGGGCTCGCCGTCCTGCACGCCGATTTCGTGCGGGTAGACCTTCTTCAGTTCCTCTTTCTTCTCTTCGGCCACACGCTTGATCTTGATGATTTCGATGGCGCGCTCAAGGCTCACCTCATACGGGTCGTCGTTCTTGCCAAGCGAATAGAATTTGCCGTTATGGCGCACATAGGGGCCGAACTTGCCGATGCTCACCGTCACTTCCTTCTCTTCGAATTCGCCCAGCGTGCGCGGCAGTGCGAAGAGACCCAGGGCATCCTCGAGGGTGATGGTCTCGATGCTTTGGCCTTTCTTCATGCTGGCGAACAGAGGCTTCTCTTCAGCGTTGGTTTCGCCAATCTGCACCAAAGTGCCGTAGCGGCCGATCTTGGCATATACGTTCTTGCCGCTCTTGGGGTCCACGCCCAGCAGACGGCTGCCGGTGGTGCGCTGGCTGGTTTGCTGTGTCTGGCGGATGTTCTTGTGGAAGGGTATGTAGAAGCGGTCAATCACTTTGCGCCACTCCTTCTCGCCGGCGGCAATCTCGTCGAAGTCCTTCTCCACCGTGGCGGTGAAGTTGTAGTCCATGATGTTGGCGAAGTGTTCCATGAGGAAGTTGTTGACCACGCATCCGATGTCGGTCGGGAAGAGTTTGCCCTTCTCGGCATAGCCTTTCTCGGTGCGCTCGCTCTTCTTGATCTGGTTGCCCTTGAGCGACAGCACCGTGCAGGGACGTGCCGAGGCTTCGCGGTCTTCCTTGATGACGTATTCACGTTTCAGGATGGTGCTGATGGTGGGGGCGTAGGTCGAGGGGCGTCCGATGCCGAGGTCCTCGAGCTTCTTCACCAGGCTGGCCTCGGTGTAGCGCGGCGGGTGCTGGGTGTAGTGCTCGGAGGCCTCGCAGGTCTCCAGGGTCAGACGTGTGCCTTCGGGCAGGCGCGGCAGCATGGTGGCGGTGTCTTGCTCGTTGTCGTCGTCGGTGCTTTCAAGGTACACCTTCAGGAAGCCGTCGAACTTCACCTGCTCGCCGGTGCAGCCGAAGTACTCCTTCTTGTTATTGCTGATGGCAATCTCCACCTCGGTCTTCTCAATCTCGGCGTCGGCCATCTGGCTGGCCACGGTGCGCTTCCAGATGAGCTCGTAGAGGCGGCGCTGGGCGCTCTCGGTGTTGATGGTCTGTGCCGTCAGGTCGGTGGGGCGTATGGCTTCGTGGGCCTCCTGGGCTCCCTTGGTTTTGGTCTGGTAGCGGCGGGTCTTCACATATTCGGCACCGTACTGCGCGCTGATTTCCTTCTTGGCCATGTCGAGGGCCAGGTCGCTGAGGTTCACGCTGTCGGTACGCATGTAGGTGATGTATCCGCTCTCATACAGCTGTTGTGCCACCTGCATGGTGCGGGCCACGCTGAAGCCCAGCTTGCGGCTGGCCTCCTGCTGCAGGGTGCTGGTGGTGAAGGGCGGGGCGGGGGTGCGGCGGGCCGGCTTGGTCTCAATCTTACTGATTTTGAAGTTGGCGCCCACGATACTCTGTAGGAAGGCCTCGGCTTCGGCCTCGGTGTCGAAGTGACGGCTCAGCTCGGCGTTCAGCGCCTTGGTGCCGTCCACGGGGCGGAACTGAGCCACTACGCGGAAGTAGGGCTTGCTCTCGAAGTTCTTGATTTCCTCCTCGCGCTCCACGATGAGGCGCACGGCGACGCTCTGCACACGGCCGGCGCTGAGGGCGGGCTTGATTTTGCTCCACAGGATGGGGCTGATTTCGTAGCCCACCAGGCGGTCCAGCACACGGCGTGCCTGCTGCGCGTCGACCAGGTTCATGTCGATCTGGCGCGGGTTCTCGATGGCGTGCAGGATGGCCGTCTTGGTGATTTCGTTGAAGACGATGCGCTGCGTCGTCTCGGGCTTCAGCTTCAGCGTCTCCTGCAGGTGCCATGCAATGGCCTCTCCCTCGCGGTCCTCATCGGACGCCAGCCACACCTTGTCGGCGCTCTTCACGGCTTTCTGTAGTTCGCTCACCAGCGCACGCTTGTCGTCGCTGATCTGGTACTGTGGTTCATAGTCGCTCTCCACGTCGATGCTCATCTCTTTCTTGGCAAGGTCGCGGATGTGACCGTAACTCGACTTGACGGTGTAGTCCTTGCCGAGAAACTTCTCGATGGTCTTGGCCTTCGCAGGCGACTCAACTATTACTAAATTCTTCATGTTATGTTGTTTTTATTCTTTTGTTCCTCAATAAAAAGATGCAGCTAAAACGTAAATATATTATATTTATTGTATGGTCTATAAAAAAATCTTAAAAAAAACTGCCGGCGTCAATAGTCAAAAAATAGGTCGTGCACGACATAAATGGCGGTCGGTGGCCGGTTGTTTTTCTTTTTTTCACCTTTCACCTCTCACCTTTCACCTTCTCTCTAACGCCGCCCTAACACCCACTGTTGTCCCACTGTTGTCCCATTGTTGTCCCAATGTTTTACCATTTTAAA
>JAGCOF010000006.1 GCA_017645585.1 Bacteroidales bacterium
AGAACGAACAAAGAACGACCCCGGAAAAGGCATGGAAAGGGCGGTGCTGACACCTGCCTTTCCCCAATTGATTGACAGCCGTTCTTCAACAGTTCTTCAACTTTTTCTTGAAGAACTGTTGAAGAACTGTCGACGAACAGTTGTCGATGAGTCGGCGTTGGTAAATATTTTTGGCGTTTCTGTCATTTTTAGTGTATTTCCTCTGAAAAAAACACGAATTGCCACGAATTGCTCATGGATTAATTAATGGTAAATCAGTGATATTTTATGTTATACAAGATATTTTTCATTCTTCTGTGTGTAATTGGGGATTTTTATGTAAATTTGCAATTCAAAATAAAATACTTTTTGGAATATGAAAGTCAGAGAACTTGTTGAGAAACTGAACCTCAAGGTGCTGAGCGGTGAGAACGGACTCGACCGCGACATTGACGGCTGCTATGTCAGCGACCTGTTGAGCGATGTGATGGGCAATGCCGAGATGGGCAACGTATGGGTGACCCTGCAGACCCACAAGAACGTGATGGCCATCGCCTCGCTGAAGGAGTTGGCCTGTGTTATTTTGGTCAAAGGGCTTACCGCCAGCGACGACACTGTGGAGCAGAGCAACGAAGAGGGCATCCCCTTCCTCAGCACCGACATGCAGACCTACGAGACCGTTGGCAAGATTTATCAGTTGCTGAACGCCTGATGCCTTTGTCGCCGTTCAAAGCCGACCTGCACATCCATACGGTGCTTTCGCCGTGCGGCGACCTCGAAATGTCGCCCACGGCTATCGTCGACCGTGCCCTGCAGCGAGGCTTGGACATGATAGCCATCAGCGACCACAACACCACGCGCCAGGTCAAGGTGGCCCAGCGCGTTGGCAAGCAGAAAGGTCTCTTTGTGCTTGGCGGTGTGGAGGTGACCTCGCAAGAGGAGACCCACTGCCTTTGCTACTTTGAGACGGACGAGCAGCTGGACGAGTTCCAGACCTTCCTCGATGCCCACTTGCCGCCCATCCCCAACGATGAGGACCGCTTTGGCTACCAGCTCATCGTCGACGAGAACGACGAGATTGTGGGCGAGGAGCCCTACCACCTGCTTAACGCCATCGACGTGGACATCGACGGCATCTATGACGAAGTGCACCGCATCGGCGGTCTCTTTGTGCCGGCCCACATCAACAAGGGCACCACCAGCCTTATGAGCCAGCTGGGCTTCGTGCCGCCCGACCTCAAGGCTGACGGGTTGGAAATCAACTTCCGGATTACCAAGGACGAGATACTCAAGAAGTTTGCCTACCTCAAGCGGTTCAACTTTATCACCGACAGCGACGCCCACTTTATCGACAACGTGGGCGATGTCTACAACCTCATCTATATGGAGCACCGTTCCTTTGCCGAGTTTGCCATGGCCCTGCGCGGCGAGGAGGGTCGCTGGATCGACACCATGTATTTCCGTGAGCACAAATTAAGAAAGATATGAAAAAGATTGCCTTTTTGCTTTTTACCCTTTCGTGCTTCGTTTCGCAGGCGCAGCCCACGCAGCTGCCGCCGCCCACGCGCTACACCGTCAGTTTCGAGTCGCAGCACGGCGAGTCATTTACCGTCTATATCGACGGCGAGCAGAAGAACCGTATGCCGCAGAGTCGCGTGATGGTGAACGACGTCAGCGACCAATCCCACGAGGTGGTGGTCGTTCTCAAGCGCCCTGCCGCCAAGGCTGCCGTCCTCAACCTGCGTCCGGGCGAGCCCAACGTGATTGTGAATGTCAACTACGACCAGCGCATTGAGCAGCTGATGCTCTACACACCCTCTTACAATCGCGCCGACTCCTATGCCGAGGAGCGTCGCTTAGCCCGCGAGGAGTTGGGACGTGTGGGCCAAAGACCGCAGTTGCTTGAGGCCGACCCCAGATTGCACGCCGAGCCTAAAAACAAGATAGCTACCGAGGAGGAGTTGCAGGGTATGATTCAGCGCATGAAGGCACAGACATTTGACAGCGACCGTCTGGCTCTCGGCAAGGTCATCGTGGCCTCTTCCGACCTTACCGCCGCGCAGATAGGGCGCCTGGCCGAGACCATCGACTACAGCAACTCGCAGGTCGACTTCCTTAAGTATGCCTACGCCTACTGTGTCGACCCCACCAATTACTATACGGCGGTCAATGTGCTTACCTTCAGCCGTGACCGCAAGAATGTAATCGACTATATCGCTACTCAGCGATAGTCATCTAATAAAACACTATTTTTGAGGGCAGCTGGCCCACCTCGCGCTTCCACTGCTGTGTTCCATCGGAGCGGAAGCAGTAGAGGTCACCGTTGGTCGAGTAGTTGCCGTCGGTGCCTATATAAATGTCGCCGCTCACGGGATGCACACCGATGGAGTAGGGGTTGTTGATACCACAGGAGGTTAGTATCGGTGTCACTATCAGCGTGACGGGGTCTATTTTCATGTAGCTGGTGGTCATGTTCCACGAAGCGTCGTAGGTCGATGCACAGCCGTAGACCATGCCGTGGTCCACCGTCATGCGGCTCAGCAGTTGGCCGGTCTGGGTCACGGCCAAAGTGGTGGCGTCGATCAGCGCCGACCCCTCGCCTTCGGTGGTGCCGGTGTTCATATTCCATGCACCCCAGCAGTTTACTATCAGCGTGTTTTCATCGATGGCTTCCACCCGCTGAGGATTGCTGCCTACCACGATGGGAGTGGGGTTGGCAAAGGTGGCGAGGTCTACTACATATACCTTGTCGTCGTAGGTGATGCTGCTTTGTGTCTCGCCAATCCAAGAGCTGACCACAAATAGCTTGCCGGCGGCAATGGCGATGCCTTCGGGGTTGTAGTTGCCCAGCGTGCAGGTGGCTTCGATTTGGAGTGTTGCGGTGTCAATACGGATGACGCTGCGGGGGTTGTAGCAGCTGATGTACAGTTTGCCACCGTCAGCTGCCAGATAGCGCGGTCCGCGGTTGCCGAGACTTACTTGCGTCGAGATACCCGTGGCGGTGTCCACCACCTCAAGTGTGCCCGATTTCCACACGGTAATGTAGGCTTTTGAGCCATAGACAATCAGGTCTTGGGCTACATTGCCCAAGCCGCGGTTGTTACAGTGGGCAAACCAATCGTTCTCCAGCGTGCCGGAGGCCAGGTCGATGCGTGTCAGCGATGCATTGTTGCCCTGGGGGCCTTCGTTGAGCACCAGGGCGTGCATTGTGTCGACCTCCACGGTGCTCGATTGTTGTTGCTCGGGTTCGGGCTTCTCGCAGGCGGCCATGCCAAGGGCCAACAGCATGACTATGAGTAATCTTTCAATGTGTTTCATGTTATTGCTTGTATGGTATTAAAATTCATATGTTAGCGATAGGCGGTAGTTACGACCCATCATAGGATAGTCCTTTACCACCTCGTATTGTGTGTCCAGCAGGTTCAACACCTGTACCTGCACACGGAAGGTACCGCCGCCCAACTCGAATTGGCGGTCGGCGCTGAGTCCAAGGTCGCAGTAGGCAGGCAGGCGTTTCCCTACGTTCACATAGGCATAGCGGTGCCCCACCACCATTGCTGTGGCGCCCAGGTTTACCCAGGGGTTCTCCCACCGTAGGCTGCCGCCGCCCGAATGGCGTGGAGTGTAGCGTATCTGGTAGCCATAGGTGGCGGTATCTGTCGGGTCGCTCAGGTCCACTGCGTGGGCAAAGCTGTAGGTGCCTCTCAGCTCAACGTTACCCATTCGGCACTCCACTGTGGCGTCTACGCCGAGGATGTGCACCAGACCCAGGTTCTCCATCGTCCAATAGTACATGTTGGATCCGGGTTTGGCAACTATCTTGTCCACTACGCGGTTGAAGTATCCGTCCACTGTGGCGCTCACATGGTTATCCACCCAGGCCACCCCCACATTGTGTTGCATGGCGCGCTCGGGGCGCAGGTTGCGTGGGGTGGAGAGGAAGAAATAGAGTTCGCTGAAGTTTGGCACGCGGTAGGTCTCTTTGTAGAAGTAGCGCAGCGTCAGGTGGTTGTTGGGTGACCAGCGCAGGCCAGCGTAGGGCGACAGGCAGCGATACATGGGTGTGGTGTCCAGGTCGTTCACGCGGTCGGTCACCGATGTGGCCAGCAAGTGGGCATTGGCCTCCAGGTGCTTGATGTGCAGCCGTGTGGCAATGGCGGCCAGCACACTGTTGCGCAACACGTCGCTGCGGTATTCCAGGTTGCTCATCAATCGGCTCAGGTCCCCGTCGACCGAAGCGCTCAGGTCCAGCCACTCAAGTGGGCTCCACACAGCACTGCCACTCACATAGCCTTCGTGCTGCAGATAGTGGTTCTCCAGATAGTTGTCGCGGTAGCCCAGTGCCGCGCTGTCTTCGTATTGGTCATAGGAACGCTGAGCCTTGCCCAGCACCTGCACTTTCCATTGTTCGCGCTCCAGGCGCCATTTCACCTGAGCGAACAGCGACTCCTCATGGGTCGATTGAGCCGACGGTGTGGCGTTGTATTGCACCACCTCGCCGGGCAACTCATGCATGCCACGCATATAGTGCACTTTGCCCGTCAGGGTGTTGCCCTTGCCGAAGGTGTAGAACAGGTTGCCGTCGGTCACGAACATGCGCATAGCCGAGTGGTCGCGGGTCTCCTTGCTGCTTTCGCCTTGGCGGTCATTGGTGTAGTAGAGTGTGAAGGGATAGTTGCCGGCGCTTTGCATATAGCCTGCCCAGAGGCTGGTGCGCAGTTTCTTTCCCCATTGCTGCTCCCATAGGGCAAAGGGGTTCATCAGCCCGAAAGAGCCCAGCTCCATGCCCACCTTGAGGTTGGTGCGTTCGCCGTAGTGGAAATGGGGCTCGGCGGTCTCCAGGTTCAGCACGTTGCCGGCGGCATAGGCCCGCGCCGACAGCAGCGGCTGCTGGTCCTGGCCCTGACTCAAGCTTACATAGGCTGCGTTGCCCGTCAGGTAGCGCCCCAGGTCTACCTGTCCGTTCTGCGAGTTGTCCACCGCCACCCCGTCGAGCGTCACCGTCGAGAATTGGCTACCCAGGCCGCGGGCCGACACCGTCTTCATGCCGCCCACGCCGCCATAGTCTTTCAGCGTCACGCCGGCCATCTGCTTCACTGCATCGCTCAGTTGGCGTATGCCCTGTTGCTCCATCTGTTGGGCATCAAGCACTTGGGTGGGTGCCACCGTGCGGGTGGTTACGGGGGTGCGCTGGGCACTCACCTCTACCTCGTCCAACCGATGCACCGTGTCCTGAGCTTGCAGAGGAGTATGGAGTAATAGTAATGAAATCAATAAAAAAGCCCACGCAGGAGGGATTGCAACGAGCGTCGGGGCGGTAGCGCGGTGGCTGCAGCCGGCGATAAACGATACAATACGATACAATACTTTGCTCATTTCCTGTCCTTTCCTCGAGGGCTTGGATATTATCCGGTCTTGGCAGGTCTTCTGGCTTGTCTCTCGCCGACCGCCTTCCCACAGGCCTATGGCGGCGTGCAGTGGCTTTTTGGACGGCGTAAATCGCTGAGACTCACAGCAGCGGGACTGCTCAGGTTTTGCACCTGATTCCCTCTTGGCGCCCCATCTGGGCGACCAAAACCGGCTGCAAAGATACGAAAAAAATATAATATAGTTAACTGAGTCCAAATTATCTTTTATCGTTGTAGAGGAAAGGCGCGTGCCAGGAGGGGGGGTGAAAATAGTCGAAGGCCACCCTATGGGCGGCCTTCGACTGTTGAAAAAGATGCGATAAAGTGTATCGTCTTATTTCACTACGTTCAGTTTCTGGGTGGCGGTGCCGTTGTCGGTCTGCACTTTCACCATGTACAGGCCCTGCGGCAGGGTGCGGACATCCATCTCATAGACGTCGGCATTCAGACCCTCTTCGGCGAAGACGCGCTGGCCAAGGGTGTTGATTACCTCAACGCTGCGGATGGTGCTCGAGCTGTTGATGTAGGCTACGTTGGCCACGGGGTTGGGATAGGTGTTGATGAGGATGTTGGCCTCCACGTCGGCAATGCCGGCGGTGTTGGGCACATCGGCCTCGGCGCCGTTCAGGATGATGCGGCTGTTGACATCGGTCTCGTCAAGGTTCAGGAAGGCCACCACGCTGCACTTGTTGGCGCGCACGTTGGCGGGGATGGTGCCGCTGACCGGAATGGTGTATTGACCGTCAGGCACGGTATAGTTGTCGGGGATGGCTTGACCCCAGGCGCCGGTGAAGGCAACGCGGGCCACATGGTCGTGGACATACTTGCTGCCGCCGCCCGACTGCTGGCCCACCACGCTGTCCTCAATCAGGTAGGCGGTCAGGTTCACGATGTTGTTGGTCATATCAATCTTGAAGGTGCCGGTCACGTTGAAGCTGATGGCGCGGGTGCTCTCGTCGTAGGTCACGTCGCTGATGCTGCAGGTGACGAAAGCGGGAGTAGCCAGAGCGGCTTCCATCTGGCTGCGGATGGTGGCAGGTTGGTTGGGGAAGAAGACAGGGCCCGGGGCATCTTCGCTCATCACGGCGATGTCGTGGTTGCGGTCAATCATCGAAGCAGGGGCATAGGTGCTGCCACCGTCGTTGTAGAACACCATCAGGGCTTCGCTCTCGGGGATGGTCATGGCGTCGGTGTAGTAGCCGCAGTGGTGCGACACCATGGTGATTTGGTCCTCAAGGCCATTGATGGCCTGGGCTAGACGCTGGTGAGCACTGGGGCAGTTGCCGCACTGTGCGGTGGTGAAGTGCTCGTAGATGGAGTGGCGGGTCACGGCCACTGCAGGGTCATAGACTATGGTGCTCACCGTGGCGGTGTTGTCGCTCATGTCGGGGTCGGTGGTGCCGTTGGGGGCGCTCACCTGGGCGGTGATGTTCAGGTTGCCCAAGGTGTTGTAGCTGAGGTTGCTGATGGTGTAGGTGTAGGTGGTCAGGGGAAGCACGTTCACATTAGTTACATTCGTATAGGCGGTATTCGAACCCACAAAATAGTCGATGTTGAAAGCAGTGAGGTTGGCCGAGCCTTCGTTCTTGACAACGACCTTCAGATCAAAGTTGCCGTTCTCGGGCACAAACGTCGGGACCTTCAGCTCAACGAGCGAAATGGCGTTGGGTTCAACCACTTTCACCTCGATGTCGTCGACAAAGGTGTAGAAGCCGTCGCCGTGATTGACGAAAGCGATGTAAACCGTCTGGTTGGCATAGTTGGCCAGGTTGGCCAGCACCATGTTCTCGTCGGCGCTATAGGTGGTGCCGTCCATAACGATGTCGGCTACCTCGGTGAAGTCAGCCTTGTCGGTGCCCGTGGTCGAAACCATGATGCGCACCTTCTCGGGATAGTTGGCGCTGTAGCCTATCATCTTGGCCACCAAGCTGTAGTCGGCAGTGGGGATGGTGATGGCGGGGGTGATCATCCAACGGTCACAGTCGGCCGACTGTTGGGTGTAGGATATCGACAGGGCCATCTGCTCATACACCTGCCAGCTCTGGTTTAGGCTGCTGTATTCCGAGTAGTTCGCCAGGTTGTCGGCATACACTGTCCAGCCCGCCGGCATACTGCCGTTGGCGGTGGAGTTGAAATTCTCCGAGAAGATTGTCTGTGCGTTGGCGGCCATGCAGAACATGGCGGCTGCCATAAATAATAATACTTTTTTCATAATGTTGTTGTTAAAAATTATTCATTCTAAAATCGGTGCAAAATTACACAAATAATTTTATATGGTGGCAAAAAAAAATCAACATTTAACTTTATTTTACCCTTTTTTCGTAACTTTGCATCCTATGAATTACCCTTCTGCCATCGCTAATAGATTGGAACTCAATGTACGTCAGGTTGAGAAAACAATAGAATTGCTTGAACAGGGCGCCACGGTGCCTTTCATTGCCCGCTACCGTAAAGAGGTGACAGGCAGCCTCAACGAGGTGCAGATTGCCGCCATTCGCGACCTGCTGCTGCGTCTGAAGGAAATCGACAAGCGTCGCGAGGCTGTACTGCAAAGCATTGATGAACAAGGCAAACTGACACCCGAATTGAGGCAGCAAATCGAAGCAGTGGAGAGCATGACCGACCTTGAAGACCTGTATCTGCCTTACCGACCCAAGCGCCGCACCCGTGCTACCATTGCTATCGAGAAAGGCCTCGAACCTTTGGCAGACAGTATAATGCGGGGCGTAATGCCGACCGGTGCATCTGACGACGACCTGCAGGGGGCGCGCGATATTATCGCCGAGCGCATCAGCGAAGATGCTGCATGCCGCAACCGTGTGCGCAATATCTTCCGCCGCAAGGCGATGCTCACCTCTGGCTTGGCGCGTGGCGTGGATGAGGAGGATGAGTGTGTGGGCAAGTTCGAGAGTTGGATTGATTGGAAAGAACCTATCTCCAAGGCCCCGTCGCACCGCATCTTGGCCCTCTTCCGTGGCGAAGAGGCTGGTGTTTTGAAGGTGCATGTGCGTCCCGACGACGACAGCGAAGCCATTGCCGCGCTGAGTGGGAAGTGGCAGGATGCAAGAGGTAATTGTGCTGAGCAGATGCAGTTGGCTATTGCCGATGCTTACAAGCGTCTGGTTGGGCCGTCGATAGAGACGGAGTTCCGCAACCTGCTGAAGGAGAAAGCAGACCGCGAGGCCATTCGTGTTTTCGCCGAGAACCTGCGTCAACTGCTGCTGGCTGCCCCGATGGGACAGAAGCGCACCCTGGCCATTGACCCGGGCTTTCGCACCGGTTGCAAGGTGGTGTGCCTCGATGCACAAGGGCAACTGCTTCACAACGAGACTATCTATCCCTTCACCTCGGTGCGCGAGGAGCGTGCCGCAGTGAATAAACTCGAGGCGCTGGTGGAGGCTTTCCAGATTGAGGCCATCGCTATTGGCAACGGCACCGCCGGTCGCGAGACCGAGGAGGTGGTGCAACGCTGCCGTTTCAAGAACAAGGTTATCGCCGTCAGCGTCAGCGAGGCCGGTGCCAGCGTATATAGTGCCAGCGATGTGGCACGCAGGGAGTTTCCCGACTATGACGTCACCGTCCGCGGTGCCGTCAGCATTGGTCGCCGCCTGATGGACCCCCTCAGCGAGTTGGTCAAGATTGACCCCAAGAGCATTGGCGTGGGGCAGTACCAGCACGATGTGGACCAGCGCATGCTGGCCGACAGCTTGAGCGACACGGTGGTTAGCTGTGTCAACAACGTGGGCGTGGAACTCAACACCGCCAGCCGCGAGTTGCTCAGTTACGTTAGTGGTATAGGTCCTGCGTTGGCCGACAAGATTGTACAACATAGAAACAAGAACGGCGCCTTTGCCGACCGTCAAGCATTGAGGCAGGTAAAGGGCCTCGGCGACAAAGCCTTCGAGCAGTGTGCAGGCTTCCTACGTGTGCGCGAGAGTGCGAATCCTTTGGATAAGAGTGCCGTGCACCCCGAGCGGTATGCCTTGGTGGAGAAGATGGCCGCCTCGGTCGGTGCCGATGTGCAGACATTGATGAAAGACAAGGAGATGCGCTCCAAGATACGCCTCGGTGACTTCGTTGATGCCGACTGCGGCATGCCGACGTTGCAGGATATTATGAAGGAGTTGGAGAAACCCGGCCTCGACCCGCGCGCACGGTTTGAAGTCTTTGAATTCGACAAGAACGTGACTCGCATCGAGGATGTGCAGGCCGGCATGGTGCTGCCCGGCATAGTCACCAACATTACCGCCTTTGGTGCCTTTGTTGACATCGGTGTGCATCAGGACGGCCTCATACACGTCAGCCAGATGGCCAACCGGCGTGTCAACGACCCCGGCGAGGTGGTCCATCTGCATCAGCACCTCAAGGTGAAAGTCCTCGATGTGGACTTGCGCCGCCACAGAATCAGTCTAACTTTAAAAGGAATAGAATAATATGGAAAAACAGAAGAAACCCTTAAGTTTTGGCATGACTATGCTGGCTTCGGCCTTGGGCATAGTGATTGTGTCGGTCCTCGGCGGACTGATTACGTTTATCTCCATGATTGTCATGGTAGCCATGCTCGGTTCGATGGACAAAGAGAGTGCTGTGGTGGTCAAGAACGGCACCTTCCTGACTGTCGACCTCGCCAAAATCAGTGGCGACCGCACCGCTACCGGCCTGCAGGCCTCGTTCTCCGACACGAAGACCATCGGCCTTATTGACGCTGAGAACGCCATTCGTGCCGCTGCCAAGGACGACAAGGTGGCTGGTATACTGCTCAAAGGCTGTGGCAATCCCGCCATCAGTTGGGGCTCGCTCACCGAGTTGCGCTCGGCGTTGGAGGATTTCCGCGAGAGTGGTAAATCCGTTGTCGCCTACGCCACCAGCTACTCGCAAGGCGAATACTATTTGGCCTCGCTCTCCGACCGCATCTGCCTGCATCCCAGCGGTATGGTCGACTTCCGCGGCATGGGTGCCGAGGTGATGTATTACAAGGACCTGCTCGACAAGTTGGGCGTTGAGATGCAGCTCATCCGTCCCGAGAGTTGTTCCTACAAGAGCGCCGGCGAAGTCTACACGCTCAACCACATGAGTGATGCCAACCGTGAGCAGATACGAGCCTACATCGCCAGCATCTGGCGCACGGCAACGGAATCCATCGCCGCCAGTCGCGGCATGGATGTGGAGAAAATCAACGCCATAGCTGACGACCTCAGCGGCTTTATGGCCGACGGTGCCAAGGAAAACCGCTTGGTCGACATACTCTGCTTCGAGGAGGATGTGCGCACCATCCTGAAAGAGATGTACGCCGGCAAGCAGCTGCTGCCGCTGGAGAAATACGCCTCCAATGTGAAGAAGACCCCCAACAAGGCCAAGGAGTCCATCGCTGTCATCTATGCCCAGGGCAATGTGATGGATGGCAGCAGTAAAGGATTTAACGAGGGTGTCTTTGGTGACGACATCGTGAAGGCCCTCAAGCAGGCCGCCAAGGACGACGACGTGAAGGCTATCGTGCTGCGTGTCAATTCCCCTGGTGGTCAGGCTACTGCCAGCGAGAGCATGACCCACGCTGTCATCGCTGCCCGCGAGAAGAAGCCCGTCATTGTCAGCATGGGCGACCTCGCCGCCTCGGCTGGCTACGAAATGAGCTGCATGGCCGACGTCATTGTGGCTCAGCCTACTACCATCACCGGTTCCATTGGCGTTTTCGGCACCATTCCCAACGTGGGCAAACTGATGCGCCAGAAGCTGGGTCTCAACACCGACACCGTCAGCACCAACCGCAATGCCAATGGTCTCACAATCTTCCGTCCGCTGTCGCCGACGGCTAAGGCAATGTGGACCAAGAATGTAGAGGATTTCTATAAGATCTTCGTCGGACGTGTGGCCGAAGGTCGTCACATGACCTATGACGAGGTTCATCAGATTGCCCGTGGTCGTGTTTGGACCGGCGCCGACGCCATCGGCATCGGTCTGGTCGACACCTTGGGTGGTATTGACTTGGCCCTCAACATTGCAGCTGAAAAGGCGGGATTGAGCGACTATAAAGTCAAGGAATTCCCCAAGGAGAAAGACACCTGGACACAGCTCTCTGAACTCCTCGGCGAAAGCAGTGACGATGACCTCAACCTGCTGGCTAAGATGCGTTTGGCTGTCAAGTGGAGAATAGGTGGTGGAGAGTGGAAGGTGCTCGACCGTATGGAGCAGGATCTCCTCTTTGTCACCGAGAGTGAAGGCCTTCAGGCCCGTCTACCCTTCGTTATTGTAAAGGACTGATAACCATATATCATCTCCGACCCATGTCCGACTCATGTCCGACTGTGGTCCGACTGATGTCCGACCGCGGTCGGACATCAGTCGTTTTTATACCATCTCTCCCACGAGGTCGTTCTCGAGGGCGTCGGTGATGCACACGTCGATGAAGTCGCCCGGACGGATAGCCGCACGGGTCTGTCGGACGAGCACCTCGTCGTCCACCTCGGGACTGTCGTATTCGGTGCGGGCCACAAGGTATTCCCCTTCCCTGCGGTCCACCAGGCAGCGGTAGGTCTTGCCTATGCGTTGGCGGTTCTTTTCCAGCGAGATACTTTCTTGCAGTGCCATCAGTTCGCTGACGCGGCGTTGCTTCTCCTCGTCGGACACGGGGTCGCCCAGCCGATAGGCGGGCGTGCCCTCCTCGGGTGAATAGGCGAAGCACCCCATGCGGTCGAAGCGGGCCTCGGCGACAAATTGTTTCAGCTCCTCGAAATCAGCTTCGGTCTCACCAGGATAGCCCACGATGAGGGTAGTGCGGATGGCCACCTTGGGCAGCTTGGCGCGGAAACGCTCGAGCAAGCGTAGGGTGCCTTCGCGGTCGATGCCGCGTTGCATGGAGTTGAGTATGCGGCTGTTGATGTGCTGCAGGGGTATGTCGATGTAGTTGCAGATGTTGGGGTGGCGTGCAATGGCGTCGATGGCATCGTCGGGGAAGGAGGCGGGGTAGGTGTAGTGGAGGCGTATCCAGGGCGCGCCGCTCTCGGTGGCCAGGCGCTCCAATAGTTCTCCTAAAGCGCGACGGTGGTAGAGGTCGAGTCCGTAGAAGGTGGTGTCTTGACTGATGACAATCAGCTCCTTCACGCCGTTGGCCACCAATTGCTTGGCTTCCTGCACCAGCTCGTCGATGGGCCTCGATTTGTGTGCTCCGCGGATGAGCGGTATGGCGCAATAGGAGCACGAGCGGTCGCAGCCCTCGGCAATCTTCAGGTAGGCGTAGTGTTTGGGGGTGGAAATAGTCCTATGAAGTGAAGACTTGAAGAAATCAACACCGTGCCATTCATCTACCTCAGGCATCTCTTTGGCCAGCTCGTCCTTGTAGCGCTCGACGAGGCAGCCGCAGACGATGAGGCGGGTCTTGTTGTGGCGGCGCTGTTTGGCGGCAATCTGTCCGAGGATGGTGTTGATGCTCTCCTCCTTGGCGTCGCCGATGAAGCCGCAGGTGTTGATGATGACCGTGTCACAGTCGTTGCGCTGACAGTCAAAGTATACGGAGTGACCCTGTGCGGTCAACTGTCCGGCGAGGTTCTCGCTGTCGACGGTGTTTTTGGAGCACCCCAGAGTGATAATGTTGATTTTCAAGTTTAAGGATTAATGTTTAGGTTTTAAAGTCACTCTTATTCTCAATTCTCGAACAGGGAGTCTACGAATTGATCGGGGTCGAAAAGTTGGAGGTCGGTCATCTTTTCACCGAGGCCGATGTAGCGGACGGGTACGTGGAATTGGTCGCTGATGCCGATGATAACGCCGCCCTTGGCGGTGCCGTCGAGTTTGGTGAGGGCCAAGGCGTTGACGTCGGTGGCTGAGGTGAATTGGCGTGCCTGCTCGACGGCGTTCTGTCCGGTGGAGGCGTCGAGGACGAGCAGCACTTCGTGGGGCGCATCGGGCACGAGTTTCTGCATGACTTTGCGTATCTTGGTGAGCTCGTTCATGAGGCCCACTTTGTTGTGCAGTCGTCCGGCGGTGTCGATGATGACCACGTCGGCCTGCTTGGCCAAGGCCGATTGCAGGGTGTCGTAGGCCACGCTGGCGGGGTCGGCGCCCATGCCTTGCTGGACGATGGGCACTCCGACGCGGTCGGCCCAGAGACAGAGTTGCTCGACGGCGGCGGCGCGGAAAGTATCGGCGGCTCCGAGGACGACGCTGCGGCCTGCCTGCTTGTAGCGGTAGGCCAGCTTGGCGATGGTGGTGGTCTTGCCCACTCCGTTGACGCCAACCACGAGGATTACGTAGGGGGTAGAGGGCAGGGGTGCGTCGAAGGTGGGCGGGAAGTTGTTGGCGGGTTGGCGCAGGAGTTGCGCTATCTCGGCGCGGAGGATGGAGTTGAGTTCGTTGGTGGAAATGTATTTGTCGCGCTTGATGCGGGTCTGCAGGTGGTCGATGACCTTGAGGGTGGTTTCGACGCCCACGTCGCTGGTGATGAGGGTCTCCTCGAGGTTGTCAAGCACGTCGTCATCCACGGTGCTTTTACCGAGGATGCTCTTGGTGAGTTTCTGGAAGAAGTTCTCTTTGGTCTTGCTGAGGCCGCTGTCGAGGGTGGCGCGCTCTTCGCTCTTTTTGCTGAACAGTCCCATGGTTTATGGTTTAAGGTTTAAAGTTCAAGGTTTAAGGTCACTCTCATTCTTAATTCTCGGAGAGGGCTTTTTTCATCTGGGGACGGATTTCTTTGTCGAACATCTGGCGGTAGCGCTCGTAGGGATAGCGCTCGTAGTCGCCGCTGACGATGTACCAGAGGATGACGATGAAGTCGGCGGCCGGCACAAAGCCCGGGATGGACTGCAGAAGAGTGCCGTCGGCGTTGAAGAAGGAGAAGGTGGGGTAACCCTGCAGGCCACGCGCGAACTCGTGGGTGCGCATCCGGCTGTTGCCCGTGGCGGGACGGTAGGTTTTGCCGGCCCAGGTGAAGGTGTTGTCGCCTTCGGCGTTGAACTTGACGGGGTAGCAGTATTTGTTGAGTATCTTGACGACGGTGGGGTCGGTGAAGGTCTCGCGGTCCATCTTCTTGCAGTAGCCACACCAATGGGTGTAGAAGTCGACGAAGTAGAGCCGTTCGCCAATCTTGGCGCTGGCGGCCTCCTCGATGGTGTGCCACTTGACTTGGGCCTGTGCCGAGTTGAGATTTGAAAGCTGAAAGCTGAAAATCAGGCTTGCGCAAAATAGAATTGCTTTTATCTTATTCATATTATTTAATTTCTTAATTCTTAGTTCCTCTCTACCATTCATATTGCCAATCTTTTTCATTGTCTTGTTCTTCTTCGATGTAGATTTCCTGGCGCTCTTCGCGGTCGCGCAGGCGGAAGAGGCGGCCAAGCCAATCGTCCTTCTTGGAGCGCACCTGTGTCTGCCTGTTCTTGTCCTCTTCGATGATGCGCGCCAGCTGCGAGGCATAGTTCTCCATGTAGGCGCGATTGGCCGTGGGGTCTTGGTGCAACACGGCGCCGGTGTAGTAGTGGCGCAGGATGCTGTCGTAGGCGTAGCCGAGTGCCACCATGCGGATGGTGCCCTCCTGGCTGAGGCCTACACCGTGTCCGTAGCCGTGTCCGTGGAGGATGACGGACATGGAGGCGCTGTCGACGCTGACGGAGAAGAAGGTGGACTTGAGTTGGAAGTCGGTGCGTATGCGAGTGAGCGGCACCCCCATCAGTTGCACCTTGCGCTCGGTCTGCTGGAAGTGCAGCAGGGTGTCGAGGACGGCGCTGTCGGTCACGTTGAACTTATGCTTTTTGCTGAAGTAGTCGAGCCAACGGTCGATGCTGATGGTGCGCACCCAATCGCTCTGCCGCATGCGGTAGGAGAAGGTGTCGGGTACGGAGCGCAGATAGGGTAGGGCGGCCTTCCACACATCCTCCGAGTTGGCCGTTTGACCACCCGAGTTGGAGTGGAACGGGGTCTCGATGAGGCGTCCGGCAGAGTCCACCAGGGTCTCGCCGCTGCTCTGTATGGCGCCAATCATGATGTCGGGCCGTATGCAGCGGTTCTGGTAGGCCTGGCAGTGCACGTTGTCGCAGAAGTTGTAGCCGTCGGCAGCGTGCTTCTTCAGGTTGCGCAGGGCCCAGGTGCGGCTGATGATGGCCTGTATGCGGAAGATGTCGGTTTGGGAGCCGTAGATCTCGCTCTGCACCACGCCTGCCAGGTAGGTCTCGAACTCCACATCGTTGACCAGCTGCAGTTTGCCTCCCTTGAGCAGCGATACCTCGAGGTTACCCTCGTAGGTGCGCTGCTTGCATCCTTCGGGGTTGAGACACAGGATGCAGGCGGTGTCGGTGGCTTCGAGGCGCAGTGTGGTGTAGTTGCCGTAGTCGTCGTCGTTGACCGACACATGCAACTTGCCCCCTTCTTGTCTGATGAGGACCGAGCGACCCTCACCGACCATGTCCTCCAGCAGGTTGTCGCCGTCGGCGTAGAGGTTGTAGTATCCCAGATCGAACGATATGTTGAGGGTGCTGATGTTGTTGGTCGAATAGAGGCGTACCCGCACCCGTTCGGCGTGGGCGGTGAGGCTGACAAGCAGCAGGAGGAGTATGGGCAGCAGTCGTTTCATTTGAGCAGTTCTATGATGGCGTCGGCTGTGCGCTGTGAGGCGCCGCCATTGCCGAGGAGGGCGCGCATGTCGGCATACTCCTTGAGCATGCGTTGGCGTTTTTCATTGTCTTTGGTGATGCGGTAGAACTCGAATTCCAGCCGGCTGTCGTTGAAGTCGCCTTGGATGAGTTCGGTGACAATGGGGCGGTCGGCGATGAGGTTGACCAGCGAGATGTATTTGATGCGGCGGCCCACGACGGCGCGGGCGATAAGGTAGGAGATGGGGTTGCCGCTGTAGCACACCACCTGTGGCACGTTGAAGAGGGCCGTCTCAAGGGTGGCAGTTCCCGAGCAGACCACAGCGGCGTAGGCCGAGGCCAGCAGGGAATAGGTGCTGTCGTAGACCACCTCGATATTGCTGTCGGCAGGGATGAGTTTCGTGTACAGCTCTTTGCCGAGGAGGCTCATGCCGGCCACCACGTAGCGATACTGTGGGCGTTTGCGCGCCAGCCGCACCATCTTGGGCAGGCTCTCTTTCAGTTCCTGACGGCGGCTGCCGGGCAGCAGGGCCACAATGGGGCGGCCGTCCTCCGCAATGGTGCCGTTTGAGCTGATGGCGTCAAGTAGGGGATGGCCCACATAGAGTGCTTGAGGGAAGTCGTTTTCGGCAAAGAAACGTTGCTCGAAAGGAAGTATGCAGCACAGCAGGTCGAGCGAGTGCCGCATGCCGTTGATGCGTCCTTTCTTCCAAGCCCAGAGGTTGGGCGAGATATAGTGCACCGTGCGGAAACCCTGTTCGTGGGCCCATGCTTCAATCTTGAGGTTGAAGCCGGGATAGTCGACACCAATCACCACATCGGGACGATACTCCAGAATGTCGCGCTTGCAGAAACTGATGTTGCCGAGCACGGTGCCGAGATGTGCCACCACCTCGACGAAGCCCATGATGGCCAGGTCGCGGATGTGGCGCACCGGGGTGCCGCCAATGGTGGTCATGGCGTCGCCGCCCCAGAAGCGGAACTCGGCTTGCGGGTCTTTTTCTCGTAGGGCCTTCATGAGGTTGGCGCCGTGGAGGTCGCCCGAAGCCTCGCCTGCTATGACGTAGTATTTCATTTGACGATGAGCAGATGGTTCTTGATGAGAAACACCATGAAGGCCAGGAAGGTGACGAAGAGCACGGTGATGAGCGTGCGGGTGACGGTCAGTTGCTCTTTGCGCTTGGCGTAGGTGCGCAGGATAAGCAGCGTGGGTATGAAGGCGAAGCCGAACCAGCGTGCATGCTCCTCCCAATCGATGCCCACCACTGCGAATACGGCTGCCACCAGCAGGCCACCCGCCAGCAGCGAGCCCAAGCCTGCCACAAGGCCTACCCATACGGTGTCTTGCTTGAAGAAATTCATCGGGCAATCAGTTGTTTGTCCTGCCCCAGGAAATAGCTGGCCGGCTGGAGTATGTTGTCGAAGTTGAAGTATTGTATCAGCACCGTGTCGCGGTTGTTGATGATAGCGTAGAGTCGGTCGAGGTCGAAGGTCTCATACATGGCGCTGTCGGGCATGTTGACGAGGTCTTCGGGGTTGGTATACTTGATGTAGGTGCGCAGTTCGGTGGTGTGGCCGGCGGTATCGGTGATGTGCAGTATGGTGCGCGGGGTGCCGGTGACGCAGCTGTCGGCGAAGCTGTTGGGCACGATGGCGGCAAACTCGTCGAAGTTGAGCCAGGTGAACGAGGAGAGCATCTGTGCCACACGGGCGGTGTCAAAACCTGCAGCGCGGCGGTTGCCGGCCAGCTGCATATAGAAGCCCTCGCCTTCACGTTGGATGGTGAAGTCCTCCTCAGGCATGTCGGGGATGGTCAGCTCCACGCGTTCAATGGCGTGCACATTGAGGTCCACGATGTTGTGGCTGCGCCATTTGAGCGGGTCGGTGACGAAACGGGGCGTCAGGAAGCCGCGGAAGCCCGGGATGTGGATGACGTAGGGCACCTTGTCGCCCTCTCGGAACATGTAGCTGGCCATCATGTCCTGCGTCTCACGGCCCACGAAGTAGGTGACGGTGAGTTTCTCGTGCGGGAAGAGGCGCAGTTTGCCGTTGAACCAATTGATGCGGTAGACATGCTGGTAAATCTCCACCTTGATGGCGTGGGCAGCCAGGTCCTTGATGATGGTGGGCACCGCGTTGCGGTTCACCTGCTGGCGTATGCGCATGGTGTTGAGTGTCTCGAGCAGCAGGTCGACCAGCGGCTGGTTGGCGGCATAGGTGCCGTTGACCACCCAGGAGGAGTCGGCGTTGCGCGAGAGCAGCACCTCGTTGTCCTGTTTGTCGGCCATGAAGATGCGAGTCACCGAGGCGATGTCCTCCACATGGTAGTCCTGGTTGAAGGTGGCTTTGCGCGAGCCGCGCAGGGCGATGATAAGGGCCGCAGCGGCAACAAGCACGGCGGCGGCGATGAGTATGAGGTTTTTCTTTTTCATTTGCGGTATTTTTTGCGGCGGATGAAGTAGATTGCGGTGCCGGCCAGCGCCAGCAGCACCAGCGGGCACACGATGTTGACGACCTGGTAAAGGGTGCGCTGTTCACGCACCTTCATCACGTCGAGCTTGCGCAACTTGATGCTGCGCGAGCGCGAGGCCATCATGCCGTCGTCGCCCACCAGGTAGTTGACGGCGTTGAGGATAAGGTCCTTGTTGCCGTATTGTGTCTGTGTGTAGTAGTCGTAGCCCAGCGGCAGCACAGCCCCTTCGTCGGCGATGAAGCGGTTGCGGATGATGTCGCCGTCGGCGATGACAATCATCTTGTTCTCGTCGCTCTGCTCGCGGTAGCCCATGGCGGCCTGCGAGGTGAAGTTGGGCGAGAGACGGTTGCGCCAAGCCGAGCGGAACTCACCCTCGAGCAGCACCGCAATGGGGATGTTGCGGTTGCCGTAGAGACGCTGGTCTGGTTGCGCCTGTGCATCGGCCAGGTCGACCATCGCGGGGGCGTTCTTGATACGTGTGTATTCCGAGGTGGTGAGCAGCACGGTCTTGCGGATGTCGTTGTCAATCAGGTCGAGGCTGCCCACGAAGTCGGTCTTGATGAGGTCGAGGTTGCGCACGATGGGGTGGTCGGCCAGCGGCACTATCTCGGGGAAGTAGTACCACGGGCAGAAGCGCATCTGCGGCTTGTCGCCTACCAGCCCCACCTGTATCGGTATGGGACGGCAGCGCATGTCCATCAGCAGGTTGGCTCCCAGACGCACACCATAGGTGAACAGCATCTCGTCGATGCCCAGCGGATAGCGTGTGGCCATCATCTGCCCGCGGTCGGCCAGGCTGTCCAGGTCGGCGTCGAGGGCGTCGACGAGCCACAACACCTTGCCGCCATACATGATGTATTGGTCAAGGATGAAGAGGTCCTGGTCCGAGAAGGGCTTTGTGGGTTTGGCGATGATGAGCAGGTCGTAGAGGTTGTAGAAGTGATAGGCCGAGTCGTTGCTGTTCTGTTTGTGTGCTGTGAGGGCCTGTATCTGGCCGTCGATGGTGACGTAGTCGAGGCTGTAGTATTCCTGCAGCGAGCGTTGTATGTCGTAGAGCACACCGCCGTTGAGCTCGCCGTGTCCTTGCAAGAAGCCAATGCTCATCTTCTCGCCGCGAGCCAGGCCGCGGATGGCGTTGCTGAGCACATACTCGAGGTTCTGTATCGAGTTGTTCAGCAGGTCGGCGTCGCTCACATAGCGCTGGTTCTGTATCAGCTGCACCGAGGTCTCGCGTCCGCGGTAGTAGACATCGGCGGCGGGGATGATAATCTGGGTGGTGGTGCCGCCATTCGAGGCCTTCTGTATCTGGGTGGGCTGTATGCCCTTGTTGGCCAGCTTCTGGTAGAACACCTGCTGCTCCTCGCGGCTCTCAAAGCTGGTGGGGTCTACGAACTCGTATTCGATGTTGCTGTTGTAGGCGCGGAATTGGTTGAGCATTTCCTTGGTCTCGTTCTGCAGGCGCTTGAAGTCGGCCGGGAAGTCGCCCTCCAGATAGACGCGGAAGAGCACCGGCTCGTCAATCTTCTTGAGCATCTGCTTGGTGGACTTGCTCAGGGTGTAGCGCCGCTCCGACGTGAGGTCGAAACGCAGGAAGAGGAAGTTGCTGATGATGCTGACGGCGACGATGACCACCACCGTGACGCCCATCTCGATCCAATGGCTGCGCTTGAGGCTGCGCCGCTTGGCCCAGCCGCCCCATTTGCGGCTCTGCAGCACCAGGCGTGTGGCCATCAGGAACAACGCCATCACGCAGAGGAAGTAGACCACGTCGCGTGTGTCGACCACCCCGCGGCTGATGCTGTCGTAGTGGTGCATCAGGCCCAGTCGCTTGACGAACAGGTCGGCACCGCCGAGGATGCCCATGTGGTAGATGGATTCGAAGCCCAGGTAGGCCACAGCGCACAGCACGGCGGCCAGGATGAACGACACTATCTGGTTGTTGGTCAGCGACGAGCAGAAGAGGCCGATGGCCACGAAGGCGCCGCCCAGCAGCAGCAAGCCGATGTAGGAGCCCGCCACGCTGCCGGTGTCGATGTTGCCCACGGGGTCGCCTAGGGCCACCACGCTGAAGTAGCACACCAACGTGGGCAGCAGCGAGATGAGCACCAGCGTCCAAGCCGCCAGGAACTTGGCCCACACGATGGTCCAATCGCTCAGCGGCCGCGTCATCAGCATCTCGATGGTGCCGGCGCGGCGCTCCTCGGCCAGCGAGCGCATGGTGATGGCCGGGATGAGGAACAGGTAGAGGAAGGGGCCGATGAGGAACAGACCGTCCATACCTGCATAGCCGTAGTCAAGGATATTGAAGTCGCTCTTGAGCACCCACAGCATCAAGCCCGTCAGCACCAGGAAGACGGCGATGGTGAGGTAGCCAATCAGCGACGCAAAGAAGTTGCTGAGTTCTTTCTTATATAGTGTGAACACGTTGTAAAGTTGATAGGTTGATAAGTTGATACGTTAGTCGCGGAATCGCTGCGATTTGCTCTTGGGGCTGCGGCCCTGATAGAGGCCTTCGCCCAACTCGGCCACCGTCTCGGCCAGCAGGCACGCGGCCTGTCCCAGGATGCGACGGTCGATGTTCTCCCAGATGTCGGACGACACGTGGTTGTGCTGCAATCCGTTGTGGGTGGTGATGACCAGCGAAGGAATCTCCAGCTTGTCGAAGGCGCGTGCGTCGCCGCGCGGGTCGGTCTTCTCGCCGTTGGTCCAGATATGATGGCGGTCGGCGGCGGTATCATGGTTGTGGGCCACCTCCCACAGGGTGGGGTAGCGGTTGTCGCCCAGCACCACCAGGCTGTCGCCGCAGCCGATGTTCTGTGCATTGATGAAGGCCTCCACGAAGCGCAGGCGCGGATACTGCTTCAGGAACTCGCGCGAGCCCATATACTGCTGCTCACTGCCGCTGAAGAGCACGAAGAGCACGCTGCGTTTCGGACGGTAGTCCTTGTCGCTCAGCACGCGGGCCGTCTCGAGCACGGCCGCCACGCCCGAGGCGTTGATGTCGGCGCTTGGGAAGAGGCAGGTCTCGCCCTGGATGCCGGTGCCGTCGAGCGAGGCGCCGACGACGATAATCTCGCGGCGCAGGTCGGGGTCGGCACCCTCCAGCAGGCCCACCACGTTCATCGTCTGGGCGCGCTGACGATAGCGGGCGTTGACGTCAATCTCGCCTTTCTTCAGCAGTGAGAACGAGCTGATGCGGTGGTCGTTGTCGATGGCCTTGATGGCGTCGTCGAGGTTCATGGCCTCGCCTTGGAATATCTCGCGGGCGCAGTCGCGCGTCAGCTGCAGGATGGGGAAGGTGCCCAGGTGGGGCAGCTCGCCGCAATACACCTTGCCCTGCGGCTCGTAGGGCAGGCAGCTGGGGCTGATGTTGACGGCCAGCATGCCGATGGCACCGTGCCGCTCGGCGGTGCGGGCCTTGTCGCGCAGCGTCTGGTAGTGCTCGCCCACGCTGGCGGGCAACCACGACGGCAGGCCTGTGAGCACCACGGCGATCTTGCCCTGCACGTCGATGCTCTTATACTCGTTGAACATGCCGTTGTCCACGCCGTAGCCGCAGAACACCAGCTGGGCGTCCACATAGCCGCGACCCGTCATACCGGCACAGCAGAACTCGTTGCCCAGCGTGAAGACGCGCTTCTCCTTGCTGCCGGGGATGTAGACATTGAACTTGCAGTTCTCCACCTCGTTGCACTCCACGTCGAAGGGCTGCTGCTTCAGCTCTTTCACGCCGTAGCGGCGCAGCACGCGCTCCACATACGTCACCGCGGCCTCGTGGCCGGCGCTGCCGGCCAGACGGCCTTCGTAGGTCTCCGACGACAATTCGATGATGTGCTTCATAACCGAGTCGGTGCTCACCACCGGCATCGGCACCTCATCGCGTTCCTGGCCCAGGGCCTTCGGGCACGCCGCCACCAGCGGCAGCAACGCCACACATAGACGCATGGCAATCCTTACGAGTCTGTTTTTCTCCATTTTTATAATATATTATTATTCCTAATCCACTAATAATTTGCATGTTGCCTCGCGCGCGAGGCACAATACATTCTGCAAATATACGAAGAATATTCCATACGGCCCCGAAAAAAAACATTTCCCTCCCTTGAATGACAATTTATGTCGTGCACGACCTATTTATACCGACCACGTGTCGACACCGTGTTTTGTCCGACTGCGGTCGGAGATGAGTCGGAGTTGACTCGGACTTGAGTCGGAGCGGAGTCGGAGGGAGTGCGGCGACAATCGGATGTTAAAATGGGATTTTGTGCTCTGATACAGTGGTTGTTAGTGCACTAAATCCGCGCTTGTGCCTGTTTTTGTCCGAGAAGAACGTGTTTTGAGGTGCTTTGTGGAGGGTGAGGAATAAAAAAAATCCCTCCGGTTGGAGGGATTTATGTCGTGCACGATATATTTTTCGATGGGGTTAGTTGCCCATTTCCTGGAGCAGTTTGTCGAGGTTGGGGGTGAGGATGATCTCGGTGCGGCGGTTGATGGCTTTGTTGACGGCGTCGGTGTTGGGCACCTTGGGGGCGAACTCGCCGTGGCCGCAGGCCTCGATGCGGGCGGGGTTGATGCCGCTGCCGTGCTGCAGGAGCAGCTTGACGATGGCGGTGGCGCGCATGACGCTGAGGTCCCAATTGTCTTTGACGGCGGTGGAGCCGCGGTAGGCGTCATTGTCGGTGTGGCCTTCGACCATGATGTTGAGGGTGGAGTCCTGCTCGAGCACCTTGGCCAGCTCTTTGATGGCGGCGATGCCGTCTTTGCTGACCGTCCAGCTGGCCGGCGGGAAGAGGAGTTTGTTCTCCATCGAGACGTAGACTTTGCCGTCTTTGGTCTCGACCTTCAGGCCTTTGTCGGCGAAGCCTGTGAGGGCACGTGTGACGGAGGTGCGCACGGCCTCGAGCTCACGTTCTTTGGCTTCGAGCTGGGCTTTGGTGGCGGCTTCCTGCTGCTCAAGTTCGTGCTGTTTGGCGAGCATCTCGCTGCGCTGCAGCTGGAAGGCTTCCTGCTGCTCCTGGAGTTCCTGCTGGCGGGCCTGCAGCTCGCGTTCCTTGTCGCCGAGTTCTTTGGTGCGGGCGGTGAGCAGGTTCTGGGCGCGTGTGAGGTCGCGGCTCTTGCCGGCCACTTCCTGGATGTAGTTTTCCATGGTGGTGTCGTAGTGGTGGGTCATCTGCTCGATGCGGCGACCGAGGCTGTCGGCGCGGGCGTCGGCGGCGTTTTTGGCCAGGGCCAGCTCGCCGTAGTCGGCGTTGAGGGATTGGTTCTGCCGTGTGAGGGCGGCGTTTTCTTCTTTGAGTTCGAGCAGTTCCTGTTGGGTGAGGCTGTACTGCTTGGAGGTCTGCTCGTATTTGGCCAGCAGGTCCTCGTGTTCGCTGAGGGTGACGCACGAGGTGAGGCACAGGGATGCGATGGTTCCGATGAGAAGTGTTTTCTTCATGTTTTTGGATATTTTTTTGAGATAAATAACGCAAGTTAAATATTTTTCGTATCTTTGCACCCGATTTTTTTAAGAAAAAGATGAGCCTGTATATGTCCATACACCGCTGGCGACTGCGCCACATCAGCGAGCAGACGATGCTGTTGCTGCTGGCTGTGGTGGTGGGCTTGTTGGCCGGATTGGCGGCGGTGGCGCTGAAGACGCTGGTGCATTACGCCGGTGCGTTGGTGACGCAGTTGTCCTCGGGTTCGTCAATCATCACCCAACATTCGTCACTTATCATTATCTTTTTCCTGCCGCTGGCGGGTATCCTGCTGACGGTGCTGTTTGTGAAGTATGTGGTGCGTGGCGACATAGGGCACGGGCTGCCCAGCGTGCTGCTGGCCATCAGCCGCAACCGCTCGGAACTGCCGGCCAAGAATATGTGGACATCGCTGGTGGCTTCGACCATCACAGTGGCTTTCGGCGGCTCGGTGGGTCTCGAGGCCCCCATCGCCTCCACGGGTTCGGCCATCGGCAGCAATATCGGGCGCTGGTTCCGGCTGAGTCCCCGGAGTGTGCGTCTGCTGCTGGGTTGCGGTGCCGCGGGTGCCATTGCCGGTATCTTCAAAGCTCCGCTGGCGGGCATCCTGTTTGTGCTGGAGGTGTTGCTGTTCGACCTGACCGCCACCACGGCGTTGCCGCTGCTCATCTCGACGCTGACGGCCGCCACGGTGGCCTACTTCCTGATGGGCACGGGGGTGCAGTTCAAGTTCGATATTGGCGAGCAGTTTGCGTTGTCGCAGCTGCCGTTCTATATGGTGCTCGGCGTCTTCTGCGCCGCTGTGTCGCTCTACTTCCTGCGTGTCACCGACCGTGTGGAGGGCTGGTTTGCCCGTCGTCGCAGCCCCTGGCTGCGCATGGTCATCGGAGGCCTGCTGCTGGGTTTGTTGGTGGTGCTTTTCCCGCCGCTCTACGGCGAGGGCTATGCGTCGCTCACGGCTCTGCTGCGCGGCGCGCCCGACGTGCTGCTGGCCGGTGCCCCCTACCGGGTGTGGATTACCGGCCCTTGGGGTATCCTCGGGGTGCTCTTCGCCCTGATACTGCTCAAGGCGGTGGCCACCGCCACCACTATCGGCTCGGGCGGCGTGGGCGGCACCTTCGGTCCCTCGTTGGTGCTGGGTGGCTTGAGCGGCTACTTCATCGCCATGATCTGCAACCTGCTGGGTCTGCCGCCGCAGGATACGGCCAACTTCGCCCTGGTGGGTATGGCGGCGGTGATGACAGGCGTGATGCATGCCCCGTTTATGGCCACGTTCCTCATCGCCGAGATTACCGGCGGCTACGGTCTGCTGGTGCCGCTGCTGACGGCATCGGCGGTGACCTACCTCTGCATCAGCCCCTTTGAGCGCCACTCCATCTATGCCCGCAAGCTGGCTGCACAGGGCAACCTGCTGACGCACGACAAGGACGCTTCGGCGTGGCACCTGATGAATATGCAGAACCTCATCGAGACCAACTTCGTGATTGTGCGCACAGGCGACCTGCTGCGCGACTTGGTGGATGCCATCCAGAACTCGCGCCGCAACCTGTTCCCCGTGCTCAGCGCCGAGGACAAGTTCCTTGGGGTCATCGTGCTGGACGATGTGCGCAAGATTATCTTCCGCAATGAGCTCTACGACAGTGTGGTGGTCGACGACCTGATGCACCCCCTGAGCGAGGGCGACCTGGTGCGTTCGAGCGACTCGTTGAGCGATGTGGTGGAGAAATTCAAGATAGGCAACCGCTACAACCTGGTGGTGGTTGACGATGAGAACAATTACTTGGGCTTTATTTCGCGCGCCAACACCTTCAGCGCCTACCGCCGCTTCATCTCTTCGACCAGCGAGGAGTAGTTAGCGGAACAGACGGCGGGCGGTGAGGTAGCGTGAGCGGTAGTATTCTTCGGTGCTGCGGCTGATGATGACGCCTGCGGAGACGCTGGCGTGGATGAAGCGGAAGGTGCCGCTGACGGGGTCGGCGTCGACGACGATGCCGGTGTGTCCGATGCTTTTCTTGTTGTGGCGTCCGCCGAAGAAGACGAGGTCGCCGGGGAGCAGGTTGCGTGTGTCGCTCACCTCGGTGCCGAGTTTGGCCTGTGCGCCGCTCCAGCCGGGTAGGTTGTGTCCGAAGTGGCGGTAGAGGTAGAGGGCGTAGCCGGCGCAGTCGAAGGCCTTGGGGGTGCGGCCGCCATAGTGGTAGGGTGTGCCGATGTATTCTTTGGCCAATGCGACGAGCAGCAGGCCCGAATCGGAGGGAGCGATGATGTAGGGTGCCGGCGGGCGGAAGTCGGTGGCCGGCGCGAGGTCGATGTCCCAGCAGCGGTGGTGCTGTGTGGCAGGTTGCGCCTGCAAGTGGAAAGTGCAAAGTGGAAAGTGGAAAGCGATGCTGACGCATATCAACATTGCCGTTTTTACAATCTTTCCACTTTCCACTTTCATCTTTCCACTTTCTTTTCCGAGTAGAGGTCGAGGGCGACGACGGCGGCGGTGAAGGCCCAGAAGGGGACGGAGAGTTTGTCGGTGTCGAGGAAGTTGTTGAAGACGCCGTGGACGTAGTAGGTCAGCAGGCTGAGCGTGAAGGCCAGCGTTGTGCGTGCAACGGCGGGGTCTTTGGCGGTGCGGTAGACGCGCACACCGGTGGCGAAGGTGGCGAGGAAGAGCGCGGCCACGAGCAGCACGCCCGGCAGTCCCTGTTCGGTCATGGGCCCGATGTATTCGCTGTGGGCGTTGCCGAGGTTGCCGGCATTGGTGCTGATGACGCTGAGTTGGTAGCTCTTCTGGTAGCTGGCGTAGAGGAATTGGTAGGTGCCGGGCCCCACGCCCACTATGGGGCTCTCTTTCCACAGCCTCACGGCGGAGGCCCAGCGGTTGAGGCGCTCGAGGTTGCTGGCGTCGGTGCTGATGTTGGAGATGCTCTTCACCTGACCAGCCAGGTCGTAGGAGGAGTCCTGCTTGTTTTTGCCGAGCTTGTAGAGCACGTCGTTCTGGTAGATGAAGAAGACGCCCACGCCGAGCCCGAAGAGCAGCACCATCCATTTGACCTTCATGCCCATGCGGATGAGCACGTAGACGCCGATGGCGGCCAGGACGCTGATCCACGCCGCGCGGCAGTAGCTGAAGAAGAGGCCCACGCAGAGGCCCGCGAAGAGCAAGAGCGTGAGCACGCGGCGCCAGCCGCGGTGCGAATGGCTGAAGATGAAGTGCACCGATGCCGGCAGCAGCAGCGCGATGGCGCAGCCGTAGGCGGTGTGGTCGTTGTAGAAGGGCCGCATGACGCGGTGGAGTGTCTGCAGGTCGCTGAAGTTGCCCAGGGTTTTGCTGGTGGCGATGAGGATGACGATGCCGAGTCCGATGGCGTAGGCCCAATAGAACTGACGGATGCGTGTATGGTTGCGGAAGATCTGCACGGCGGCGAAGTAGAAGGGCACCACGAACCAGAGGCGTGCCAGGAGGTATTTGAACGACACCAGCGGCAGGCGTGAGGTGCAGCTGGTCACCACCCACCAGGCCAGCGAGGCCAGCAGCAGCAGGCTGACGGGGTGGCGCAGGATGCGCAGGTCGTAGTTTCTGGCTACCAGCACACGGAAGAAGAACATCAGCGTGAAGAGTATCATCATGGGCTCTACCGGCATGGAGAGCTCGGTGCCGGGTAGCAGCGCCACGTTGACGGCGAAGGGGGTGAGCAGGGCCATGAGCAGCAGTCCTGTCTCGAAGCGCACATAGAACAACCACACCACCAGCAGCGCCAGCGGTATGAGCGCCATCAGGAAGCCGCCCTTCCAATACATTACCAGCGCCTCGCCGACGATGAAGAGCACCGTCAGCAGCAGCGCTGCCAGCAGACCTTTATTTTTCTGCCACCAATTCATCCTCTTTCTTGGCGAAGACCAGCAGGCCGAAGATGGCCACCACTACGGCGCCGAGCATGCCGGCCAGCACGATGAGCAGTCGCTTGGGATAGGCCTTCTTGTCGGCCACCACTGCCTTGTCGACCAGGTATTTGTAGCTCACCTCGGTTTCCTTGTCCACGTTGGTCTGCACGGCGCGGCGCTGCAGGTCGGCCAGCTGCTCGCACTTGTCGGCGATGAGGGTCTGTTTCCAGGCTGCATTGCCCGCGGTGGCTGCTATGGAGTCAATCTGTTGCTCCAGCGAGGCCACCACGCCGTTCATCACGTTGGCGGCGCTCACGGCGCGGTCGTGGTGTATCTCGTGGCAGAGGGTGTCGTACATCTCGGCCATGTAGTTGGCTATGTCGGCCGCCCATTGCGGGTCTTGGTCCAGCACGCCGATTTCCACGCCGAGGAACTCGGTGCGCTTCACCGAGATATTGCTGCGATACTGTTTCTCGAGCTTGAAGAGGGGATTGGGGCCCTTGATGGCGTAGTGCTCCATCAGGTTGAAATGCTCGCACACAGCCTGCTGCATGCGCTTCGAGCTGAGTATCTGGATGGCATATTCGCAGTCGCGCTCGATGCCGTAGTCCATGAAGTCGAGGCTGTAATGGTAGTCCATGATGGCCTTCGAGAGACGGTTGCTGTTGGTGGGGAAGATGACCGCGTTCGATTTGTAGAGGGGCTTGATGAGCAGCGACACGATGAGTGACACCACAGCGGCAGCCACCGCCACAATCGTCAGCACCCGCCACCAGCGGCGGAAAAAGCGTTGCGTGGCCTGGTGGTCATAGTTGTTGCCAAAGGTTTGTTCCATTGCTATATAATTATTGTACTTAATAATATTCAATAACGACACCCACGGGCGATTATTGTATGCGCCCTAAAAACTTTTCCGCGGACAGGTGTCTAATGTTAAAGAATGTTAAATATTTTGCGGGTATCAAAATGTGACGTACCTTTGCAGTGTATTAATTAACTAATACACCACAACAGAACAATGAATAAGACAATGAAATACAGCAAAGTAAACAAAGCAATGGCCCTGTTAGCCATCGGTATTATTTCGCTTTTGGGTAGTGCAAACGCACAAAATCTGACCGTTTCGGGCCGTGTGACCGACCGTGGGACAGGGGAGGCGATGCCTTTTGTGAATGTGGCCTTGATGCGTCCGGCCGACACGGTCTTTATGCGTGGCGCCACGACGGACCTCAGTGGCGTGTTTGTCATCAAGGATGTCACCCCAGGCACTTACCTGCTGCAGGCCAGCTTTGTGGGCTATGAGAGTCACCAGCAGGAGCTGGAATTGGTTGAGGATGTGAATAATCTTGATTTTTCTCTTAAGATGACAGGCACCACGCTGAAGGAGGTTCAGGTGGTGGCTGAGAAGCCGCTCTACGCCATGGACGGAGAGAAGAACATGTACAACACCAAGGAAGACCCCAGCGTTCAGACCGGCACCGCCAGCGACGCCCTGCAGAACGCGCCGGGTGTGGAGGTGGATGCCGAGGGTAACATCACCCTGCGCGGTGTGTCGAGCGTGGAGATATGGATCAACGACCGCCCGAGCCACATGAACGAGGAGGCCCTGAAGCAATACATCAAGACCTTGCCGGCCAACGCCATCGAGCGCATCGAAGTCATCACCAACCCCTCGGCCCGCTACTCGACCGGCGGCGGCGTTATTAATATAGTAACCAATCAAAAGATTACGCGCAACGAACTGCTGTGTGTCGGTGTGCGCAGCAATATCAGCCCTGAGAGCCGCCCGATGGTGAGCAACTTCAGCCCCTGGGTTTCCTATGTGTGGGCCAACGAGAAGGTGGACTTCAACGTCTACATCAACGGCAACTATTCGCAGCACGATTCCAGGTCCATCGGCACCTCGTCGCTCTATGACAGCACCGGCGTCCTCCAGCGCTACCGTTCGTATGAGACCGAGAACCGGATGCCCTACTACGGTGGTTATGGTGGAGTTAACTTCAATTGGAACATCGACAGCGCGCGCCACCTCACGGCCTGGGTGGGCGGCTATCCCTATCGAGACCATAATACCTACTTCACCGTCGACACGGACTATATCTACACCCCCGTTTTTATTGACAGCAGCTACAGGGGAACTACCCGCAACAACGGCATCAGCAGTGGCGGCTATGGTGGCCTGTGGTATGAGCACCGATATGACACAGCGGGGCGCAAGCTGAGCATCAACTTCAATGGCAACTATTGGACCAACCGAGGCTACTCGGACGTGGAGCGCGACTATATCCTTGCGCATATCCCCGACCTGTCGCGCCACATGGTGGGCAACTACGTGGGGCCGCATTTCAGTCTGGGTGCCGACTATACGCTGCCGCTGAAGAACAACTTCGAGATTGAGACCGGCCTGGACCTGGGCTACAGTCACAACAACAACGACGAGCACCTCAAAGACAACGGCGTCACGGTCGACAGGCGCAGTTATCACGCCATGGGTACCGCTTGGCAGCCTGCCGCCTATCTCACCGCGCTGAAGCGTTGGGGTGGTTTCACCGCCAAGTTGGGCTTGCGTGGCGAGGGCACTTACGAGTATGGCTCGGTGAACCATTACGGTGAAGAGGCGCTGCTGCTGGACACTTTCTTCTTCGGCCTCGTGCCTTCGGTACACCTGAGCTACCAGACCAAGACCTTCGAGAGCTACAGCCTCAGCTATACCCAACGCTTCTCGCACAGCGAGGACCTGTTGGACTATAGCAACTTCCGCATCTATGAAGACAACAGCTACCGCACCGGCAACCCCCTGCTGCGGATGAGCTACACGCACAACTTCGAGGCCGCCTGGAGCAAGTACATCATGAAGTTCGGCATGGTGGGCCTCAATGCCTATGTGCGTGTCAATGAGGACGAGCAAGGCACCAACTATGGCTACGACTACGACCCCGTGCTCGGCCCCGTCTACTATACCTTCCCCGACAACATCAGCTCGAGCCATACCGAGGGCCTCGAGGCCAACATCACCTACCGCCCTTCGGCCTTCCTCAATGTGAGGTTTAATGCCTCGCTGTTCAACTACGGCTACAGCTATCAGGGCCTCGATACCAACGGCCTCAGCTACAGTTTCCGCCTCAATGTGTGGGCCAAGATGTGGAAGAAACTCGAGGTGTTCGCCAATGCGCGCTACAGCTCGCCGCGTCTGGGTCTCTACAGCCTCAGTAACGAGTCTTATAGCGTCGACTTCGGCTGCTCGAGCGACTTCCTCGACCGCCAGCTGAGCGTTTACCTGACGGTCAACGACATCTTTGGCTGGATGGAGTGGGGCAGCAACACCACGGCGCCGATGTATCAGACCACCGGCACCAACAAGTTCAACAGCCGCCATGTCAGTCTCGGCCTCACCTGGCGAATCGGTAAGATGGAGCTCGAGAGCAAGGCCCGCCAGGGAGCCACCGACACGGGCAACACTCCCCAAATGTAGAATAATAACAATACTTTAAACGATATGAAAATTGTAACAGTAGACACCCTCCTGGGTGTGAATTATGAGGAGCTCGGTGTTGTCAGCGGCAGCACCATCCAGAGCAAGAACTTTATTAGCGACTTCGGTCAGGGGCTGAAAAGCATTGTCGGCGGCGAGCTGCACAGCTACACCGACATGATGGAGAAAGCCCGCGACAAAGCCACCCGTCGTATGGTGGACCAGGCCGTCAGTATGGGCGCCGATGCCATCATCGGCGTGCGCTACACCACCAACAGCATCATGGCACAGGCTGCCGAGGTGCTGGTATTTGGAACGGCAATTAAGTACAAAAACTAAAAAAACCGATACGTTATGATAGAAATCAGAAACCTGGACTTCAGTTACAAGAAGACGCCTGTCTTCAGTGACATCAATTTGAGTTTCCCGCAGGGCGCCATCTATGGCCTGCTGGGTGAGAACGGCGTGGGCAAGACCACGTTGCTCAAGATTATCTGCGGCCTGCAGCGTCCCTCGCAGGGCACCTGCACTGTCGACGGTATGACCAGCCACGATCGGCTGCCCGAGATGCTGCAGCGCATCGTCTTCCTGCCGGACGAGGTGACATTGCCCGACAACAGCACTCCTCAGCGCTATGTCGACGAGCTGGCCCCGTTCTATTCCACCTTCTCGCAGGGCACCTTCCTGCACCTGATGCAGGAGTTGGAGGTGGAGCCCGAGCGCAAGTTCCGCGAGATGAGCTTCGGCCAGCAGAAGAAGAGCCTCATTGCCGCCAGCCTGTCGCTGGGCACCGACTATGTGCTGCTCGACGAGCCCACCAACGGCCTCGACATCCCCAGCAAGGCGCAGTTCCGCAGCATCCTCAGCAAGATTGCTGACGAGGGCAAGACCATCATCATCAGCACCCACCAGGTGAGGGATGTGGAGAACCTTATCGACCCCATCGTCATCCTGAGCCACAACGCCGTGTTGCTCGACGCCAGCGTGCAGAAGATTACCGAGAAGCTCTACTTCGAGTATGGCGGCGAGGTCCGCGAGGATGCCCTCTACAGCGAGCTGATGCCGGCCGGCTACATGAACGTGGTGCCCAACACCACCGGCGAGGAGAGCCAGATGAACATCGAGGCCCTCTTCAACGCCGTGCTGCGCAACAAGAACCAGATTAACGAACTGTTTAAATGAGCCAGACCTTCGACATAAAGCGTTTCGGGCAGCTGGTGTTGCACGACGTGAAGCGTTGTTCGCCGCGCATCGGCACTGTGGGCGCGGTAATGATATCCGAGCTGACGTTCACGCCGCTGATGGTGCTGTCCCAGAACTTCCTGACGCAGGATCCGCACGGCGCTGGCTACCGCCTGATGTTGATGGTACTCATGTCGGCTTTCCTGGCCTCGATGATGCCCATGCAGCTCTATCCCAATGTGGGCAAGAAGAAGTTTGGGATTTACTTTGCCCTGCTGCCCGCCTCGAAGTGGGAGAAGTACCTCTCGATGGTGTTGCTGTCGCTGGTGCTAGTACCGTTGGCGCTGATGGTGGCCAACGTGGCCATCGACTCGCTGCTGACGGCGGTGCAAGCACCCTACTACCACAAATACCTGTGGCAGTCCGAAGCGCTGCAGTGGATTGAGCCGGCAATGGTGTGCAACTGCGCGCTGGCATTCATCGGTCCGACGCTGGGCTTCATCTATGCCAATGCCATTCAGAACAAGACCTGTCGCAATATTATGAGCATTGTCTTGTGGCTGTGGCTGATGGGTGGTGTGTTCTCGATGATGATTCTCGAGATGGCCGACCTCGCCGGCATGGGCTGGTACATCGTCGCAGCGCAGGCGCTGCTCGCCGTCCTCATGGGTTTCCTTGGATGGAATAAAATGAAAAAGATGAACTATTAAAAACAAAAAGATATGAACAATAAGTTTGATTGGAACCGTTTCTGCAAAGTCGTCAACAAAGACTTCCGCAATATGTGGCCGATGTTCGGTCCGACAATGTTAATCCTGGCGGCACTGCCCTTTGCCGTGTGGCTGTTTATGGTCGTCATCAATCGTGATGCCTCTATGCCGGCCGACTTCCGCTTGATGATGATCGAAGGTGTGGCTTATATCGCCGCACTGATGGTGCCGTCGCGTATGTATCGCACATGGAACCTGCGCAATGAGGGCATCTACTACGCCATGCTGCCCGCCTCCAAGTTGGAGAAGTTCTGTAGCGCGCTGTTTTTCTCGCTCATCGTCTGTCCGCTGATTGTTTATCTCGGTAGCATGGTGCTCGATGTATTCCTCACCGCCCTGCCTTTCGGCCCCTGGCGCGATTGGCTCTGGCAGGGTGAGATGGGCTTCCCCTTCACATTTGACATCGCTAAGTTGGGTGATTATTCGATGAGTGAGGAGGGCGCCGAAGCCTTTATGTACTATGGCACGCTGTGGAATGTTGGCTGCTGGACAGGCTATATTTGCACCGTGCTGATGTTCGTCTTTACCGCCACCCTCTTCAAGAGGCACAAAGTGCTACAGACCATCCTGTGGATCTATGTCATTGAGTTTGTGCTCAGCCTGATACTTATCCCCGTCTTCATCGCCTTGGCCGCCAGCAATAATCTGCAGGGCCTCGCCGATTGGATGGTGGAACAAGACCCCAAGGCCTTGGTTGATTCGATGATGTGGTTCGCCATCATCTTCAACGTGCTGCTGGCTGCGCTCTTCGGATGGATTAGCTGGCGCCGCCTCAACAAAATGGCCTACTAAAATGCGTTTGTTATGAAAAAGATAGCATTGATTAGCCTGTTGGCATGCCTGATGGCAGGATGCCACATCAACTACAAAGGCGACATGTCGTTTACCTATGAACACCCCGAGCGCTATCAGGTGGGCGACGCGGTTATAAGCCAGCCTGTCAACGACATTGATGTGACTTGGGTTGAGGGCCGAATTGATATAGTGTATGCCGACCATCCCGAGGTGCGTATCTACGAGAAGATGGACAGCCCTTTGGACGACAGCCTCCGTATGCACTACTATGTCGATGATGAGGGCTGCCTGGACATACAGTTCTGTAAGAGCGGCAACTATAGTATTGAGCGCCTGAAGAGCATCAACTATAACAAGCGCCTCACCATTGAAGTGCCTCGTGGTGCAGTCTTGAATGAAATTGACATGAGCCTGGTGTCGGCCAGCGTCAATATCGACAGCGTTGTCTGCCGTGAGCTGTCGGTGGATGGTGTCGCTTTCGATATCATGGCCGACTTGCCTAAGGCGCTGCCCAATGAAATAAGTTTGGAAGGTGTGGACTGTTCGCTCAGCATGTGTGTGCCCCATGAGGCAGGCATGACAATCGAGATGAGCGGTGTGAAGAAGTATTTGAACATCACCAGCGAGCGTCCGACGCGGAAAGAGGGCAAGAAGACCATCATTGGCGATGGCGCCTGCGAGATAGACATCGAAGGCGTCAACTGCACGCTCAATATTAATAAATAGTAATGTTGTTATGGAATTCAGGAAACAGAAATCAATATACCAGCAGATAGCCGACCGTCTGATGGACCAGATACTTGCCGGCATGCCCGCCGAAGACGAGCGCATGCAGTCGGTGCGCGATGTGGCGGCCTCGATGGGCGTCAATCCCAACACGGTGATGCGCAGCTTCGACTACCTGCAAAGTGAAGAAATTATCAATATCCGTCGTGGCGTGGGCTACTTCGTCAGCCCCGACGCCAAAGCCAAGATACTCGCCCTCCAGCGGCGCGAGTTCCTCGAAGAGGAGCTGCCTTTGATACGGCAGAAGATGAAGTCGCTGGGCATCGGAATTGAAGAACTGACATTAGACGATGTGATATGAAGACAAGAACCGTTATTATGATTGCGGCCGTGGCCCTGCTGGCCACCAGCTGCCGCTATGTTCAGCAGATAAAGGACATTGCGGAGGACATTGCCACCCTGCCCGCCACAGCCGAGAATGTGGCGGAGCGGGCCAAGGCGCTTGGCAGCGACGTGGCAATGGTAGCCACGATTGCTGACACACAGTATGTGCTCTACCGTCAGGGACGCCAGGTGTTCCAAAAGGAGCATGCCTATCGCTGTTATGAAATACGCTATGTGCATATTGGCGATAACGAATGGAGGGCCCGTATCATACAGTCGCGGCTGGAAGAGCCGGAGCAACCTATGTTGCTGACCCGTACCGCTGACAATGCGCTTACCCTCACTGTCGACAGCATTACCATTGCTGTAACCGACATCGTCAGCACTGACAGTATGTTGACATTCCGCTATGGCTTTGACGAACCCGACCGCTCGGCCACGCTCTACCTCTATGGCAAGGCCCGCAAGATGACTGACCCTCTGGCCGAGACCAGCATCCAGCAGATGCTTTCGTTGTCGCTGCTGATGGAATACACAATGGAAGACTGCGATTTTGAGATTGATACCATCGAGATGCCTGAGATGCCCGAAGTGCCGGAAATGGAATTAGACACCAGCATTGGAGCCCTCACATACGCCGAGCGCTATGCCCAGTACAGTCGCATGGACAGCCTGGCTGTAGCGTTGGGCTTTAGACACAAGGAGGCCACCGCCACGAACGACCATATCAAGTTCGAGGCAAAAGGGGTGAGCCGTAACGCCAAGAAATGCTTTGCCGCTATGGAGCAGATGGGCGAGGCGGCCGGAGAAAGTCACTGCCGCCTCTGGCGGGTGGACCACACACCACACCACCGCAACTGCAAGTTCACCCTTGAATGGTATTGACCAAATAGAGAGGGCCCCCCCCGC
>JAGCOF010000059.1 GCA_017645585.1 Bacteroidales bacterium
AACGCCGCCAACATCGACAAGGACTGGAACTGGATGAGCCAGATTGCCGACAAGATGGGTATGGAGCTCGGCAAGGACTTCGTCAACGAGAGCGAGCAGTGGGCTCAGCTCGCCGTCCAGGGCCCCAACGCCCTCAAGGCCATGCAGAAGCTGACCAGCGAGAACATCGTCGACATGGAGTACTACACCTTCAAGATCCTCACCTTCGCCGGCATCCCCAACATCATCCTCTCCACCACAGGTTACACCGGCGCCGGCGGATGCGAAATCTACATTCCCAAGGAGAAAGCCCTCGAGGTGTGGGACAAGGTCTTCGAGGCTGGTAAAGAGTTCGGCATCATGCCTGCCGGTCTCGGCTGCCGCGACACCCTGCGTCTGGAGAAGGGCTTCGCCCTCTACGGCCACGAGATGGACGACACCGTCAGCCCCCTCGAGGCTCCGCTGGCCTTCATCGTCAAGCTGAAAGCCGAGAACAACAACTTCATCAACAAGGAGCTCCTCCTCGCCCAGAAGGCCGCCGGCTTCAAGCGCAAAGTGGCTGGCTTCGAGATGATCGACCGCGGCATCGCCCGCAACGGCTACGAAGTCTGCAACGCCGAAGGCAAGAAGATTGGTGAGGTGCGCAGCGGCTCGCCCAGCCCCAGCACCGGCAAGAACATCGGCACCGCCCTCATCTGCGCCGACTACGCCAAGACCGGCACCGAGATCTACATCAAGATCCGCGAGAAACTCCTCAAGGCCATCACCGTCAAGATGCCCTTCTACGAGGGATAAGCCTTGAGCGGCATGTCTGAAACCAAAGGGGGTGCTGGTTCACCCCCTTTCTTGTATCAGCAATATGAAGAAAGCATTTCTACTCTGCACGGTGATAATAGGACTGTTCACTGCCTGCAATAACGGGAAGACTAACGAGGCCGCTGCCGACGCCGTCGTGTGCACCCTGCCGGATATTGACGCCGTGCCACAATACAAAGAGGCGGTGAATATCTATCTCGATGGAAATCAGACAGAATATGTACTGATATTCCGCTCCAATGGATGCTCCGACCGCCTTTTGCGTGAAGTGGAAAATGATTCTGTGGCATTGGAAAACTTCTACATAACAGAGGATGACCTGGGGTATTACTATTACATGTGCAGCGAACGACTGGATGCCATTGGCGCCAAGTGGTACGAAACACATGCAGACAAGGCTGTGTTTTGCCAAGACGGCAGGGTGTTTCAACCTCAAGATAGTTGCGATTTTGGTATGTTAATCATCAAACCCGGTTGCCCGTTTGAATTCATCAGCTATATTGATTTCCTTACAAGAACAGATAGTCTTGTGGAATAAACCATGAGAGCCGTGATTTTCACCGCCAATTACCACTCGTTCCTCGGGAGCATCACGCTAGCCAGCGATGGCGAGGCGCTAACGGGGCTATTCTTTGATGGGCAACGATATTTCGGCAGTACACTTGGTGCGCAGTATGTTGAACGCATGGAATTGCCTGTTTTCGATGAAACCTGCCGCTGGCTGGATGTCTATTTCTCCGGCTGCGAGCCCGACTTCACTCCATCCTTGCTACTGAAGGGCACGGTGTTCCAGCGGCGTGTGTGGGAGGCCCTGCTCACCATTCCCTATGGTCAAACAGTGACCTATGGCGAGTTGGCACACCACATCGGATGTTGCTCGGCACAGGCTGTGGGCGGTGCCGTGGGGCGCAATCCAATCTCTATCATCGTTCCCTGCCACCGCGTTGTCGGTGCCAATGGCAATCTCATCGGCTATGCCGCCGGTCTCGACCGCAAGCGCGCCCTGTTGGACTTGGAGCAAAAGAATTATTTTGCCATTTAATATTCTTTTACTATATTTGCAGAATTGAACATGTTGCATGGAATAGTGCAATGTATTGATAATTATATAAGTATAGCTATTAATGAACGTCACATTCGAGGATAATGCATTGGAGGAATTGTTCCTGTCGGGCAAAACAACGGCGAAGAAGTACAGCCGGTTGCCACAGGATGTGGTGAAACGATATGTGAAGGTGGTGAACTACATCAAGGCTGCAAGTCGCATCGAGGACTTGTTCACAGTAGGGTCGCTGCATTATGAGAAGAAGAGTGGTACGTTGAAAGGTGTGGAGGCCGTGTGGATTACCGCACAATACCGCCTGCTTTTCCACAGCAGTCCGAACGAAGACGGAATAATAGTAAACGCATTGTTGGAGGAAATATCAAAACACTATGAATAACAATAACACAACCCCATTTGTTGCCACGCACCCCGGTGAGTTGGTGCGCGACGAGATGCGTGAGCGTGGGCTGACACAGAAACAGTTGGCTGTGTTGGCAGGTCTTTCGCCTACCATAGTGAGTGAGGTGGTACGCGCAAAACGTAGCGTCACCGAAGAGATTGCCGCTTCATTGGAGAAGGCCTTGGGAATCCCCGTTGTGATGTGGTTGAACCTTCAGTCTCAGTACGATCATGACACTGCAGAACAACACGAAAGCGTTATTGTAACTATCCCCGTCAGCGACCGCAACCTGCTCCGTGACCTCTCCCGCAAATTTGGCTGGGCCTGCATGCTTTAATTTCAAGAATCAAAAGTACAAACAAACATAAATTAGAACACACTATGTCAATCATCAAACCCTTCAAAGGATTCCGCCCCCCGGTGGACATCGTCGAGAAACTGGCTTCGCGTCCCTACGACGTACTGAACAGCGAAGAGGCCCGCGTGGAGTGCGAGGGCAACCCCTACAGCCTGCTGCACGTCACCAAGGCTGAGATCGACCTCCCCAAAGGCACCGATGAGCACTCGCCCGAAGTGTACCTCCAGGTCGTCAAGAACTACAACCTGTTCAAGGACCTCGGCTGGCTGGTCAAGGATGAGGAGGAGAAACTCTACATCTACGCCCAGAGCATGAACCCCAAGGACAAGGACGCCAAGTGGCAGTACGGCATC
>JAGCOF010000060.1 GCA_017645585.1 Bacteroidales bacterium
CTTCAACAGTTCTTCAAAAAAAAATTGAAGAACTGTTGAAGAACTACCGTTGAACTACCGTCGAAATGTCGGAGTTAGCACGGAGGCATAATAGTGCAAAATGTGAAATTAACAAAAAAAAATTAACAATTCGTACAATAAATTACAATAATCATAGTTATAGCAGTACAAAAGTATACGAACATTCATCATAACAATACGATATTATGAACCTCGGAATTAAACTGCTGGTCGCAGAGGACGACCCCAACCTGGGCACAATACTGAAGGCCTATCTGACTCAGAAGGGCTACACTGTGGTGTGGGCCAAAGACGGCGAGGAAGCGCTGAACAACTTCGAGGATGAAGATGTGGATGCCTGCATCCTGGACGTGATGATGCCCGCGAAGGATGGCTTCACCGTGGCGAAGGAAATCCGTAAAGTGGACAAAAAGATACCCATCATCTTCCTTACCGCCAAGAACTTGGAGGCCGACAAACTGAAGGGGTTCGAAGTGGGCGCTGACGACTATATCACCAAGCCCTTCAGCATGGAGGAACTGTTGGCCCGTCTCAACGCCACCATGAGGCGCTCGTTCAACGAAGACCGTCCCGACAAGAACCTCTTCCGCATCGGCAACTTCACTTTTGACTACGCACACCAGACGCTGACCATCGACGACAATGTGCAGCGCCTGACCGCCAAGGAATGTGACCTGCTGCGCATGTTCGCCATCAACTTCAACCAGCTGGTGGACCGCAACACCACACTGCAGAAGATATGGAAGGACGACAGCTACTTTGCCGCACGCTCGATGGATGTGTATATCACCAAATTGCGTAAATACCTGAAGGCCGATCCGTCGGTGGAAATCGCCAATGTGCACGGCGTAGGCTTCAAACTGACGCACAAGGAAAGCTAATCAAGCCATGAGGCTTACCTTCCTCGGTACCGGAACATCGCAGGGTGTGCCTGTAATTGCATGCCATTGCGGAGTGTGCAGCTCGACGGACATACGTGACCGCAGGCTGCGCACTTCGGCTTTGTTATGTACCGACAATGGGAAGCACATACAGTTCGACATAGGCCCCGACTTTCGGCAGCAGATGTTGCACCACAGAGTGGAGTGGCTTGACGCCATTCTGGTCACCCATGCCCACCGCGACCATGTTGCAGGATTGGATGAAATAAGGTCATTCAATTATGTGCAGAACAGGAAGATGGATGTATACATGAACGCTGAGGCGGAGTTCGCTGTGAGGCGTGACTATCATTACATCTTCGAGCCTCATCAATATCCCGGATTGCCTGAGGCGACGCTGCATGTGGTCGACGGCCCCTTCGAGGCGGCAGGTGAGACCATCGTGCCCATCAAGGTGATGCACAAGGACCTGCCTGTGCTGGGTTTCCGCATCGGACCGATGGCCTACATTACCGATGCCAACCATATTGACGAGAGCGAGATGGAGAAGTTAGCTGGGGTCAAGGTGTTGGTCATTAACGCCCTGCGTCAAACCAAGCACTTCTCGCACTACTGCCTGCCCGAGGCTCTGGAAGTGATTGCACAGTTGAAGCCCGAACGCGCCTACCTGACGCACATCAGCCATGAGATGGGATTGCACGCCGAAGTGCAGGACACGCTTCCGGAGGGAGTCTTCCTGGCCTATGACAATCAGGAAGTTGAAATATGATAATTAACTCAAAAAAAATACTAATATGAAGAAAACAATCAAACTTGCTATGATGTTGGCCCTCGGGCTGATGGTGGCAGGCACTGCCTGTGCCCAGGTGATGGAAACCACCACTTACGACGATGGTCGTGTCTACACCGGCCAGCGCAACTCCAAGGGCAAAATCGAAGGACAGGGCATGATGACCTGGCCCAACGGCGACCGCTACGAAGGTCAGTGGAAGAAGGGCATGCCTCATGGCGAGGGTAAATTCACCTATGCCAACGGTATTGTCTACCAAGGACAGTGGGAGAAGAATGTGGCCAAGGGTCACGGCACCATCACGATGCCCAACGGCGCTATAATTGAGGGCGAATGGACCTCGATGGGCGACGGCACCGGCATCATGACTTGGGCCGACGGCACCCGCTATGAAGGCGGTTTTGTCAGCGGCGCCCCTCAAGGCCAGGGTGTTAAGATTTGGCCCAATGGTAATCGCTATGAAGGCAACTTCGACCGTGGTCACATGAGCGGCAAAGGCAAGTTGGTGTGTGCCGACGGCTCTTCCTATGATGGCAATTGGCTCAACGACCAATATAACGGCATGGGCAAGTACATCAGTGCCGAGGGCGAAGTGCTCGAGGGCATCTGGCGTGCAGGTAAATTGCAGGAATAATGAATAGAAACGTCATTCTCACGCTCGCCGCGCTACTGCTGGCTGGATGTTGGGGCAGTCGCTTTGTTTCGGCCGACACCGACCTGGAGAATATCTATGTTGGCAAAACCTACTATGAGGTGGTGGATGAATTCGGACGCCCCGATGCCACCATCGACGACGGTAGGGATGGCACCAAGATAGCCTACAACGCCGTGAGCCTCAACGGCACCCGTGCGGCCTCGCTCTATCAGCTTTACACCGTGCGCAACAAAGCCACACGTGTCACAGGCGCTCCTGTGGGTGGCATCACCTTCTCGTTCGATGCCGACATGAAGTGCTATGCCGTAGACAGTGACTTCCAGCGCGAACGCGTGAAAGAGGAGAAACGGGTGGAAAAAGGCAAGCCGCAGGATATGCGTCGACCCAACAAGGTAAAACCCAAGATACCGCGCACGATAGAGTTCCCCTATATCGAGGACCGTTCGCCCAATGCCGATGTGGTGAGCATCGAAAAGGTAGAGGTGGACAAATTCAAGCTGAAAGTCTACCTGCAGTATCGTGACCGCACGCCTGCCCGCAGACCGGTCAACGACTACGGTATCAGTGTCATGCCCGAGGTATATGTGGAGGACGTGGCCACCGGCAATCGCTATGCGTTGCAGAAAGCCGAAGGCATCACCCTCTATCCCGACCACACCCACTTTGCACACAATGCAGGTGGCTACGATGTGTTGCTCTACTCGCTCACTTTCGACCCAGTGCCGGAAGACACCGAGTTTATCAATATCATTGAACCGGGCCATTCGGGCTACAATTTCTACCGTGTTGACATCCGCACGCCTATGAGCAGCAAAGAAGAACTGAAGAATCAATAAACATTAATATGAAGAAAACACTACTGATGATGGCAGCCGGTGCATTTTGTCTCGTGGCCTGCCAGCCCAAACAACCGGCCGAGAAGCCGATAGACAAGCCGCAGGTGACCGTCGAGGACGGCCGCTTCACCCCCGAGGTGATGTGGAGCCTGGGCGTGATGAGCGAGTATGCCGTCAGCCCCAACGGCGACAAGGTGCTCTACACCGTGCGCTACACCGACATGGAGCAGAATAAGAACAACGCCGACCTCTACCAGATGCCTGTCGCCGGCGGTGAGGCACAGCGCTTGACCGCTACCACCCAGAGCGAGTTCAATCCCGTGTGGTATGACGACAACACCATCATGTTCTGCCGCGGCAACCAAATTCTTTCGATGAACATCACCACCCAGCGTGAGACTGTTGTGGCCGAGTGTGAACGCGGCTTCGAGGGCTTCAAGGTGGCCCCCGACGGCAAGTCGCTGGTCTACATCAGCACCATTCCCGTCGAGCGTCCCGAGCATATCAACAAGCTCTATGCCGGCCTCGACAAGACCACAGGCCGCATCAACGAGGACCTGATGTATCGTCACTGGGACAATTGGGTGGATGAGATTCCCCACATCTACTATGTGACTCTGACCAACGGCAAAGCCGACATGGACAAGGCTGTGGACATTCTCAACGGTGAACCTTATGAGACTCCGATGCGTCCTTGGGGTGGCACGGAACAGTATAACTACAGCCCCGACAGCAAGACCATCGCCTACACCTGCCGCAAGAAGACCGGTTACGAATACGCCCACAGCACTAACAGCGACATCTTTATTTTCAATATTGAAGATGGCACCACCCGCAACATCAGCGAGGGCATAATGGGTTACGACCAGAACCCTGTGTTCAGCCACGATGGCAAGATGATTGCCTGGGAAAGCATGGAGCGCGACGGTTACGAGGCCGACAAGCTGCGCTTGATGGTCATGGATCTTGAGAGCGGTGCCAAGACTGACCTGACTGAGAACTTCGACTATGGTGTCAGTAGCATTAATTGGAGTAACGACGACAAAGAGTTGGCTGCTGTGGTGATGTATCGCGGCACCCTGGAAATCTTCACCTTCAACCGCGAGACCAAGGCCATCCGCCAGGTTTCTGCCGGTGTGCACGACATCAACGGTTTCCAGATGGTCAACGATGGCATCGTGGCTACACAGGTATCTATGCAGTATCCTGCCACCCTCTACGCCTACAACCTCAGCGACGACAAGTCGGAGGGCCGTAAGGTCAGCACCTTCAACGACGACCTTCTCTCGCAGGTGCGTATGGGCAAGGTGGAGCCCTATTGGATCAAGACCATCGACGGCAAGGAGATGCTCACCTGGCTCATCTACCCCTACGACTATGACTCGACCAAGACCTATCCCGCGCTGCTCTTCTGCGAGGGCGGTCCGCAAAGCATTGTCAGTCAATTCTGGAGCACCCGCTGGAACTTCGAGGTGATGAGCGGTGCCGGCTACTTTGTCATCGCCCCCAACCGTCGCGGTGTTCCCGGCTTCGGTATGGAATGGCTCGAGGAAATCAGCGGCGACTACGGCGGACTCTGCATGCAGGACTACATGAGCGCCACTGACTACTTTGCCAACAACTTCAAGCAGATTGACCGCGAGCGCATCGGTGCCTGCGGCGCCTCCTTCGGCGGCTTCAGCATCTATTGGCTCGCCGGCCACAACTACGGCGTCAAGGGCTACGATGAAGGCCGTCGTTTCAAGGTCTTCCTGGCCCACAACGGTATGTTCAACTTCGAGCAGCAGTACCTCGAAACCGAGGAGATGTGGTTCGAGAACTGGGACCTCGGCGGCCCCTATTGGGAGCGTGAGAAAAACCCGCAAATCAAAAAGAGTTTTGCCAACTCGCCCCACCTCTTTGTGGACAAGTGGAATAGCCCCATCTGCGTTATCCACTCCGAGTTTGACTTCCGCATCGTCGCCAGCCAAGGCATGGCAGCTTACAACGCCGCTCAGATGCGCCACATCCCCAGCCGTTACCTCTACTTCCCCGACGAGACCCACTGGGTGCTTCGTCCGCAGAACAGCCTACTGTGGCACCGCAACTTCATCGATTGGTTCGACCAATGGCTGAAGAAATAACAAATAAGAAAGGGCCTGCAATCGCGGGCCCTTTCTTATTGTATACTCACTCGTCTTAAATCAAGTGTGTTCATTCCGTCGCTACGCAGGCCGTGGATATTCTTGTGGGTGAAGTGCAGCACCTGGTCATAATAGAGCACCATGACGGGCGCCTGCTGCATGACGAGGCTGTCCATGGCATGGTATAGCTTGATGCGCCGCTCGGAGTCGGTGCATTTGCGAGCCTCAAGGTAGAGGCGGTCATACTCCTTGCTTTTGAAGCGCGTGTAGTTGGGACCTGCCGGTGCACGGTTGGCACTGTAGAATAGCGACAGGTAGTTCTCTGCATCGGGATAGTCGGCAATCCACGAGCCACGGAACCACATGCTCTTGCCTTGCGCAATCTGTTCGCGCAAGGCCGCCGGCGGGTTCACATCCACCTGCACGTCGAGGCCTATCAGCCCCAGCTGCTGCTGGATATATTTGCACAGGTCGAGATAGTTGCTGGTGGTGGAGAGTTTCAGTTTGGGCAATCCCTGTCCACCAGGATAGCCGGCCTCGGCCAGCAGCTGCTTGGCGCGCTCCGGGTTGTATTCGTAGCCGTAGGAGGGCAGGCTGTCATAGCCTGGCAGACCCATAGGCACAAAGCCTCCCACGCCGGGGGTGCCGATATTGTTGCGCAGGTAGCGCATCATCTTGCGCCGGTCGAAGCCGTAGTTGATGGCTTGGCGCAGCCTGCGGTCAAGCAATACACCGTCGTCTTCCATATTGAAGCCCAGATACTCGGTGTTGAGGTAGGGGGTGGTCTCCAAGTCGATACGGTCGGCATACTTGGGGTTCAGCGTCCCTTCCGAGGTGAGTATCTCGTCCTTGTAGGCGGCATCGATGGAGTTCATAAAGTCAAGATTGCCCTTCAGAAACTCCAGGAAGACCGTCTGACGGTCAACGATAAAAGTCACCGCCACAGCATCAAGGTAGGGCAGGGGCCGCTCCTCTTCGTCGCACTCGAAGTAATGGGGATTCTTGCGTAGAACTAGTTTGACACCCTCTTTCCAATATTGGAACTTGAAAGGACCTGTGCCGCAGGGATGCGAGCGGAACTCCTTGCCGTAGTGCTCCACCACCTCGCGCGGCACTACCGAGCAATAGACCATGCCCAGCATGGAAAGGAAGGGCGCGAAGGGTTCGGCAATGTGGATGATCAGGGTGGTGTCGTCGGGGGTCTCCAGACCTGCCACGTCTTTGAATATCCAGGCGCCGGGTGAAGCCACGTCGGGGTCTACAATACGGTTGAAGCTGTAGCGGAAGTCGCTGGCCACCACACGGCGCGTGCTGTCGGGGGTGCCGAAAAGTGGACTCTTGTGGAAATAGACATCGTCGCGCAGGATGAAGGTGTAGTCCAATCCATCGGGACTTATCTCCCACCGTTTGGCGATGCAGGGCTGCACGTTCAGCTCCTCGTCGAGCTGGATAAGACCATTATACAGTTGGCGGCAGGGCCAGATGATGCTCTGGTCCTTGGCAAAAGCGGGGTCCAGCGTGGCTATGCCTGCACTCTCGTTGTAGTGGAATATCATCTTATCGTCATGCCGATGACGACTGCAGGCTGGGATGGTAAGCAGTATGAGCGCAAGGGCGACGGTGCGAATGGCCCGGCTCAGCGTTGCGGTGTGCACCAATCGGGTCATTGCACAAGGATGAGCAGGTCGTTGTTCTGCCCCTTGACCACGCCGCCTCGGATGTCGAAGCTCTGCTCCTCGTCGTTGTCCTTAACCAGGCGCAGGGTGCCTTTGGTAAGCGACGAGATGATGGGGGCGTGGTTGTTCAATATCTCGAACAGTCCACCTGTGCCGGGCAACTGCACCAGCTTGGCCTCCCCGTCATAGAGGGTGCTGTCGGGCTTGGTTATCTTGACTTTCATTTCGTTTCAGCTAAGATCTTTTCGCCTTTCTCGATGGCCTCTTCGATGGTGCCGACCATCAGGAACGCCTGCTCAGGCAGGTAATCCACATCGCCGTTGAGTATCATATTGAAGCCCTTGATGGTGTCCTCGATGTTGACGAACTTGCCCTCCAGGCCAGTGAAGGCCTCGGCTACAAAGAAGGGCTGCGACAGGAAGCGTTGCACGCGGCGGGCACGGCTGACGACCAGCTTGTCCTGCTCGCCCAGCTCTTCCATACCGAGGATGGCGATGATGTCCTGTAGCTCGTTGTAGCGCTGCAGCGTCTGCTTCACTTTCTGGGCGGTGTTATAATGCTCTTCGCCGACAATTTCGGGGCTGAGGATGCGGCTGGTGGAGTCGAGCGGGTCGACGGCAGGGTAGATGCCGAGCTCGGAAATCTTACGGCTGAGCACCGTCTGTGCATCCAAGTGAGCAAAGGTGGTGGCGGGGGCGGGGTCGGTCAAGTCGTCGGCAGGCACATAGACGGCCTGCACCGAGGTGATGGAACCGCGCTTGGTCGAGGTGATGCGCTCCTGCATCAAGCCCATCTCGGTGGCCAGCGTAGGCTGGTAACCCACAGCACTCGGCATACGGCCCAGCAGAGCGCTGACCTCGGAACCGGCCTGCGTGAAACGGAAGATATTGTCAATGAAGAGCAGGATGTCGCGTCCACCGGTCTTCTCGTCGCCGTCGCGGTAGTATTCTGCCAACGTCAAGCCGGCCAGTGCCACACGGGCACGGGCGCCAGGAGTCTCGTTCATCTGACCGAAGACCATCGTGCACTTCGAGTCCTTCAGGGCCTCCTTGTCAATCTTACTGAGGTCCCAGTTACCCTCCTCCATGCTCTTGACAAACTCGTCGCCGTACTTGATAACGCCGGCCTCGATCATCTCGCGCAGCAGGTCGTTGCCCTCGCGGGTACGCTCGCCCACGCCGGTGAAGACACTCATACCGGAATATTTCTTGGCAATATTGTTGATCAGCTCCTGGATAAGCACCGTCTTACCCACGCCGGCGCCGCCGAAGAGGCCGATCTTGCCACCCTTGAGGAAGGGTTGGATGAGGTCGATCACCTTGATGCCGGTATAGAGTATCTCCTGGCTGGTGCTGAGGTTCTCAAACTTGGGCGGCTCGCGGTGGATGCTGTAGCGTTTCTCGCACTCGGGGGCGGGCATGCCGTCGATGGTTTCGCCAATCACGTTGAACAGACGACCGTTGATATTCTCGCCCACAGGCATCGAGATGGGGCCGCCGAGCGAGACCACCTCCATGCCGCGCTCCAGACCGTCGGTCGAGTCCATGGCGATGCAGCGCATCGTGTTCTCGCCGATGTCCTGCTGACATTCGAGGATGATGGTCGTGCCGTCGGGGCGGTTCACGCTCAGTGCGGTGTAAATGTCGGGGAGGGCTTCGCCGTCGGGGAACATCACGTCGACCACGGCGCCAATGATTTGAGATATTTTGCCTTTCAGTTCCATATTCGTTTAATAATACAAAAACGGTGCAAAAATACGATTTTTTTTTGACATAAAAAATAAAAAATACATTCTTGTTATTACACTTGTCTTTTCCTCCACAAAAATAACCAAAAAAGGCCACGAATTGCGTGGCCTTTTAGAGTCGTTTTTAGGATTATAACCTGCTATTGCCCTTCACATGCCCTTCATCGAACCTTCATCTGGAGAGGTAATCGGCCACCTGATCGAGGGTGAGAGCGTGGTCGAGGGTGTATTCTCCCACCTGCTCGCGGCGCAGGGAAGAGAGGAAAGCACCACTGCCGAGGGCCAGGCCTAGGTCGCGCGCCAGGGAACGTATATAGGTGCCTTTGCCGCAATGGATGCGGAAGTCGGCCTGCGGCAGGTGTGGGGGGACGGTGCCCTGTGGATGGTCGTATAGGTGGGGAGTGAGAGGGGTGTGAGAGGGGAGTGAATGGGGAGTGAGAGGGACAACTGTGCTGTTGTGGTCACCCGATCTAAAGTCAGTGATTTCAAAGCTATAGACCTGCACCGGTTTTGCCCGTGGCCCATCATTTTTAATTCTTAATTCTTCATTATTAATTCTCGCTATCTCGTAAGCGCGCTGGCCGTCAACCTTGACGGCGCTGAACATGGGCGGCACCTGCATGAGGGTGCCGGTGAACTGCCGCACGGTCTGCTCCAGCAGGTCGCGGGTGATGTGCTCATAGGGGTAGTAGCGGTCCACGGCCTGCTCAAGGTCGTAGCAAGGTGTGGTGGCGCCCAGCACGAGGGTGCCGGTGTAGACCTTGTCGCCGTCCTGCAGCTGGGGTATACTCTTGGTGGCCTTGCCGAGACAGACGAGCAGAAGGCCTGTGGCCAGTGGGTCGAGGGTGCCGGCATGGCCAATCTTGAACTTTTTAAGGCCGTAGGTGTTGCGCACTACGGCCTTAATCTTGTTGACGGCCTGGAAGGAGGTCCACTGCCGTGGTTTGTCGATGGGCAGGACGATGCCTGCCTGCAACTGCTCGAGGGTAATCACAGCACGTAGGGGAGGATGATGGTGGCCAGGCCCACGACGGCGCAGTAGACGGCAAACCAGATGAGCTTGCCCTTCTTGACGATGTTGATCATCCACTTGCAGGCAAGACAGCCGCACACGAATGCGGCCAGGAAGCCGACGGCCAAAGCCAGCGGCGAGAGGCCCGCCATGGCTTGGCTGACACCCATTTCGGCCATGTCCTTCACGTCGAGCAATGCCTCGCCGAGGATGGGCGGGATGACCATCAGGAAGGAGAACTGCGCCAGGCGTTCTTTCTTGTTGCCCAGCAGCAAGCCGGTGGCGATGGTGCTGCCCGAGCGCGAGAGGCCCGGCAGGACGGCGAGGGCCTGGGCGATGCCGATGACAAAGGCGTGCCAGGGCGAGATGTGTTCGCGTTGGCGCGGCTTGGCAAAGTAGCTGAAAGCCAGCAGTGAGGCGGTGACCAGCAGGCAGATGCCCACCACCAGCAGGCCGCTGCCGAAGATGGCCTCCACCTTGTCCTTGAAGAGCAGGCCCACGATGGCGACGGGAATCATGGAGATGAGGATGTTGACGATGTATTTCGTACCCTCGTTCCACTTCCATTTGAACAGGTCGGTGAAGAGCCACACAATCTCTTTCCACAGGATGACACAGGTGCTCAGCACGGTGGCCACATGCACGGCCACGGTGAAGGTGAGGTTTTCCTCGCCGCTGAGGCCGAAGAGGTTGGCTCCGATAGCCAGGTGGCCGCTACTGCTGACGGGCAGATACTCCGTCAGGCCCTGTATGACACCGAGGATGAGTGCTTCAAACCATTCCATAATATGAAATTTTGTGTTTTAAGCTTTTTTGCTTTTATACATGATGGCTACAATCTCGACCACGAAGCCCAGCACGATGAGGATGGGTGCCACGACGAGGCGGCGCGAGTCGAACATGGCGGGGTTGAAGACATTGGGGTCGTCGGAGCCGCCACCGGTGAGGAGGATGTAGCCCAAGGCCAGCAGCACGATGCCCACAGCCATGAGGATGTAGTTAATCTTGTTGAACGACAGCTCGAAGGAGTTGCCCTCGTTTTCTTTGTTGACGGGTTTGTTATCCATGGTTGATTAATTTTTAGCGATATAACGGCGCACGGTGACGGCGGTGGAGAGGTAGGCGATGGCGATGCCCACCACGATGAGCGCCAGGGCGATGATACCGTACCACATCCAGTGCTCGGCGGCCACCAGCTTGAGGTCAAACTCGTTGCTGAAGACCCACAGGGTTACGGCCGTCAACACCGAGGCAATAAGACCTCCAATGGCACCATAGAGCACGCTGCGCCACAGGAACGGCCTTGTGATGAAGCCCGCCGTGGCGCCCACCATGCGCATGGTGCCGATGGCCTCGCGGCGCGCATAGATAGCGATGCGGATAAGGCTGGCGATGAGCACGATGGTGATGACCAGCAGCAACACCACGAAGACGATGAGGAACCACGAGAGCTTGTAGAAGATGTCGCGCAGCTCGCTGACCACGTTCTCCTGATAAGCCACGCCGGTCACGCCCTCCAGCCGGCTCACGTCGGCACAGAAGCGGTCGAGCACCTCGGTCGTGTTGTCGGGCAGCAGGCTGACGTTGAAGTTCACCATCAGGGAAGGGTAGAGGGGGTTGTAGCCGATGAAGCCCACAAAGTCCTCACCCAGGTCCTCGCTGAATATCTCGGCAGCCTTCTGCTTGGAGATATAATCCACGTGCTTCACGTAGCTCATCTGTTCCACGACGACCTTGTTGGCCAACGCCAGCGAGTCGGTGACGTCGGGCGAGAGGTCGACTTTGTAGGTGATGCGCTCCTGCGCGTCATGTGTCAGGCGGTAGGAGTGATACTCAATCACCAGCAGCAGGCCCAGCATGAAGAGCACCAGCGTGATGCCCAGCACCGTGGCTCCGTGCGATCCCCAGAGATTGACTTTGTTCTTCAAACCTTAAACTTTAAACCTTAAACTTTAGTTCGCCAACATCACGGGCATGACAAGCATCAGGATGTCGTCGGCCTTGTCGGCGTTCTCCTCGGTGTAGTAGGGGAAGATGATGCCGGCACGCGACGGATGCGAGAGCTCGATGAGCACCTGCTCGCTGTCGAGGTTGCTGATCATCTCGGTGAGGAACTTGGCGTTGAAGCCGATGTCCATCGGGTCACCCTCGTATTGGCAGGGGATTGTCTCGTTGGCTTTGTTGGAGAACTCGATGTCCTCGGCCGAAATCTCCATCTTGTCGGCACCGATGGAGAGGCGCACCTGACGGGTGGCTTCGCTGGCAAAGATGCTGACGCGCTTCAGCGTGTTGAGGAACGACTGACGGTCGATGACGAGCTTGTTGGGGTTGTCCTTGGGGATGGCGGCCTCATAGTTGGGGTAGCGACCGTCGACCAAGCGGCAGACGATATAGAAGTTGTCGAAGGTGATGAAGAGGTTGGTGTTGTTGTATTCCACGCTCACCTCAGCGTCGTCCTTGCGGGCGGACAGGATGTTCTTGACGATGATAATGGGCTTTTTGGGCAGGATGAAGTTGGTGGCTTGGTCGCTGTGCACATCTTTGCGGCGGTAGCGCACCAGCTTGTGGGCGTCGGTGGCCACGAAGGTGATGCCGTCGGGCGTCATCTCGCAGAAGATGCCGCTCATCTGCTGGTGCATCTCATCGTTGCTGGTGGCGAAGACGGTTTTGTTGATGGCTTCCACCAGGGCGCTGGCACCCATCACCACGTTGTTGGTGCCCTCGGCAGTGGGCATGGAGGGGTAGGTGGCGGCGTCCATGCCGGCCAAACTGTATTGGCCCTGACCCGACACAATGTCGATGGAGAAGTTGCTCTGGTTCACGTCGAAAGTCAAAGGCACATCGTCGAAGGTCTTCAGTATGTCGAGCAGCATCTTGGAGGGGATGGCCACCTCTTCGGCCTGCTCCATGCGCGAAGTCTCCACATCGATGCGGGCCACCAGCGTGGTGCTGAGGTCCGTGGTCTTGATGGTGAGCTTGCCCTCTTCCAGATGGAAGTGGAAGCAGTTGATGATGGGCATGGTGTTGTTGCTCGTGAGCACTCCGCTGAGTGACTGCAACTGTCTGAGAAGCTGCTGACTGTTTACTATGAATTTCATGTTATTGCTGTTTTTATTGTTTACCGTTTGGAATTGCAAAAATACTAACTAATTATTAATTGGCGGTCCTCGCGGAGTAAAACTTATTCACTTTTAATCAACAACCATTTCGGTGAAGACTCCCTGCGGCAGGTTGTTGAGCTCCTCGTTGTCCCACTGCACGCAACCTGTGACACGGGCATACTTGTCGTCGAGGTAGAACTTGCCGTGGATGTGCTGTGGTGCCTGGATGATGCGTGGTGCCTCGTAGAGCACGATGATGTTCTGCAGCACCTCGCCCGACGAGGTGGTGATCTGCTTGCCCACACCCTCGGGGGATTCCAACTGCACCAGGTAGCCGGCGTTCATGTCGGTGTAGGTCATGTCGCAGTTGCGCACACCGATCATGGTGCCCGAGAACTCCAGCTCCTCGTGCTTCTCGCACGAGAGGCAGAAAAACGACATGACGAAGATGAAAACCAGGGTCTTAGAAAAGGCGTAATGCTTCATTGAGTGAGGTTTTTTTATCGGTTGATTCTTTGCGTTTGCCAATGATGAGCGCGCAGGGCACCTGATAGTCGCCGGCGGGGAAGTGCTTGGTATAGCTGCCCGGGATGACCACGCTGCCGGCCGGCACAAAGCCCTTGTACTCCTTACCGTCCGTAGTGTCGATAATCTTGGTGCTGGCGGTAATCACGGTGCCGGCGCCGAGGACGGCGTCGTGGCACACCTGTGCGCCTTCCACGATGATGCAGCGGCTGCCGATGAAGCAGTGGTCTTCGATGATGACAGGGTTGGCTTGCAGGGGTTCCAGCACGCCGCCGATGCCCACGCCGCCGCTCAGGTGCACGTTCTTGCCTATCTGCGCACAGCTACCCACGGTGGCCCAAGTGTCCACCATCGTGCCGCTGTCCTCGTAGGCGCCGATGTTGACGTAGGAGGGCATCATGATGGTGCCCGGCGCCAGATATGAACCGTAGCGCGCCACAGCAGGCGGCACCACGCGGACGCCGCGCTCGGCAAGGCCCCGCTTCAGCGGTATCTTGTCGCGATACTCCATCGGGCCCACCTCCAGGGTTTCCATCTCTTGTATGCGGAAGTAGAGCAGGATGGCCTTCTTGACCCATTCGTTGACCTGCCAGCCGCCGTTGCCGTCGGGTTCGGCCACGCGCAACTCGCCACTGTCCAACAGGTCGATGGCCTCCTGCACAGCCTTTCGCACGCTGCCGCCGTCGGCCAGCTCGGGGCTATCCCACGCTTTTTCTATCAGTTCTCTCATCTTTACACAGGATTTGAAAGTGCAAATATACGGAGTTTTTTTCAACTGCACAAATATTTTTTCCTGTCGGCACCGATATGGGGCCGTCTGTTCGCCAATTGTTCTTCAGTAGTTCTTCAACAGTTCTTCAATTTTTTTTTGAAGAACTGTTGAAGAACTGTCGCTGAATGTTTGTTGAAAAGTGGGAGCGGGTAGGGGAGCAAAGGGGTGCTGTTAAGAATTTATTTCGCGCGATATTAAATTATTTTGTATATTTGCACAATCAACAAATACTACGCAATATGAAGCAACTTATTGAATGTGTGCCTAATATCAGTGAAGGCCGCAACATGGATATCATCAATCAGGTGACCGCCGAGATTGAAAAGGTGGAAGGTGTGAAGCTGCTGGACGTCGACCCTGGCCAAACCACCAACCGCACTGTCATCACCTTCGTGGGTGAGCCCGAGCCGGTGCTCGAAGCCGCCTACCAGGTGGTGAAGAAAGCTGCCGAGCTCATCGACATGAGCCAGCACCACGGTGCCCACCCCCGTCAGGGTGCCACCGACGTATGCCCCCTTATCCCCGTGAGCAACATCACGATGGAGGAGGTGGTCGAGTATGCCCACAAGCTGGGTAAGCGCCTCGGTGAGGAGTTACAAGTCCCCATCTACTGCTACGAGAACGCCGCCTTCATCCCCGAGCGCCGCAACTTGGCTTACTGCCGCACCGGCGAGTATGAGAGCCTCAGCAGCCGTCTCGGCACCGAGCAGTGGAAGCCCGACTTCGGCCCCAACGCCTGGAACGAGCACACCGCCCGCACCGGCGCCACCCAGGTGGGTGCCCGCGACTTCCTCGTGGCCATCAACTACAACC
>JAGCOF010000061.1 GCA_017645585.1 Bacteroidales bacterium
GTGGCATGCGCATGGAGCGAGGACTACATCAACAAAGTGATCAAGAAGCACGAGTTGACACGTAAGGACAAGGAAGAGGACCGTATGAAACACGTCCGCATCACCAACGCCAACGTGGAACCAGTGTTCTTCGCATATCCGGCAGTGAACGAGATTGACGCTATCGTCAACAACATCGTTCGCCACGAGAAGCCAATCTATGACTTCATCGCTAAGGAAGACGGCTTCGGTCATCGTTTCTGGGTCATCGACGACAAGGCTACCATCGCCAAGTTAGTTGAGTTGTTCGACAAGAAAGTCCCTGCAATGTACATCGCCGACGGTCACCACCGCAGCGCTGCAGCAGCATTGGTCGGACAGGAAAAGAAAGAGCACAACCCACACCACACTGGCAAAGAGGAATACAACTTCTTCATGACAGTAATCTTCCCTGACAACCAGCTGAACGTCATCGACTACAACCGCGTGGTGAAGGACCTCAACGGCCTCAACAAGGAGCAGTTCCTGGCCGCCGTCGGCGAGAGCTACGAGCTCACCGACATGGGCACCGACATCTACAAGCCCGCCAAGCTGCACGAGCACAGCATGTACCTCGACGGCCACTGGTACAAGATGACCGCCAAGCCCGGCACCTACAACGACAACGACCCCATCGGCGTGCTCGATGTCACCATCCTCAGCAACCTCGTCCTCGACAAGGTGCTCGGCATCAAGGACCTCCGTACCGACAAGCGCATCGACTTCGTCGGCGGTATCCGTGGCCTCGGCGAGCTGAAACGTCGCGTCGACAACGGCGAGATGAAGGTCGCCTTTGCCCTCTATCCTGTGAGCATGAAGCAGATTATCGACATTGCCGACACCGGCAACATCATGCCCCCGAAGACCACCTGGTTCGAGCCCAAGCTGCGCTCCGGCCTCGTAATCCACGAGCTCTGCTAAACGAATAATAAATCTTAAAATTATAAATCACATGAAAAAAGCATTAACATTGTTTGCTGCCTTGATGCTACTTGCATCTGCCAGCTTTGCACAAACCAATGCCCGCCGCATGACGGCAAAGGACATGGCCAACATTTCGCCTGCTGCCATGTTCAAGTTCCAGCAGCAGAAACCTGCCGCCCCTGTGACCACTCCGTCTGCCCCCAAGAACGTCACCAGCTTCCCCTGGACTGAGGACTTCGAGAGCGGTTCCGCCCCCGCAGGTTTCACCTTCGTTGACAGCGATAACGACGGCAATGGCTGGGAAGTCTATGACTTCGGCACCACCGCCAACGGCCACAACGGAAGCGATTATGTTATCACCTCGGCTTCGTATATCAACAACGTGGGAGCCCTGACCCCCGACAACTGGATGATGCTGCCCGCCTTCGACATTCCCGCCGGTAGCGACTTCGAGCTGACCTGGTATGAAAAAGGCCAGGATGCCGACTATGCCGATGAGTTCTACAGCGTGTATATCAACACGACAGGCAATGCCGTAACCAATTTCACCGCCACCACCGCCGTGCTCACCAGCACCACCACCGGCGACTGGGTGAAGAAGACCGTCAGCCTGGCCAGCTATGCCGGTCAGACCATCTACATCGCCTTCCGTCACCACAACGTGACCGACATGTTCTATCTGGACATTGACGACATACGCATCGGTGCCGCCGGTGCCCCCGAAGTGAGCGTTAGCGGCCCCGCCATTGCCCTGATGAACGATCCCGCCACCTTCACCGCCACCAGCACCGTCAACACCCTGACTTGGTATGTCGACGGTGTGCAGGAGAGCGCCACCGGCCTCACCCTGACCTATACCTTCACCACTGCCGGTATGCACGAGGTAGTGGCCGAAGCCACCAATGCTGTCGGTTCCGCTTACGACACCCTCAATGTAAATGTGGTTGACTGTGGTGGTGCCATTGACAATTTCCCCTACACCGAGAACTTCGAGGCCGCCAACCCCTGCTGGCTCTTCGTCAGCGCAGACCCTGCCAACGACGATAACACCGGCATCACCACTGAGGAGGCTATCGAAGGCAATTCGTCCTTCGTCCTCAGCAGCTATGCCAGCGCCACCTCTGGCGACTACAACCAGTTCCTTATCACCCCTGAGTTAGACCTGCCGACCACCAGCGATTTCATGGTCAAGTTCTGGTATATGGGTGACAATAGTAATGACGCCTTCCGCGTGAAAGTTTCTACCACCACCCGCGACACTGCCGCCTTCACCACCGTGCTGGCTGACCTGCCCACAGTGAATACCACCTGGACCGAAGTTGCCTACACCCTGCCCGCCGGCACCAAGTACATTGCCATCAACTACTACGGCGACTACGCCTACTACCTCTACATCGATGCCTTCAGCGTTGAAGAGATGGGCGCTCCCAGTGTTTATCTTGACGGTCCTGTCGAATTGGGTACCGACATGCCCGCCACCTACACCGCCAGCGCCAACTTGGCTGATACCCTGGTATGGTATGTCGACGGCACAGATGCCAACAACGTGGGCAACGAACTGATTACCACTTTCACCACCAGCGGCAACCACGAAATTGTGGTCGAAGCTACCAATATTTATGGTAGCAATAGCGACACCCTCATTGTCAACGTTATTGAGTGCAACGCTGTTGACATCCCCCACACTTTTGACCTTGCCACCGAGTTCAACCTCTGCTGGGACAACCCCGAAGGCGGATGGGACACCCTCTCTGACGATAGTGGCAACTTCTATCTCTACTCCATGTCCAACCTGTATGGTTTCATTGATTTGGATCCCGACAACTGGATTTACACTCCCACGTTGACCATGCCCGCCGAAGGCAGTTTTGACATTGCTTGGCAAGTGGCTCCCTATACCACCCAGCTTCCCTCCGACCACTATGGAGTCTATGTTGTTCAAGGAAACAACGCCACCCTACTCCGTGAAGAGACATTGAATGCCAGCATGAACGGCTTCCAACAGCGCGTTGTCAGCATTCCCTCTTCTATTACTGGCGACTTCAAAATTGCTTTCCGTCATTTCGAGACCACGGGTGGTTATGTCATCCTTATTGGCGACATCAAGGTTGTCTCCACCGGTTCTGTTGTCAGCATCAACGATGTGAACAATGTCAACGTGGCTGTCTACCCCAACCCCGCCAGCGACAAGCTGAACGTCGAGGGTGAAGGCATCAGCGAAGTGCTGCTCATGGATATCAATGGCCGCACCGTGATGACCGCCAACAATGGTGGCGTGCTCAGCATCGCCAACCTCGCCAACGGTGTCTATGTCATCCGCGTTGTCACCGCTGAGGGCGTCCATACCCAGAAGATTGTCAAACAATAAACTGACAACCATTTATACGAAAAGAGACTGCTCTCCGGAGCAGTCTCTTTTTTAAAAAACAACACAACAATGTTCCTCTTAGACGACAACACCCCCTCGCTGATGGCCGTGGCCGCAGCGCAGAAGAACGGCGGCACCCCGCCTCCGCCACCGCAGGACGAGTTCGGGCAGACGGTGATGGCACAGGACAGCATCTCGCGCGCGCTCTCCGACAGCATCAAGAACATGGACATCACCGACCTCAAGGCAGTGGTGACCGGCGAAAACACCTTTATCAAGGACGGTCTGCGCCAAATCACCGAGCTCACCATCGGCTTCCTGCCCAAGCTCATCATCGCCATTGTCATCCTCTGGCTCGGCATGAAGCTGGCCAAGATGCTCAAGAAAATCATCGTAAAAGCCCTTGACAAGCGAAACGCCGAACCGTCGCTCAAGACCTTCCTCGGCTCGCTGGTCGACGTGCTGCTCAAAGCCATGATCATCATCATGGCCATGGACGTCATCGGCATCAAGGCCACCTCCTTCATTGCGCTGCTCGGCGCCATGGGTCTGGCCATCGGCATGGCCCTGCAGGGCACCCTGCAGAACTTCGCCGGCGGCGTCATCATCCTGCTGATGAAACCCTTCAAGGTCGATGACTACATCGAATGCGGACAGTACAAGGGCTACATCAAGGAGATACGCATCTTCCACACCATTATGCGCCCCTTCAACGGCCGCACCATCATCATTCCCAACAGCGAGCTGGCCACCAAGAGCCTCATCAACCACACCAAGGAGCCCGTCATCCGCCTGGATGTGGTAGCTTCCGTGGCCTACGGCACCGACATCAAGCGAGCCAAAGAGGTGCTGTGGGAGGTCATCAAGGACGACCCCCTCATCAAGTGGGAACCCAAAGCACCCATCGTGGCCGTCAGCGAGCTGAACAACAGCTCGGTGGACCTCACCCTCTGGCTCTGGATTGCTGTCGAGGACTATTGGACCGTGTGGATGCGCATCCGCGAGGACATCTACATCGCCTTCAACAACGCCGGTATCGAAATACCCTTCCCGCAGGTCACTGTGCACAACGCCACTCCGAAAGACCCCATCCGCATGGAGCCGCGCGTAAATACCGACCACCTGCCGACCATCGAGAACGAAGCCATGGGCGAAGGAGCATAAGAGCTGAAAGGTGAACGGTGAAAGAAACGCTATACACTGCAATAATAAAGAATGAGAATGAGATTTAAGCAATCTATAATGGTGATGGTGCTTTGTTTCACCCTTCACCTTTCACCTTTCACCACAATGGCGCAAGAACTGCCGCTGAGCCCCACGGCCACCGCCAGCGTCATCACCTGTGGCCCGGGCAACGATTTCTACACCACTTTCGGCCACAGCGCCCTGCGCATCACCGACACCGCACGGGGAATTGACCTAGTCTACAACTACGGCACCTTCGACTTCGACACCCCACACTTCTATTGGACGTTCGCCAAAGGGAAACTTGACTACTGCCTCGCCCGCAGTTCCTTCGACCATTTCTTGGCTGTTTATTCCTTCGAACAACGCTTCATGTATGAGCAGCGTCTCAATCTCACGCCGCAGGAGCTCAACAACCTGTTTGTCATGCTGGAATGGAACTACCTGCCCGAGAACCGCTACTACCGCTACGACCTCCTGCTCGACAACTGCGCCACCCGCGTGCGCGACATGGTGGAGGCCGCTGTTGGGAAGAAATCGATTGGAATTGACGATTGGGAGGATCACAGCTACCGCTATTGGCTGCACGACGCCACCGCCGGCGGCCGCCTCGAGTGGTGGACTTTCGGCATCGACATGCTGCTGGGCCTGCCCACCGACCACGTCTGCAGTCAATCGGAGGCCATGTTCTACCCCCTGGCCATGATGTGGATGTACAATAATACCATGCTTGATGCCACCGAGCCCCTCGTCTTTCCCACTGAGCAACTGCTCGAGGACACGCGTCCGTCGCTGCACCGCAGTTTCCCGCCGCTGGTGGTTTTTGCGCTGATTTTCATTGCTGTAACGTTGCTCACATGGAAGCACCTGTGGCCTAAATGGGCCGACCGTGTGCTCTTCGTATTGGCGGGCCTGGTGGGCTGCTTCCTCATTTTCATGTGGACCGGCACCGATCATTTCTGCACCAAGTGGAACCTCAACATCCTATGGGCCTCACCCTTCTTCCTGCTGATTGCCATACGGTTGGAGAAAACGCCGCGCTGGTTCCTGTTGCTGCAGGTGGCCATGCTGGCCGTCGCGCTGCTCATCGCCGTCGTCGGATGGCCACAGCGGTTCAATGTCGCCACCATCCCGCTCATCCTCACCCTCTTGCTGAGGGCTATTTACTTAATTCCCAGAACGCCACAGCGGCAGCAGCGGCAACGTTGAGCGAGTCGACGCCACGCTGCATCGGTATGCGAGCCACATAGTCGGCCAAACGCAACACACTGTCACTTAGTCCGTCGCCCTCGGTCCCGAGGACGACGGCCATTTTTTCTATCCCTTTCAGCACCGGGGCGTCTATCGGCACCGAGCGGTCGGTCAAAGCCAGCGCCACAACAGAGAAGCCGTTGTCCTTCAACTGCATATAATTATCCAGAAAAGTCCACGGCAGCTGAAACACTGTGCCCATGCTCACGCGGCAGGCACGACGGTTGAGCGGGTCGCAGCAAGTTCGCGTAAGCAGCACTGCGTCGATACCCAACGAGGCGGCAGCACGGAAGATGGCACCGGTATTCTCCGAGTTGACAACTCCGTCAAGCACCGCCACCCGACGGGCAGCGCCCAACACCTCGGACACCTGCGGCAAGCGTGGCCGACGCATGCAACAGAGCACGCCGCGGCTCAGCTCATATCCCGTAAGTTGTTTCAACACAACACGCTCTGCCGTGTAAACAGGCACGCCACAATCGGGCACCTGCTCCAGGAACTTCTCCTCGCAGAGAAACGACACAGGCTCCATGCCATGCTCCAGGGCCACACGTATCACCTTCAGGCTCTCACAGATGAAGACTCCCTCGTCGGGGTGTAGCCGGTTGAGCAACTGCGCCTCGGTCAGCCGTGCATAGGGCGCCAACTCCATCCCGTCAAGGTTGTCTATATGTATTGTATTCATTTCTTCCTTCATACAAAAAAATAACGCTACAGCACCAGCATTATTGTATGCGGTTTTCCTCAATTTATATCGTGCACGACATAATCGCACCAAGAACGTATCAACACCGTGTTATCTCCGACTACAGTCGGAGATAACACGGAGCATACTCGGACTTGACTCGGACATGAGTCGGACTTGGTGTATTCTCTGCACTGAAATACAATAAGTTAAATGCGCAAAACAGTATAACAATGATGATTATCAATGAGTTAATACACAATAGAGCCTGTTTTTAGCTTTTCAAGCACAAAGCCTAAAAACTGTTAAACGGAAAGTTTTTTTTGCCGATTGGAAGATTATTTGTATATTTGCATCGTGCACGACCTATTTTAAGGGTCGATTAAATGTTTCTTATAAAGAGTATTAATAAAAAAATCATATCACTATGCACGAAGAATTAAAACTTGACAATCAGGTGTGTTTCCGCATCTACACTGCCCAACGTATGCTCAGCCAGGCCTATCGTCCGCTGCTCGAACCGCTGGGACTGACCTATTCGCAATACCTTGTCATGCTGGTGCTCTGGGAACAGGACAACCTGCTGGTGGGTGAACTCGGCCGCAAGCTGATGCTCGACTCCAACACGCTCACCCCACTGCTGCAACGCATGGAGAAAGAGGGGCTTATCATCCGCTCGCGCGGCATCGCCGACGGACGCCAGACGCTGGTGACCCTCACCAAGAAGGGCCTCCACCTGCAGGAGCAAGCCAAAGAGGTGCCCTCATGCCTGACGGGATGCTGGCAAAACGAAAAGCAGGCTACCAGCCTCATCGCCGCCCTCGATTCTATGATTGAATCACTGAAGCAAAAATAATACCATGGCACTTTCACGCAAAACCAAGATTATCACCATCATTGCGCTGGTGCTTGTGCTGGTGTTGACCCTGTTCATCTACTTCCGCTTCTTCTTCGTCTACAGCAGTGGCGTCAACGCAGGCGATATCAACTACTTCCAACGTCAAGGCGTCATTTTCAAGACCTATGAGGGCAAAATGATACAAAGCGGCTTCAAGGCCTCCGGTGCCAACACCAACGGCCTGCGAAGCAACGAGTTCAAGTTCTCGGTCACCGACAAAGCGGTGGCCGACAGCCTGATGCGCTGTTCTGGCAAGCGCGTGGAACTCAAATGGAACCGTTACTTAGGCACCCTCCCCTGGCGCGGCGAGAGCCAATACATCGCCACCGAGATACTATCGGTGGATTAACATATTAATTCATAATTTAATCATTAAATGAAAATCGGATTCGACAACGAAAAGTATCTGCGGATACAATCCGAACACATCAAAGAACGCATCGGCAAGTTCGGAAACAAACTTTATCTTGAATTTGGAGGCAAGCTCTTCGACGACTACCACGCCAGTCGTGTGCTGCCCGGCTTTGAGCCCGACAGCAAGTTGAAGATGCTGACCCAGCTGAAGGACGATGCCGAGATTGTCATCGTCATCAGTGCCGTTGACATCGAGAAAAACAAGAAGCGCGGCGACCTCGGTATCACCTACGACGAGGACGTGCTGCGCTTGCGCGAGGCTTTCATGGAGCGCGGTTTCCTGGTGAGCGGCGTTGTCATCACTCACTACAGCGGTCAGGCCAGTGCCACCGCTTACCACGAGCGTCTCGAGCGCATGGGCATCAAGGCCTACTATCATTATATCATTGAGGGTTACCCCACCAATGTCGAGCTCATCGATTCCGACGAGGGTTTTGGCAAGAACGACTACGTCGAGACCACACGCCCGCTGGTGGTCATCACCGCCCCGGGTCCCGGTAGCGGAAAGATGGCCGTATGCCTCAGCCAGCTCTACCAAGAGAACAAGCGCGGTATCAAGGCAGGCTATGCCAAGTTCGAGACTTTCCCCATCTGGAGCATCCCACTGAAGCACCCCGTCAACATCGCCTACGAGGCTGCCACCGCCGACCTCAACGACGTGAACATGATTGACCCCTTCCATTTGGAAGCCTACGGCGAGACCGCTGTCAACTACAACCGTGACATTGAGATATTCCCCGTACTGAACGCCATCTTCGACGGCATCTACGGCGAAAACCCGTATAAGTCGCCCACCGACATGGGTGTCAACATGGCCGGTTTCTGCATCTGCGACGACGAGATCTGCTGCCAGGCCTCCAAGGACGAGATTATCCGCCGCTACTACACCACACTCTGTGACTACGCCAACGGCAAAGCTACCGACAGCGAAATCAACAAGATAGCCCTGCTCATGAAGCAGGCCAAGATATCGACTGACGACCGCCGCACCACCGTAGCCGCCAAGGAACGCCGCGACCGTGAGGGCGTGCCCTCCGCCGCCATCGAACTGGCCGATGGCACCATCATCACCGCCACGACCAGCGACCTACTCGGTGCCTGTGCAGCCTTGCTGCTCAACGCCCTGAAGCACCTCGCCGGCATCGACCACAGCGTCAAACTTATCTCGCAGAAGATGATAGAGCCCATCCAGCACACCAAGGTCTCCATGCTGCACGGCAGCAACCCGCGCCTCCATACCGACGAGGTGCTGGTCACCCTGTCGATTCTGAGCCTCCTCGACGACAACTGCCGCCGCGCCCTCGACTGCCTCCCCCTCCTCGACGGCTGCCAGATGCACACCACCGTCATGACCAGCGAAGTGGACCGCAAGATCTTCAAGAAACTCGGCGTCGGCCTCACCAGCGAGCCCATCCGCAAAGACTGACTATAAAAGAAAATCCCAACATAACCGCCGCCCAAATAGGTGGCGGTTTTTGTTTGGCGCAGGGCAATAAAATCGGGGTGGGGGCGTTATATATGGTGTAAGAAAGATAATAACAGCAACGTATGTCCTTTAGGCGGTTGATATTCATAATGATTGCGGCGATAGGGCTGCTGCTGCCGACGAAAGTATCGGCAGTGGA
>JAGCOF010000007.1 GCA_017645585.1 Bacteroidales bacterium
GTTAGAGAGAAGGTGAAAGGTGAGAGGTGAAAGGTAAAAAAAAGAAAAACAACCGGCCAGCGACCACCATTTATATCGTGCACGACCTATTTTCCTGAGGGGGCGGATACAATATTTCCGAGGGGTGCGCGTTATGGATTTATTATAATGGAAAAGATACACTTTCTGCACAAGGGCGACCGTGTGGCGCTGGCGGCGCCGGCCCGCAAGGTGAGCCCCGACGAGATGGCGCCGGCCATCGGGATGCTGGAGTCGTGGGGCCTGCAAGTGGTTGTGCCCAAGGGCCTTTACGCCGAGGAGGGGCAGCTGGCCGGCAGCGACCGCCACCGTGCGGCGCTGCTGCAAGGGCTGCTGGACGACCCCGAGGTGAAGGCCATCTTCTGCTGCCGTGGCGGTTACGGCACGGTGCGCATCATCGACCGGCTCGATTTCAGCCGGCTGGCGGAGCACCCCAAATGGGTGGTGGGATACAGCGACATCACGGTGCTGCACAGCCACATACACAGCACGTTGGGCCTGCCCACGCTGCACGCCACGATGCCCGTCAACATGCACGGCGAGGAGACCCCGGCCACCCGCACGATGCACGACTTCCTCTTCGGCGTGCATCGCGACTATGTGGACCATGAATGGGCTCCCCACGCCCTGAACCGCCAAGGGACGGCCTACGCGCCGGTGGTGGGCGGCAACCTGAGCATCCTCTACAGCCTGCTGGGCTCACGGTCACAGATAGATACACACGGCAAGATACTGCTCATCGAGGACCTGGACGAGTACCTCTACCACATCGACCGCATGATGCAGGCGCTGCGGCGCGCCGGCATGCTCGACGGGCTGGCGGGCTTGGTGGTCGGCGGCTTGAGCGATATGCATGACAACACGGTGCCTTTCGGCCGCACGGCGGAGCAAATCGTGATGGAAGCGGTGGCCGACAAGAAGTATCCCGTAGCCTTCGGTGCTCCCTTTGGACACCTGGGCGACAATAACTTAGCCCTCCCGCTGGGAATTAATTGCGCGCTGGAAGTCCACAAATCAAAAAATTGTCGTATCTTTGCACCTTGATATGCTGCTCGTACACGTACCACGACTGACCAACCGGCTGGGCTACACCCTCAATGTGTTGCTCAAACACCTGTTGCACACCGACTTCAGCATCACCACCGACGAGGAGTGCTTCCTGCGTCACGGCGACGCCAAGTTCTGCTACGGGCCGCGCCTCATCGGCGACAGCTTGCATGTGAAGAGCTGCGGCCTGCTGTTCGAGACCTCAATCGAGGAGCAGGAGCCGCGCCCCTTCCAGCGCGACGGGCAGTGGATGCTGTTTCCCGTCTACGGGCGGGACCTGGAGCTTCCCTTCGACCTGCTGGCGGCCACGTTCTACATGGTGAGCCGCTACGAGGAGTATCTGCCTCACCGCGAGGACGAGCACGGCCGCTTCGCCACCGGCGAGCACCTGGCCGTGCAGGCCGGCTTCAAGGACGAGCCGGTGGTGGACCAATGGGCCTGCCTGCTGAAGCGGCTGATTGAGGAGCACTATCCCGACTACAGCTTCCCGCCACGCAGATACCGCTTCGTGCAGACGGTGGACATCGACGCCGCCTGGCGCTACCGCCACAAAGGGGTGCTCCGCACGCTGGCGGGCACGCTGCGCGACCTGGTGGTGCTCCGCGACATGGACGAGGTGCGGCGCCGTCTGCGCGTGCTGACCGGCCGCGAGGCGGACCCCTACGACTCGTTCGACTACATCATCGACCAGCGGCAGCGCGCCCCGGGCTCCTACCTGCTCTTTTTCTGCCTGCTGGCCGACTACGGGCAGTATGACAAGCCGGCCAACTACCTCAACCCGCACACGCGCGAACTGCTGCAGCACCTGGGCGACCACGCCAAGATAGGCATCCACCCCGGCTACGGCGCCCTGGAGCACCCACACACGGTGGACATCGAGACCAAGCGGCTGGAGGCCATCCTACACCGCACCATCGTGCGCTCGCGCTACCATTTCCTGCGCCTGCAGCTGCCACAGTCCTACCGCATCCTGCAGCACGCCGGCATCAGGCACGACTACACGATGGGCTTTGCCGACGACACGGGCTTCCGCGCCGGCATCAGTGTGCCGTTCCCCTTCTATGACCTGGAACGCGACCACGAGACGGAACTAGCGCTGCACCCCTTCTGCGTGATGGACACCGTGCTGCAGCGCCACTTGAAGCTGACGCCCGAGGAGGGCCTGGAGCGCTACAAGACACTGATAGAACGCCTGCACCAGGTGAACGGCACCTTCTGCTGCGTGGTACACAACCAGGACCTGTGCGACCTCGACGGCTGGGCGGGCTGGCGCGAGGTGTATGAGCAGATGCTCGACATGGCGAAATAACAGAGAAAGCAATGATGATAAACTACAAAGAAAAACTGCAGCCGGTGCGCGCCTTCGTCTTCGACTTCGACGGGGTGATGACCAACGGCGACGTGTGGGTCTATGCGGACCGCGAGACGGTGCGCTGCGGCAACATCAAGGACGGCTTCGCGGTGCAGTATGCCGTGAAGAAGGGCTACACGGTGGCCGTGATCAGCGGCGCCACGTCGGCCAGCATCGACAACCGCATGGCGATGCTGGGCGTGACGCAATGCTACACGGGCTGCGGCGACAAAATCAAGACCTACGAGAAGTTCCTGGCCGACAACGGGCTGCGCGACGAGGAGGTGCTGTGCATGGGCGACGACCTGCCGGACTATCCCCTGCTGCAGCGCGCCGGCGTCTCGGCCTGCCCCGCCGACGCGGCGGTGGAAATCAAGGAGATTGCCGACTATATCTCGCCGTATGAAGGCGGCAAAGGCTGTGTGCGCGACATCATCGAGCAGGTGCTGCGTCTGCACGGCCAATGGTTCCACCCCGACGCGGTGGTGTGGTAAAATGAAAACGGAATAGTGATTAGTGAAAAAAACATAGTGGGGAGAAAGGTGTTTGCGGTGTGCGCAAGCATGGTTTTCCTTTTTTCATTTTTCAATCCCGTGCGGGCACAGTACTACGATTGGCGCGACACGGTGACGGAATACCCCAACAAGGGCACCTTCTACCACGACAAGTTTGTGGGCCGCAAGACCGCCAGCGGCGAGGTGTTCGACCAGAACAAGTTCACCGCCGCCCATTGGAAGCTGAAGCTGGGCACCTATATTCTCGTCACCAACCAGAACACGGGGCTGCAGGTGATTGTGAAGGTCAACGACCGCTGTCCGAAGCGCGGCGTGATCGACCTGAGCCACCGCGCCGCCACCGCCATAGGCATCCGCGGCTGCCAGCCGGTGACCATCCGTGTGCTGCCCCCGGGCTACGAGGAGCGCTGGGCGGCACAGGAGGGGATGTTCGACTCGGTGAGCGTCAAGCACCACCCCACCCCAGCCTCCGCTCCTGCACCGGCCGCCCAGGGCAAGATACCGGTCTATGCCTCGTCGGGCACCAAGGGCACCACCGCCTACGGCCTCTACCTGGGCACCGTGGCCTCGCACGGGCAGGCCTATGCGATGGCCAACAAACTGCCCGAGGCCTATCGCGAGCAACTGCTCGTGGAACCGACGGCCGACGGCGACAGCCTGAGCGTGTCCCTCGACGTGAGGTTGACTCATCAGCAGGCCGAACAGCTCCGCAAGGCCCTGAAAAGTTCCTTTCCGGCCGCCGAAATCAGGGTGCAAAATCCTTGAGAAAAGAAAAAAATTAAACTTTTTTTGGCCTATTTATAAATTATTATTATCTTTGCACAATCAAATCCACCCCAAAACAGAGGGGGGCATTTGAGTGTAAATACTATATAAAGAACTAAAAAACAAGCCATTGTGGCGATAATACATAGACAAAAGAACCTACATTGGACTCGAAAAACGGCGTCATTTTTTGTGATGACAGCCCTATTTTTGTCTGTTGCCACGGCCCAAAACGAGGGTCAGTACACCCATTTCATGTTCAATCAGCTGAGTTATAACCCAGCCTATGCGGGCAGCTCGGGTGCACTCTCTTTCTCGCTCCTCTACAACAACCAATGGATGGGCCTCGACCTGCAGGCGCCGACGGCGAATACGACGGCCGGTGTGACCCCCACCAACATCCTGGCGTCGTTCGACATGCCGGTGTCGTGGCTGCACGGCGGCATCGGTCTGACCTTCAATTCGGAACAAATCGGTTACCATAGCAATACCACCATCAACCTCGACTATGCGTTCCGCATCTATTGGGGTCGCGGCAACCTGGCGGCCGGTGTGGAGATGAACCTCTACAACTTCGCCTTCAACACGCAGAACCTGGTGGGTATTAGCGACTTTACGGGCGACCCCGTGAACCCCGTCAACCAATCGGGCGACCCTGCGGTGAACGGGCAGGCGGTGTCGGAGTTCATGGTGGATGTGTCGACAGGCCTCTACTACCAGGTGCCGAGCGAATACTATGTGGGCCTGTCGGTGAAGAACCTGCTGGCCTCGCACAGCGACCAGCTGGCCTTCAGCAACGCCAGAACCCTCTACCTGATAGGCGGCTACGAATACGCCTTCCCCTACAACCCCTCGTTCAAGCTGAAGCCCTCGTTGATGGCCAAGACGGCCAACTTCTCCACCGTGCAGGCCGAAGCGGCCCTGCTGCTGGACTATGAGAACTTCTTCTGGAGCGGCCTCGGATACCGTCTGGGCGACGCCGTCACCTTCCTGGCGGGCGTCAATTGGAACTTTGCCAACCTGAATTGGCTGCGCGTCGGCGTGGCATACGACCTCACCACTTCGAAACTCGGCGGCTTCAAGGCCGGCCGCAGCTTCGGTTCGTTGGAGATATTCGTCAACGGCACCTTCCGCATCATCATCCCGAAAGATCCGCCCACGGTGTCGCGAACCACGCGCTTCCTGCTATAAACATTAAAAAAATAAAAAAGCGAAACATTTTTAGTTAAAAATACGTTATAGGAAATTAATAAAATATGTGTAATATGAAAAAGTTTGTTCTCATCCTCGCCGTCTCGGCTGCCATGCTCTGCAGCTGCAGCTCGCCCAACAAAGGTGAACTCGTCGGCGTGAACGACCGTCCTTATTTTGAAGACATCGACCTGAAAGGCATGGTGTTCATCAACCAAGGCAACTACACCATGGGCGCCGGTGTACAGGGCGTCACTTACGGTGAACCCACCCAACCGCGCAAGATGCAGATTGGTTCGTTCTTCATGGACGAAACCGAAATCACCAACAACGAGTATCGCCAATTCGTCTATGCTGTGCGCGATTCGGTGGCACGCCGCATCCTCGGCAATGCCGGTATCGACGGTTTCCTGATTGAGGAAGACAAATATGGCGAGCCCCTCGACCCGCCCATCATCAACTACAAGACCAAGATTGACTATGCCGACGCCGATGTGCGCCAGGCCCTGATCGACGGTGGCTTCTACATCGTCGACATCAATCACCGCCGTGTGGTCGATGTTTCTAAAATGAATTATGAATACTATTATATTAACTACTCCGAGGTGGCGAAGAAAGAAAACGGCACTGCCGGCAAGAGCGAATACCGCGGCACCTCTTTCTCTGTGCGTCCCAAAGGCCTGAACAACCGCTCGAGCCAGATACAGCGTGAGTATATCAACATCTACCCCGACACCCTCTGCTGGGTGCACGACTACACCTACTCGATGAACGAGGACTATAGCCGCAGCTACTTCTCCTCGCCCGCCTTCGACAACTATCCCGTGGTGGGTGTCAGCTGGCGCCAGGCCAAGGCTTTCTGCGTGTGGCGTTCCAACATGCTGAACCAATACCTTGAGAGCATCAACTACAGCACTCTGAACGACTTCCGTCTGCCCACCGAGAGCGAGTGGGAGTTCGCTGCCCGTGGCGGCATCGCCTCGCAGAGCTATCCGTGGGGCGGCCCCTATGTGCGCAACCCGAACGGCTGCTTCCTGGCCAACTACGAGCCCCTGCGCGGCGCCTATGACGACGACGGTGGTGTGAAGACCCTGATGGTGGGTCACTATGCCCCCAACGACTACGGTCTGTATGACATGGCCGGCAACGTCAGCGAGTGGTGCCTCGACGCCTACAACGAGTCGACCTACATCATTGCCAACTCGCAGACCCCCTACTACAACTACGATGCAAAGGACGACGACCCGCTGGCCATGAAGCGCAAAGTGATCCGTGGCGGCAGCTGGAAGGACCAGAAATACTTCATCCAGGTGCAGACCCGCAGCTACGAATTCATGGACACCGCCAAGAGCTACATCGGCTTCCGCTGCGTGCAGCCCTACCTCGGCCGTGTGAAGGGTGACAACCTCCGTACCGCCAGCAACGTGGCCCGCTAAACAAACTATTCATCGGAAAAGAAACACATTTACACATAAGCAAACACACAAAAACACAAAGTTATGAGCGTCTTAGACAACATCGTTCGCAGTAAAGCGTATAAGAACTTCATGGCCAAGCTGTACGGTATTGGTGCAGCTGTCGTTATTTTCGGTGCTCTGTTCAAAATCATGCACTGGCCGGGTGCCAACCTGATGCTTATCGCAGGTATGACCACAGAGACCATCATCTTCTTCCTCTCGGCCTTCGAACCCCCTCACAAAGAGTGGGATTGGAGCCTTGTGTATCCCGAACTCGCCGGCATGGTTGACGAGAACGCCATCGAGTTTGACGAGAACGGCAACCCCATCGAGAAGGTGGTGAACAAGGACCCCCTGAGCGCCAAGCTCGACAAGATGCTGGAAGACGCCAACATCAGCCCCGAACTCATCGACCGTCTGGGTCAAGGCATGAAGAACCTGGCCGAAACAACCAATGCCATGAACAACATGGCCAACGTCACCGCTGCCACCGACAAGTTTATCAGCAATTTGGACAATGTGGCTGGCCAAGCCGGCAGACTGCTTGAGAGCATGCAGGGTGCCCCCGAGGCCATCTCGACCCTCTCGTCCATTTATCGCGAGACCGCTGAGTCGCTGGGTGGTGAAGTGAGCTACGTCGACGAGATGAAGAAGATGTCGAACAGCCTGAGCAGCATCAACGCCATGTACGAGATGCAGATCAACAACGCCTCGGCCCAGATGAACCTCAACAAGGAATTCGAGGAGAAGATGAGCGCCATGCTGGCCAACTTCACCGACTCAGCCGAAGGCATCGTGAAATACAAAGAACAAGTCGACGCCCTCACCCGCAAGGTGGCCGAACTCAACAACGTATACGGCAACATGCTGGCCGCCATGCAGACCCGCCTTTAATACACCGCATGTCTAACTAAACTCCAAGTGTAACTTAAAGAAAGGAATAGACAATGGGTGCAACAAACTGTCCGGAAACCCCGAGACAAAAGATGATTACGATGATGTACCTCGTGTACACCGCCATGTTGGCTCTGAATGTCTCTGCCGAGGTGGTCAACGGTTTCAAAACCGTGGGTTCCGCCATGACAAAGTCGAACGAGAACATCCAGGTCAAACTTGACGAGACGTACGCGAACTTCTCTAAGGCTCTGCAGAACAGCCCTGACAAGGTTCAAGAGCAATATGACAAAGCTCAGAGAGTACGTGAGCTTTCCATTGCCATGGGCAGCTATATCGACAGTCTCGAATACACCTTCATGGCCACTCTCAACTCTACCGCAGAGGTGCCTATCGACATTAACAATCCCAAGAAAACACGCAAGATTCCCGTCGTCAACGAAGACAAAACGCCTAACTTCGACAGCATCAAGAAAGCCATTGATATTGCCGGCTTCCGTTGGCTGAAGATGGACGAGCTTCACGAGAGTTCCCGAATGTTTATTGATGGCGGCGCAGGTCTCGAGCTGAAGAACAAGATTATAGAGTATAAGAGACAAGTCAAAGAAATTCTGGGTGAAGACTCCAACCACGTAAGCATCGCTCTTAATGTGGAGCAGAAAGAACTCAACCCCGACAATGAGTTATTGGATTGGGAAGTACTCTGCTTCTCCGAGGTGGTGTCGGGCTCCGCTCTTGTAACCCTGACCCGCTTGAAAGCCGAAACGATGAACGCCGAGTTCGACGCCGTCAATATGCTGTACAAACAGGTCGACAAGGGCGACTTCAAGTTCGACCAGATTGCCATGATTTCGCGTCCCAAGTCCACCTATATCATTCAAGGTGGTGTCTATGAGACTGACATCAACGTGGCCGCCTACGACTCCAAGCAGCACTTCACCGCCACCGTCAACGGTCAGCAACTGAACTCGACCGACAGCGGTTCGGTGCACTACCGCACCGTCTGCAACACCCTCGGTGTGCAGCGCATCACCGGTATAGCATACGTCACCACCCCTGACGGTGGTACGAAAGAATACCCCATCAGCGACAACTACTTTGTGGCCAAGCCCGTCGCCGTTGTCTCGCTTGACAACATGCAGGTGCTCTACGCCGGTATCGACAACCCCATCACCGTCTCGGTCCCTGGTGTCGACAGCCGCAACGTCAAGGCCTCCATCCTTGAAGGTCAAGGCACCATTACCCCCACCGAAGGCGAGGGCAAGTATCTGGTCAAGCCCACCCCCGGCGGCAAGAAAATGGTCATCGGTGTGGATGCCGTCATCGACAAGGGTTCCCAGCGCATGGGCCAGCCCACCTTCCAGGTGAAGCCCATCCCCGACCCCATTATCACTGTCGGCGGCTTCTCCAACGGTGCCAAAGTGTCGCGCGCCAACCTGGCATCGGGTGCCACCGTTGTGGCCCGTGCCGGCGAGGGATTTACGTTTAAGATTCCGAAGGGAAGTATCCGTGTAATGAGTCTTGAGGTCTTTGTGGGCAACAAACCCTTCAACATGAACGGCAACTCCTTCGAGCCCGACCTGCTGTCGGCCATCAAGCGTGCCAACCGCGGCGACAAGATTTATGTGGACGCCAAGGTCATGATGCCGGACGGTATTCCCCGGACGAGCAGTTGCATCTTGACCATCAACAAGTAAGCACACTCTCAAAAAGACATTGAAAACTAATAAATGATAATGATATGAAAAAGGTTTTGTTAAGCATCTTCGCCCTGGCATCTCTTGCCATCAGCGTCAACGCACAGAGCGTCATCGATGCCGAGGAAGGTCGCAACCCCAACGACTTCTACCAGAAAGGCATCGTGGTTGGTAAACGCGCCATGCCCTATGCCTTCCTGCGCGAGAGCGACGTGGTGTGGGAAATGGCCGTCTGGCGTCAGATAGACCTCAACGAGAACTTCAACCAATTCTTCTATTATCCCATCGAGCAGGGCAAGAATGAGCAGCGCCGTATCAACCTTGTCAACCTCATCATGAACGCCGCCTCCAATGGCGAAATCGACATCTATGAGGACGACGACATGAAGGTTCCCCAAGAGTGGAGCAAAGCTCTTGTCAACATGCAGGGCCGCCAGCTGAAAGTCCGCTACGGCGAAGAGGATGAATTCGGCGATCAGGAGGTGTTCAACGACACTATCCCCGAGGACTTCGACCCCGCTACGGCACGTCTCCTCAAGCTCAAAGAGTATTGGTACATCGACAAACAGGACTCGCGCCAGAAAGTGCGCATCACCGGCCTTGCCTTCCGCTTCATGAAGAACATCCTGCGTTCCGGCGAGAGCGAAGAGGTGGCCGAGTGGAGTTTCTGGATCCCGATGGACGACATGCGTGTGCGCCAGGTCCTGGTGAACGCCAACGCCTATGACCAGAACAACGACGTGGCCGAGCGCTCCTATGACGACATCTTCATCCAGCGCTACTTCGACAGCTACATCACTCGCGAGAGCAACGTCTACAACCGTGAGATCACCCAATACCTCACCGGCGAGGACGCCATCCTTGAGTCTCAACTCATCGAGGACAAAATCTTTGACATCGAGAACGATATGTGGGAATACTAATTCCCGTTATTAAGGAAGTAAAAGGAGTTAAGTGTTGACATCGCCAACCCTTAACTCCTTTCCTATTCTACCCCATGAGGAAATACCTCTCCATAGCACTGCTGCTGACGCTAACGGTCTGTTCCTGGGCACAACAATCGCCCGACGAATTCTATCCTCACCGACTAACCGGTCGTCAAGAACCCATGCCCTACCCTTTTCTGCGTGAGAGCGATGTGGCATGGAGCACCATGCTGTGGAAAACAATTGACCTCAACGAGCTGTTCAACCAATTCTTCTATTACCCAATAGAGAACCCCGACCGCTCCGGCAAGAAAAGCCTCGCCTACGTCCTCTGGGATGCCGTTGTCGACGGCAGCCTACCCATTTATGAGGACGATGCCCTGACGGTCCCCATCGACAACGAACTCTTTGTGCGTCAATACACACGTCCCGACACCATACAGCTTGAAATTGGCTACGACGAGGACGACAACGAACTCTATCAGACCGTGATACGCCCTCGCGAATTCGACGGCGCCGAGATACTGCAGTTTGCCCTCCGCGAGGCTTGGTTCATCGGCAAACAGGACACCCGCCAGGATTCCCGCCGATTGGCGTTGGCACCGCTGAAGCAGTCCTACCACAAATTCGCCAATACCGAGGAAGAGATCTACCTTGGTCTGCTGCCCATTTTCTGGGTACCCATGCAGCACCCTGAGGTGCGTCGCCTGTTAGCCCAAAACACCGCCTACACCGACATGAACAACCTCGTAGGGCAGCCTTCGTGGGACTATGTCTTCGTCTATCAACGTTACAATGCCTACATCACCAAGGAGAGCAACCGCTACACACGCAGCATCAGCCAATACCTTACCGGCGAAGACGCTCTCCTCGAGAGCGAACGTATCGAAGACAAGGTCTTTGATATAGAGAACGATATGTGGGAATACTAATCCTTGGCACTTGCATATTTGCGCCAACGTTCCAGCAGACAAGACATATCTTCCGGAATCGGACTTTCAAAATGCAAATGTTTGCGGGTACGTGGGTGCTCAAATCCCAGCACACGTGCATGCAATGCCTGTCGGGGACAGACAGCAAAGCAATTCTCTATAAACTGACGGTAGCGCGAGAACGTGGTGCCCTTCAGGATGGCATCGCCACCATATAAGGCATCGCTGAACAGCGGATGCCCGATGTGGCGCATGTGGGCGCGTATCTGATGCGTGCGGCCCGTTTCCAACACACATTCCACCAACGTGACGTATCCGAAACGCTCCAGCACCTTCCAATGCGTGACGGCATGCTTTCCATGCTCCTCGTCACACACAGCCATCATACGCCTCTCTCTCGGCGAACGGGCCAAGTTGCCCACAATTGTTCCCTCGTCCTCATCAAAGTCACCCCACACCAAAGCATTGTATTTTCGCTCGATAGTATGCTCGAAGAACTGCTTGGCCAACACCACCTGCGCCTCCTCGTTCTTGGCCACCAGCAGCAGCCCCGAGGTGTCTTTGTCTATACGGTGCACCAGATAGGGTACCGCCTTGTCGCCAAAGTAATACAGCAAACCGTTCATCAGCGTACCCGTCCAATTGCCCACACCCGGGTGCACCACCAGGCCCGCGGGCTTGTCCACCACCAGCACATCCTCATCCTCATAGACAATGGGGAAGTCCACCTTCTCGGGCAACATCTCAAACTCATGCGGCGGCTCGGGCAGCAGCACGGTGATGACGTCCAGCGGCTTCACCTTGTAGCTCGACTTGGCCTCCTTGTCGTTGACCCTCACACAGCCCGCCTTGGCGGCAGCCTGCACCTTGGTGCGCGAGACACCCGTCAGGCGCATCTGCAGGTATAAATCAAGCCTGATCAACGTCTGCCCACGGTCCACCGTGAAACGATGGTGCTCATAGAGCTCTTGCTGTTCAAGGTCCAACTCTTCGTCGTTCATGCTCAGTGTTTGATAATCAGTTTGGAGCAATACTGCTGTCCTTCGGGTGAGATAATCCTGACGAGATAGAGACCTTCCGGGCAGTGGCCGATATCCATCACTGTCTGACGGCTCACAGCCACCCTCCGGCCTTGCAGGTCGTAGAGCTCCATCACAGCCACCTCGCCACTGACCCTGACCGTTTCCGAAGCAGGGTTGGGATAGATATTCCATACTGCGGCCTCTGCCTGTTCCGTGATACCTACCGCAGCGGCAGCTCCGAAGCAGGGCCTTATCATCAGCGATCCGCTGAGGAAACTCTGGCGCCATGCACTGTCGGCGAAGTAATAGATACGGTTCGAGGTGTTCAGGCTCCGGTCGAAGCCCAGATTGATAAAGTCGTTACCCACCTGCTCGAAGCCCACAAACAGACCTCCCGAGACCACCGTAGGAGCTTCCAGCACATAACGGTCATAGCCGCCCGTCGTGGCCCTGCGGCGGTTCTGGTCGCGGTAGAGCACCTGCGAGGGCTTCCCGTCCGCACCCACACTCCACAGCGTCAGGTAGAACGGTATGGCCGCATTGGCATCGTTCAGCGTCGAGTTGAAATACAGGTCCACCGCCGTCAGCGTGTCCTCCACATTCAAGTCGAAGCGGTAGGCTATCCATATTGCGGAATTGGTGGAAGTCAAGCTGTAGCCGTTCTCGGCGGTGCCGTCGTCAAAGGCATAGTAGTCGGCAAATTCCTGGCGGTAGCGCACCGTATCGTTCTGTCCGTAGGCATCGCCACCGGCACCCTCGCGCACCGTGTGCACAATGGTGAAGGTCTCGGGCGCCGTCAGCAGCGGGAAGCAATAGCTGATTGGCGGCGTGGCATGGGCCGACGATGTCTGGTAGGTTTCGTCGAGCATGAATGGCGGTGCGTTCTCGTAGCCGCCATCATACAGGTAAAGCTCATTGCCATTGCTGTCCTGCACAGAATAGGCATAGCGCGACGCCAGCTGAGACGAGTAGCGGTTGGTAATCTTCACTTCGGTGGAAGTGGCCATGTCCGCCACCGTAAACTGTCGGTAAGGCATCGCTCGGTATTCCCGCAGGAACGACTGTGCCGGCGCAGCAAACGCCACATCGCGCACTGCCGGTTCCACCGCCACCGTGCGCCCACCGTCAATCATCAGATAGTCGATGTGCCAATAGTCACAGTTGGCCGCCTTGCCGGCCTTGGGCGTCGCCTCCAGGCTGGCATAGTTGCGGAAACGGAAACGGAACGTGCTGTCGAAATAGGCGCTGTCCTCAATGGCCACCGCCACATACTGCCACCCGTGGCCCGTGCGTGCCATCAGCGTATCCACACTGATGCCTTTGGCATACCACACCATGTGCCACTCGCTGTCGGCAGGGCTGTAGAACTCAAGGAAAAGCGTATCCTGGCTGTCGGGAGCATATCCCATTCGCTCCCACATGTTGCCGTAGCCACCTCCGGGCAGATAGTAGAAACTCAGCACCACCGAATCCGCCGGCGTCAGGCTGTCGAGCCGCAGGGGCTGCGATGTCGCCGTATCGGCCGGGAAAAGACTTGTCGTGGCCTGCTCATACAGTTTGCCCGATGCATCCAAGGCGTCAAGCGTCAGCGTGCCCACCGTGGGCGCCAACGGGCTCACATTGGGCATCACCTGTGCCCCACCCTCCTGCTGCCACAGCATGGGGTTGAGGCTGCCGGCGGCAAAGTCATCGAAGAACGGTAGGCTCAAGGCCGCAGGCTGCGTCTTGGGGGCGGCAACGCGCTTCACCGGCATCCACTGCAGCGGCGACAGCACCTCCTGGGCCGTCGCCGAAAGCGACAGCAGCACCGCCAGCAGTATGACCGTCCGCTTTACCATGACCATTCCTCGTTGTCCTCAATCTCTTCGGGTGTGGGGCGCCCGTCGTCAATGAAGTTGGGGTCCTCTATCTTGCTCGAGTCCACCTTGAACTCGCGCACCATGCGTTCCACATCCGTAGCGTCGGCATCGATAAACCACAGGTCCACCGCAGTGCCGTAGGGGTATTTCGACACACCCGTGTAGTCGGGCTCCTGACGGAACACCACAGCCGTCTGGCGATGCTTCACGCCGCTGTAGTGCTCACGACCCACGTTGAGCGAGGCCGACAGGATGTCGCGCCGGGCCTTGTCGGCCGTCTTGCCTATGGTGAAGGGCACCACGCTGCGGCCCGAGCCGTCGCCCAAGCCCACCACCAGGTCGACCACCGAGCCGCGCGCAATCTGCTGGCCCGCATAAATGGTCTTGCCCTTGCAGGTCTGGTCAATCACATTGTTCTTGTAGGGGTCTTCCACAAACTTCAGCTTGCCCACCACGAGGCCCTCGGCATACAGCTCGTTCACTGCCTGGCGCACCGTGAGGCCTGCCAACTCGGGCAGCACGGCATCCTCGGGGGTGTAGGCCGTCATGGTGATATAGAGCTTGCGCCCTTTCTTCACCATCGTGCCGGCCTTGGGGTCCTGGGTCAGTATGATGCCACCCTCCTCGCCCGGGCGGAAGATGGAGTCCATCACCACCACGTCGAGCTCTATCGAGTTTTCGTCCTGCAGTTCGGCAATGTTGCGTCCCACCACGTCGGGCAGCTCATATTCTTCTCCCTGGCGCGCATAGATGCGGATGAAGAAAAACACCAGCATCAGCACCACCAGCGACACACCCAGCATAATCAGCAGGTGCAGCGCCCACGGGAAACGTTTGAAGAAAGGTTCTTTATTCATAGTTCTTAACTCTTGATTCATAACTCAAACCAACTCGCCCAGCAGCGTGGCGGCGGTGCAATCGGTCACACGCACACGGCGGTAGGTGCCCGCGACGGCATCCTTGCGGTCGAACACCAGCACCTTGTTCTGGCTGTTGCGGCCAAACAGGCGCTCCTTCGAGCGGTGGCTCTCGCCCTCCACCAGCACCTCATACTCGCGCCCCACCTCCTGCCGGTTGTTCTCCAGGGCTATCTGGCCCTGCAGGGCGATAATCTCGTTCAGTCGGCGCGTCTTCTCGGCGTCGTCGATGTCGTCGGCCAGGTGGCGCCAGGCATAGGTGCCCTCGCGCAGCGAATACTTGAACATATAGGCGTAGTCGTAGCGCACCGTCCTGAACAGCTCGAGCGTGGCCTGGTGGTCCTCCTCGGTCTCGGTGCTGAAGCCGGCAATCACATCGGTCGTGATGGAGCAGTCGGGCAGGTAGCGACGGATGGCCGCCACACGGTCAAGATACCACTCCACCGTATACTTGCGGTTCATCAGCTTCAGCATCCTGTCGCTGCCACTCTGCACAGGCAGGTGTATGCAACGGCAGATATTCGGGTGCGACGCCATCACCTGCAGCAGCTCGTCGCTCAGGTCCTTGGGGTGCGACGTGGCAAAGCGCACACGCAGCAGCGGCGAGATGGAGGCCACCCTGTCCATCAGTTCGGGGAAGCCCACCGTCGACCCACCGTCCACCGTCCAGCGGTAGCTGTTCACATTCTGTCCCAGCAACGTCACCTCGCGGTAGCCCTGCTCGAAGAGCGTGCGGGCCTCGTCCACGATGGTTTGCGGGTCGCGGCTGCGCTCGCGGCCACGTGTGTAGGGCACCACACAATAGGCGCAGTAGTTCTGGCAGCCACGCATGATGCTGATATAGGCCGTGATGCCGTTGCTTCCGAGGCGCACCGGCTCGATGTCGGCATAGGTCTCGGTGGTGCTCAGCTCCACCTCGGCAGCCTTCTGTCCCTCGCGCACTTGGCGCAGCAGGTCGGGCAGCCGGCGGTAGGCGTCGGGGCCGCAGACAAACGACAGGTTGTCCTCCTCGGCCATCAGCCGGTCTTGCAGGCGCTCGGCCATGCAACCCAGTATGCCCACCCGCAGGTGTGCACGGCGGTTCTGGAGAGCCCTCAGCTCGCGCACACGGTGGCGCACACGCTGCTCGGCATTGTCGCGTATGGCGCAGGTGTTGATCAAGACAAAATCGGCCTCCTCAATCGTCTCCGTGAGGCCGTAGCCGGCCACCGCGAGGATGGAACCCACCACCTCGCTGTCGGCAAAATTCATCTGACAACCATACGTTTCTATGTATATCTTCTCCATCGGACAATCTGAAACAAATTGCAAAAATACGAAAATTTTCGCAACCTTGAAATTTTTTCGTACTTTTGCACCATGAAACGACTCCTGCCGACCCTCCTGGTGCTGCTCTGCTGCGCGCTGCCCCTCCGGGCGCAAAGCCTCTGCGACACCGCCCTGCGCAGCGATGTGAAGAGCGTGCAGCTCTATGTCGAAGGCTCCGAACTCGACTTCCCCGTGCTCACCACCGGCAGCAACCGCCGTCTGGTGCTCGAGTTCGACATCCTGCGCCCCGAGCCCGAGTCGCTCAGCTGGCACCTGTTGCATTGCGACCGCCAATGGCAGCCCGACGACCTCGACCCCATCGAGTTCATCAACGGCTTTGCCGAAGGCACCGTCGACAACTACGACTTCTCCTTCACCACCCTCACCGACTACGTGCACTACAGCACCACCCTCCCCACCGCCTACGCCGAGTTCATCCACTCGGGCAACTACCTCGTCGAGGTCACGGCCGACGGGCAGCCCCTGCTGCGCCGCCGCTTCTGCGTCAGCGAGCAGACCCTCAAGGTGGAGGCCACCGTCACACGCCCCTACGACGGCATCGACATCGACCGCCGCCAGGAGGTCGACGTGGTGCTGCAGGAAGGACAGCAACAGCCCTTCTCGGTGCAGCTGCGACCGGAATACCTGCATGTCACGGTGCAGCAGAACGGACGCCTCGACAACCTCAGCCAACTCGTCTTCAGCGGCTACGACGGGCAGGGCCTCGCCTACCGCTACCGCCAAGAGAACATCTTCCACGGCGGCAACAACTTCCGCTACTTCGACTGCAGCAACCTCCACACACCCATGTACAACATCGTCCGCGTCGAGGAATACGGCGGCGAGACCTTCGCCATCCTGCGACCCGAGGAGGACCGCTCGGCCAAGCACTACATAGCCGCCACCACCCTCAACGGCGGCATGAAAGTCAACATCTGGGACCGCAACAACCCGCGCCTCGAGGCCGACTACGTGTGGGTCAACTTCAGCCTCCCCATGGCGCAGCCACTGCTCGACGGCAGCGTGCACATCGTCGGAGCCCTCACCGATTGGCGGCTCGACAGCCTCAGCCAGATGGAATACAACCCGCAGTACCGCGCCTACACCAAGCGCCTACTGCTCAAACAGGGCTACTACGCCTACCAGCTGCTGGTGCGCAGCCCTGCACGGCGCGGCGCCTCAGCCACCGCCCGACTCGAGGGCGACCACCGCGAGGCCCCCAACCGCTCCACCGTCTTCGTCTACCACCGCAGCCCCGCCGACCGCGCCGACCGCCTCATCGCCGTCCGTCGCCTGGCCAATCAATAGCGGATGGTCGGTAACCATCAATTTATGTCGTGCACGACCTATCCGTATCTACACCGTAGATACACCGTATTTTGTCCGACTGCAGTCGGACTTGAGTCGGAGTTGACTCGGACTTGAGTCGGACCACAGTCGGAGGAGGTCCGTAGTGATATGGATGGCAAAATGATATTTAATTAGCTTATAATATGGTTATTAGCACGCCAAATCTCTGCCTTTGCCTGTTTTTGTCCGACCCGTAGGGGCAAATCATGATTTGCCCCCACCAATGAGCCATGAAAAAATGGAGACAAAAAAGCAATTTATATCGTGCACGACCTATTTTTCCTCCCGCCTGCGGCGTAATCTATAAATCCTTTTTTGGGATGAATGGATTACACGTAGCGGGATATTTTTTGCCATATCGAAAAATGTTTGTATCTTTGCAGTCGAAAATCATTGAACAAGAAATTTAACAAAAACAAAATGATAGTGATATGAAACAGATAGCATTATTCTTCGTCGCCTTCGTAGCCATTGGGCAGTCTATATGGGCATCGGATTTTTCCGTTGTCGTTTCAAGCGGACAGACACTTAACTTTCAGTTCCTTAGCAGCAACACCGTTGAGATCACACGCTCAAGCGGGGCCTCTGGCGATCTTGTCATCCCAGGCTTTGTCACCTACGATGGACTCAGTTATTATGTTACCTCCATCGGCTACTACGCCTTCTCTGTTTGCCCTCTGACCTCCGTCACCATCCCCAATACGGTGACCAACATCGGTGAAGGTGCCTTTTCCGGATGCTATCTTGTGAAATCATTGTTTATTCCAAGCTCGGTGACCACCATCGGTTCAAATGCATTCACCTCCTTGCGGCATATCGAATATTATGGCAACGCGACGGGTGCCCCCTGGGGTGCTCAGCTAATGAATGGTTATGTTGATGAGGATTTTGTTTACACCACTACCACAAAAGATGTCTTGGTGGGGTATCTGGGTGATGAAACCGACCTGGTTATACCCAATACGGTGACCTCGATAGATGGAGCGTTCTTCCACTACAATCGCATTACATCCGTCGTTCTCCCCAACTCGTTGGCCCACATTGGGGTTAATTCATTCTACAATTGCAGCCTTCTGACTTCCATTGTATTTCCCCAATCGTTGGTCTCTATCGGCAGTTCGGCCTTCTATGGTTGCAGTGGCTTAACTTCTGTCGATATTCCCGACTCGGTGACCAGCATCGACTACGCGGCCTTCCAAGGTTGCAGCGGCCTGACGTCCGTCACGCTCTCCAATTCACTGACCAGCATCAGCAGCAATGTCTTCAGAGCATGTAGTACACTGACATCCATCGTTATACCGGATAGGGTAACCACCATTAGCGCTTCGGCCTTTGCTTCTTGCACAAGTTTGGCTTCCATCACACTTCCCAACTCATTGATTGTCATTGGAGACAATGCTTTCTTTTCATGCAGAGTCACCTCCATCACTATACCTAATTCAGTTACCAGCATTGGCAACAATGCATTCCTAAGTTGCTCAGGGCTGACATCTTTCACAATCCCCGATGCTGTGACTTTCGTTGGCAACAGAGCATTGAACGGTTGCAGTAACATCACAACCCTCACCATAGGCAGTTCGGTGAACTACATAGGGGAGGGCGCTTTCAATGGTTGCGGCAGTTTGACCGAGATAACGTCAAGGGCATTTACGCCAGCGCTTTTATACATTGGAGCACCTGCTGGTGTGTTTGCCGGCATCAACCCCAATATTCCTCTCTACATCCCCTGTGGCAGCCTGTCGTCATACAGCACAGCCGGCTGGGACTATTTCTCCAATTATTTGGACAGTATCACCTTCACATTCAATGTAGTCTCTGCTGACAATACTATGGGTAGCGTCGACGTATTGACGCAGCCTACTTGCACAGAGCCCACCGCAGTATTTTCGGCAACAGCCTCCGATGGCTACCACTTCCTTCGGTGGAGTGACGGCAATATAGACAATCCTCGCACCTTGATGCTCACGCGCGACACCGAACTCTCGGCACACTTTGCCTCTGGTGGCTCCGAGGCTATTGGCGAAATCTATAAAGATGACATACTCATCTACGCTGCTAACGGGCATATTGTGATTGAAGGCACACTGAATGAGTCAGTAACTGTGTACGACATGCTGGGGCGCGAGGTGGGCGACCATGCGCTGCCTGCGGGCATCTATATGGTGCGCGTGGGTAACCTACCAACACGCAAAGTGGCGGTACTCAGATAATCCTATCAAGCACAGGTAAGGCGCAGGATGCGGCGGGTGGAGGGGGTGACGCGGAAGCGGTTGTCGGCACGGAGACCGACGAGCCACACGACGCGGCCCTCGGCGTCAAGGAGCACATGGACGTGACGCTTCTCGACAAGACTTAGTTTACAATCTTTCAAGAAATCGCTGACCAAGCGCGACTGCTTCATGCCGAAAGGACAGAAGCGGTCGCCGGCACGCCACAGGTGCAGCGTAAGGGGCTGCCGCAGGAGGTCGGCGTCGACAAAGATGGTCGAGGAGTCGGTGACCGGTAGCCGGTGGCCGGTAGTGACTTCCTCAATGTTGATTGTGGGGGGCTCGGGAGTCGTCAGGGGGGCGACGACGAGGCGGCTGCGGTCGACGACGGCCTCATGGGTGGGCGAACAATGGCGACTACCGGTACGCAGGGGTTTGGCGAGGATGGCGGCAGCACTGTCGGCGCCGAAACCATAGGGACGCAGCAACTCGTAGAGGAGTGTGGCACGCGGCGCGGGGAGGTCTTGCAACTGAATAGTGATGAGCGAGGAATGATACGTAGGGAGGCGCGAGGGCTCCTCGGCGACGAGGCGCGCACAGAGGTCGGCGACGTAGCGGTCGTAGACCTCGCCGGCATCGGCGAAGCGGTCTATGTCGGCCTGCAGGGTGGCATCGAAGGAGGGGTATAGCTCGCGCAGGAGCGGCAGCACACGGAGGCGCAAGGCGTTGCGGCGCGTATCGGCCTCATAGTTGGTGCTATCGTCGACAAAGTCAAGCCCACGGTCGGCAACATAGCGGTCGATATCGGCCCGCGAGAAGCACAGCATGGGGCGAACGACGGTGAGTGGTGAGTGGTGAGTGATGAGCTGTGAGTGGGGACGTATGCCGTGGAGGCCGTGGAGGCCTGTGCCGCGCAGGAGGTTGAGGAAGAGGGTCTCGATGGAGTCATCGCGGTGGTGGGCGGTGACCACACAGGGGTAGCCGTGGGCGGCGCAGAGGTCGGCGAAGTAGTCGTAGCGCAAGTGGCGTGCGGCTTCCTCGATGCTCTCGCGGTGGGCATCGGCATAGGCACGGGTGTCGAAATCGACGGTGTGGAAGGGAACCTGGAGCCGTGCAGCGAGGCTGCGCACGAATTGCTGGTCACGGTTGCTCTCGTCGCCACGCAGGTGAAAGTTGCAATGGGCGATGGCGAAGGGAAGCGCGGCGCGGTGCATAAGGTCGGTGAGGGCCACCGAGTCGCGTCCGCCACTGACGGCCAGCAGCACCTGCCGCCCGTCGGGGAGGAGGTGCTGCCGGTCGATATAGTCCTTGAATTGCTGTAGCATTACCGCAGAATCATCTTGCGCATCTGACGCTGGCCGTCGACCTCGATGCCGTAGAAGTAGAAGCCCGCGGGGTAGGCGTCCATGTCGATGGTGATGGTGTTGTCGCCGGCCTGGTAGAAGCGTTCGGCAGAGTGCACTATGTGGCCCATGGCGTCCATGACGAAGAAGCGCACGGTAGCTGCGTTAGGCAGGGTGAAGGGGATTGTGGTCTGATGGGTAAAGGGGTTGGGATAGTTCTGGTCGAGGATGAAGCGGTCGGCGTTGACAGTGGGGATGCCCTCCACGTAGTTGACCACCTCGACGACCGAGGTCTGGTTGTTGACGTTGTTGTTGTCACCCGGGATCTCCAACACGCGGCCCGTGCCCTCGTAGTGACGGGTGGGCGACTTGGGAATGGTGCGGTCGAACTCGATGTGGATGGTCTGCCCGGCATTGATGCGGCGACGGACGTTGTAGGAGAGGTCGTTGCCGTTGATGGTGGCGCGCAGACGGAGCGTCTTGTCCACAAGGGCCAGGTTGCCGATGTTGCGCAACTCCATGAAGACGCGGCAGTCGTTGCTGGCGTTCTCCTCAACAAGCACCTTCACAACCTCGATGTCGGTGTACTGCTCGGCAAAGACGTTGGTGGTGTCGTTAGAGGGGTCGTTGTCGTTGTCAATGTGTACGTAGGCGGAGACATGGCTGTAGGGTGCCGGACGGACGGGCAGAACACTGTCGAAGAGGTAATAGCCGCGAGTGAGTGCCGGCAAAGGTAACGTGCTGCCATAGGTTTCGCGCACCATGGTGCTGGTGTCGTTATCAATCCAATAGCCCACCTCGAAGTAGTTGGCACCACGGGCACCACGATTGTCAATCACCAAACCGATGCGCACATCGTTGATTGAGGTTAAGGTGTCGAGGATGACTGCCGCTGCCGCCAGGTCGCTGACGGAGGTGATGCCCTCGACGCGCTTGGTGATGGTGTCGTTGTAGATGTATTCGTTGGTGTCGCTCTTGATGTAGGCGGTGAGGTTCATCAAGCCCATATAGGCGCGCATAGGATGACGGAAGGTGTAGTTGTAATACTCGTTGAACAGCAGCGGCCTACCCAAGAGGGCGTTGAAGTCCAGCTCCTCGTTCACGAGGTCAAGACCATTGACAGTGAAAGAGGCAACAGCATGATAGACCGGGTTGACGCCGAAGTTGCGAACACGCATGGTGACATGTACATCGGTGTCGCCGGCAATGATGTAGTCGAGCGGTGCGAGGAATTCCTCGGCGCTGATGTCGTTGTCAAGCGGTGCCAAGTAGAAGGGACGCTTGGCGCTGTCATTGTCATAGTAAATATCGGCCGCCTGGATGGTAAAGGCCTGGATGTAGAAGGTGTCGGGGAAGTCGCTGGTGACAATGAAGGGAGCGTCGAAGAGGAAGGTGTCGGTGGCAAGAGGCGCCAAGACGGTGTTGATGGTGGACTCGCTGGCGAGGTTGGTACCATAGTGTGTGTAGGCTATCTGGAACTGACGGATGGTGTCAGTGCCGTAGTTCTTCACCACGACCTCGGGATAGAGCGTCTGACCATACTTGGGTTCGACAGGCTTGGTGATGTCAATGACACCCACATCAACACTGCGACGGGCGCGACCTATGCGGAAGTCGTCGACAGCACAGCCCTCACCGAAGGCTGCGTTGGCGCCTCCCATCGGCGTGGTGTAGACCAAACGGAACTGCAAGCGCTCGGGGAAGTCGCCACTCACCAGACTGCTGGGGATGTAGTAGCGGGTGTAGCTCTCGTTATTGGAGGTGGTGCCTTCAAAGACGCGGTTTTCCAAATCTGTGTAGAAGGTAAAGACCGAATCGTGGTCAAGCTTGACCCACTTATTCTCAAAGTTGTAAAATTCAACATGCAGGGCGCTTCCGCCGGTAAGGTTGCGCCTCAGACGGAAGGAGATGGTGTCGGGTCGTATCTGCGAGATGTTGATAATCGGTGAGTAGAGATAACTGACGTTACCGCGAGTACCTGTTTGAATATTGTTGCGGAGGTCGGTAACCCAGGCATATTCTCCCGAGTAAGTGGTGTCGATGCGTGTTTTGTTTGGCATGCCACGCTCCCAATAGTTGTGCGTGTATTCACTATATTGTGGTGTATTCTCGTTATAGCCAGTGGGAGCATACCAGAGGTTTTCAGACTCGAAGTCATCGTTCATAATCAACCTGACAACATAGAACTTGTTGTACTCGTGGGTCAACAGGTTGTTGCCGGCATTGGCATCACCTTCCATTTCGTGCCAGATGGTGAGTGTAGAGGTGCCGTATGGGAAGAAGTGTTCCGGCAGGGCAACGATGGTGCTGGTGCCACCAGCAAGGTTGCCGGTCCAATGGATGACACCCGCGGCGGTAGTGTCGATGGTGTCGCCAACAAAGCTGTAGTTGATATCCACGTTGGTGATGGGCTGTGTGCCGAGGTTGGTCATGCGGAACTTGACTTGCTTGGGAGTATGGTCGAGCACCAAAGGATTGCGCATGGTGATAAACTGTGTGAGGGCGAGGTCCTTTGCTGGCGGTTCCTTATCGACACAGAGCAAGAAGTCAATTGCATGGCCATCATAATCGGAAGCAACACCGTTGAACGGAATAACGCTATTGTCGGAATAAGAAGCGTACATGCCCACTACCACGCGCATGCGCATGTAGCCGTAGGAGGCCGACTGCGGGATGGTGATGGAGTAGGCCGGAGTCTCGTTGTCATAGAAGGTCTCGCCGCTAACGGCCATCTCTTCCAATGAGAACTCTCCGCTACGGTCATAATCGATGAAGGCCCACGCCTTGAGACGGAAGGTCTGCGCAGTAGCGTCGAAGGGCGTAATCTGGAGCACCAAGGAGTCTTGCGTGCCACGATAGACGTGCACCACAGGATAGTCGGGCGAGGAGAAGGAGGCCAAGTTAGTGTAGCCACGGCCAAGGGGAGGCATCTCGATGTCAATCTGGTTGAACGAGACACGTGTAATATCAAAGGAGGTGGAGCTTGGAGCGGCAGCGGCAGCATAGGTATCTTCTTTCTTTGTGGTGAAAGCATACGGCGTACGGATAGTGTCGTTGCGTCGTACCATATCGGTAGCAAGATCAGTCCAGACCTTAAGGGTATAGTTCTGTACCGCAGTCAACGTATTGGTAATGTTGAGTAGTGTATCGAATGTATAGATGTATGTCTCACCAGGGAGGATGGTTGCAGTCACGGTTTCCGTCACAGTCTGCAGAATATTGTTGTTCTTCTTCAACTGATAAGTGATGGGGAAGTTGGACTCGGCCGTGTATCCGTAATTGGCAATGCGGATGCGCACGGTGTCGTTCTCCATATAGACACGGCTACCCAGCGGTGCCAGCACAGCCTCATAGGCTATATCGTGCTCAACGGGTGGAGCCACATGCACGGTGACTGAAGAGAAGTAGCTGGGACAGTTCTTGTCGCTGAAACACTGCAGATAATAGGTAGAGTCATGGAAATACTGTGGGGTATTGTTCCAAAGACGCGAAGTATTGTAGTTGCTGGGGCTATAGAACGGCGCATCAGTCGAGTCACGGTGCCAACGGATGGGTCGGCTTGCCAAAGAGGCGGCCGAATGGGCTGTGTGCTGCTCAGCACGTACAGCACCCCAAGTGCCATAGGCAAGGGTGGTGTCGTGTCCGAGGGGCGGTGTGGGACGGTAGTGGGAGTTTTTGTTCACCCATGCCGTGGTGTCGTTGGTATTCGTTATATCGTACTGATAGTTGCACCAGCCTCTGACTTTCACCACAATATTGAGCGCCGTGTCAGTCGGGTAAAGGTTGGCCAAGCTGTCAAAGGTGAATACCTTGGTGGCGGAGGCAAGCGGTAACAGGTCATCGTCGAAAGTCACCCACTCCTCTACTGTACCTGTCATTCCTGGAATCACCAGATTGGCAGGTGTCTTGACTTCGCATTGGTAGCCTATCTTGGCCTGCATGCCAGAGGCAAAGGTCTTACGGCCTTCGTTCTTGAGGGTAATCTGGACTTGTGCATTGTTCATATCACATCCCGCGGGTGTAGCCGGATCGATTACCGTCACCAACTGTGCTTTCAAGTTGTAGGCTGGGTCAAGGAAAACATGCGTCGAGTCGTAGTTGTTGTCCAACGTGGTGTCAGTTTCACAAATCAGCATTACACGCAATAACTGCATGTCAATGATGCCCAAAGCAGTGGGAATCATCACCGTATCAGTCTTAAACTGCGCAGGCAGGAAGTTGCCAAGCGAAATAGTATCGGAGTGCGTTTCGGCCTCATGGTCTTTGAGATAAGTATACCAACGGACATTCAATTCATTGGAACGACCATTGTTGTAGAACTTCACTATCACACGGAGCGAGTCACTCTCCACGTTCTGCGGATTGGCGTTAAGCACAGGTTCAATAATGCGCACAATGGCCATATCGTGATTGAGACGTTCCATCTCATGGGCACCGATAGTAGGCGTAGGAATCTGCGGACGGATGTTACCGTCGATATCGTCGGGCACTTCTGTATTGTACTGCGCCTTGTCGACGAGGTTCGTCATAGTTAGGTGCAGGTCCTCCATGGAGACGAAGTACGGCTCTTCAAAGAGTGAGTTGCCGTCGTCGCCATTGGCTCCCTGCATCATAGCCAACGACTGGTAACCCAAGCCCCAGAAGAACGGCGCGGCACTCTGAGTATAATAGGCGTTGAAGTTGGAGGTGGTGACGGTGTTCAGTGCAGCAACATAGTAAGTGTAACCATAACTGAAGTTGGAGAAGATGTTATTCAACACCTGCAGGTGGGATACCGTATTGCCGCAGAAGAAGCCATAGGACATATCGGCGGTGTTCGTTGCGTTGGTACCATAAACACGCACAGTGTTGAAGAATATATTGAGGTAAGTGGAAGAGGAGTCAATCACTATACCCGCCGAAGCTGCCTTGTTGTTGATGTTCGGCAAACCCTTGGATGCTGTACCATAGGTACTAATCATGTTATTGGCGATATAGCCCTGGTTAAGGACGGTGCCACAGACATTTTCTAATTGGATGCCTCGCTTGGCACCCTGGGTGGCGTCAATCAAGTAGATTTGGTTCTTCTGGATAGAAACGCTGTCAGTGATTGCTGCAAGATAGATACCTATCAAACCGCGGCTGTTGTTGGCGTTGCCGGAACGCAGAATATTCTGGTCAACCTTGACGCTTGATGCTCCACGCAAATAGACACCCCATGAGGCAAAGCCATTGAATGTGTTGTTAGTGACTGTGATACTTGTAAGGCTCTGTGCAAAACCGGCATTAACCGAATAGAAGCCACTATCCATGACATTATTGAACACTCTCAATCCCGAAACATCTCCCTGTAATACTAAGCAGGAGGCATCCTTGTTGGCAATCGTGCCTTTCACGCGGAGGTTGCTGTTCGTGATATTCACATTGCTGGAATTGGCAATCACCAAAGCATTGCCATAGTTTCCAGAAGCAGGACGTGACGCAATCGTGATGTTATTGATTCTGACATTGGAGGCTCCGTCGAGCTTCATGACAAAGTTATTGGCCTGCGTGGTGGCCGCTTTCAGCCACACACTGTCGTTCTGGCCCGAGAATGTGATGGTGTTGGTCACAGAACTACCATACACCTCACCCAAAATCACTTGCTCATTATATCCACCATTGGCCACTTGGAAAGTCACCGGTCCGGCAATACCAACAATGTTAAGTGTATCTATGGCAGCCCCAAACGTATGGTAATCTGCACTACTATCAGCTCCAATGGTGTAGATGCCTCCACAGAAACGAACCATGAAGGATCGGGTGATGGTATCGTTGCTTGTCACATTGTCATTCTCCGCACCTGCCACAACGGTTATCGTGTGTCGACCGGGGATGAAGGTTCGATTGAACAATGTTGCTCCATGCAGCTGTCCGGGAAGGATGGTATCTGTCACATAAATACTATCGACAGCCTCGTCGTCTACAAAGTAGTAAAGTTTCAGACCATTGAGCGTGCTATCGCCCTGGTTGCGGATATTGACCACCGGAGCAATTATGTCACAAGAGTTAGGCGCCTCTCCCGTACCACCGGCAGAAGGCCAGGTAAGAGCAGCATCGACCGCCGGAACATTGTTTACGTGCACCTGGTAGGTTCTCATATCGCCGGCACAACCAAATCCTTTGCTACCAAACACGATATTCGGACGGTTAGCATTTCTGGTACCGTTGCCATTGAAGTCTTCAGCCAAAGCAGTATTCTGAGCCTTATACAGTGCGGTATTGGTCTTTGCGGTGTAACGCGACTGTACACCTGTGGTGATGGCGGCAGGCACCGTGTGGAACAACTGCACCACAATGGAAGATGTGCCGTCCCAATAGAACGGAGTATCGAATTCGTGAGTAATCCACTGCTTGCTTTGGCTGCGATAAATCGTCATGGGCTGACGTTGATACACTTCAGTTGTGGCCTTCCATGCATTGTTGGCACTGAAGATAGTATCGCTCGCAAGACCAAGGGATATCTTATAATCACTGAACACAACCGAGTCACGCTGGGTAGTATTGTTGACCTTGTAGATAGAATCCAAGAAGAAACTGATGGAGTAAATATTGCCTGCGGCAAGGCCAGCCGCTGCAAGTTCGGAAGGACTGTATATATATTGCTGCTTGGCATAAGTATTGTTAGGCTGGTAGGGCTGCGGGTAAGCGGTCTTTCCAGGAACTGAGGTACCGGTGCCTACAGTCTTGTACTCGTCGTAGATGGCCGCATACCGTACACCCATCGTACCGCCATAATACAAAATGTCAGAAACATGAACGTATGCCGTATCCACCGCATTCATATCATAATCATACCACACAGGGATAGTACCTGCCGGGGAAACAATCGTTATGGTGTCGCGACCGGCATAAGCCACCGTTCGATTAGCAATCGTATCAGGCATCACGGGAGTAAAACGCGACACCACGGTAGCATGGTTTGTATCGTTAGCATGCGCATTGTCGCCCGGATAAGCTGTCACCCACACATATACAACCACCTCGGTATCCACACCGAGCGCAAGGTTCAGCGGAGTATTGAAAGTATAAGTGACGCTGTCGTTGCTGCCAACACCCGCAGTCACAGTTTCAGTGACTACAGAAGAACCACCGGTAGAGTAGTTCAGCTGGAAGGAGTCCACATTATTGGTACCATAGTTGTGCACTGTCACAGTAACATCCTCATCACCCAAACCGCAACCACCATCGGGCAGCACAGGTTCACCCACCGCAAGTTCCACTGCCGGCGGGTCAAGGATTGCCACAGTCATAACAGCCAACTCGCCTTCGCAACCACGGTCGATATAACGGACCCATTCGCTGTTGGTGCTACCAAGGAACATGGGATTGTCATCCGTAGAATAAGCCCAGTCTGTAGAATCGCCATTGAAGGCCGTACGGTAGATACCAGCGACGCCATTCTCAAACGGGATAGCTCCACCAGTCCACACATAAGAAGGCACCCCCAAAGTAGACCATTTCACCGCATAATTGGTGTTGGCAGTAATAACAGCATTAAACGGCACAGCATCTTCCACCTTGCCACCGGTTTTGTATACAAAGGCAATATTGGTGTTGTAGTTGATTGCCGTGTTACCAGAAGCGTTGTTGTAGATGGTCCAATTGGTATCTGTAGCAGCTGTGCTTGAAAGGAACTGCACCACCAATGAACGACCCGGTTCGATTTTTACATTGCCGAAAGTATAATACTTGGCATTTAATCCTGATGTATTGGGCGAAACAGTCATCAGAGTGTCACCTTCCAGGTAAGCAGTGGCATCGCCAATATTCGTCAACTGCACAGCTGCTTTACGACCGGTATTCATCCAATATGGCATGGGGGTTGTGCTACCTGCCGGGATATTCGTTCCCGCAGGCTGTATTATTTCCACCTGCGTGAAGCGCACGATGGGCATGGCTCGACGTTGGCGAATGTAGTATTGCGTATTCTCGCGCAGGGTGTCGGTCGTATAGGTTTGACCTACATAGAACGGCTCGGCGTCGTTCGGCGTATGATACCAATAAATCTGAGAAGGTCTATTCGGCGCCGTAGTATCCTCATAGACACTCCATGTATTGACACCTGCCGTCGGCGTCACATCGGTCGCGGTGGCATAGTTGGTCCACACCGTGTCGTCATCGGGGGCTGCCGGATGGTAGCGGCTGATAACCATAAAGGTGTTGGTGTCGTTGGTCTGGTTGGGGTCTTGTGTGTAGGTGGTCCACACACGGACGTAATAGGTCGAATCCTCCACACCGTTGGCCGGCAGATGTAACGTGTGACCGGTAGGTATCGTCACCGTGTCTTCCGCCGGAACCGACTGCGTTACATTGAACGTGGTAACCGTGCCATCATTCACCTGATAGGAAAGCTGCAGGTTTTGTCCAACTCCATAGGTGTAACTGTTCACACCGCTGTTGCGCATCACGATTACCAGCTCTACCTGATCCGGCATGTAGCAGTCTTCTGCCAGAGGACTCAGCATCGATTCTGGCTCAAAGTCATAGTCCAACGAAACGAACTCAAAAGCACCCACACAGGGTCCAACGGTGTCACGCGGAGTGCCGAACAAGTCGGTCGGCACTGACGGCATCGGCACTGCAAGTCCTTTCACCTGACGGTTGTAGGTACGCAAGTCCACCAGACTACCATTGAGGAAGTTGGGGTTGAGGAAAAGTGATGTTGTATCCTCGGGCACAGCAGTGGTCCAGTTAGCCACCGTGCTGTAGGAGGCGGAGCCCCTGCGGTTCATCACAGGACCTAATGAGTAGTAAACGTTGTTGCACACTATGTTAGTGGTGCTGGTCAACGGCAAGTAACTCAACGCATAGTTCACCTCGTCGAGTGTCACTACAATATTGTTCATAAAGCGGCTGTAGTTCAGCACACCACCACCAAAGGTGGCTGCCGCTACGTTGCCACGCGCCGGTGCCGTCATCTTCACCGAGTTGAAGAACACATCCAGATAGGTAGCCTGGATGATATTGAAAGCCGTACGCATCAGGTTGGCCGTACCGTCATCGTTGCACACGACCATGTTATTGGCCACCAACGCATGGACATCTTCCGTACCGATAATGTTGCTCACACCCACGGCACCTGCACCATGCGAAGTATAGATTCTGTTACGCTGTAGACGTGTAGGACCATAGCACTCACTCATCTGCACCACATAACTCGAGTTGCCCAGCACATCATACATCTCATTGTCCTCCACAATAATGCCGGTCTGGTTCTCCACCCTGACGGCACTCTCGTTCTGATTGCGGAAGAGACTGCGCTTCACCACATTGCCCGTGGCTCTGATGTCTGGTGCCAAGCCCTTGACGTCAACGCCCACGCGACCACCGATAAAGGTACAACTGTCGACCAACAGGTTGCTGGCATAGCCATTATTCAGCATTGCTACTATGCGGAGCGGCGCCACAGGGTTGTCCACACTGTCAATAAAATAGCACTTCTCGAAGCGACAATTGGCACTATTCGGTCCCATCAAGACCATATTCGACAACAACACCCCCTCCAACGACGCGCTGCGACGTACAAAGCGCACATTGCGGAAGCGCACATTGGCCACATTCTCAAGGTTAGCAATAGAAGCCTGGCTTGTTGTGCTATCAGCATATATGGCCGCCAACGTTTCGTTCATCGACTCGAAAACGAGATAATTCTGCTCCGACAAGCCACTGACCGTCGGCATTGTGAATGCAGGGTAACTGCCGGGCGCCAGCCTCACAATCAAACTATCGTTCATGCCGCAACGGTTCAGCGACAACAGGAACTCTTCGATGGTGTTGTAGTCGGGGTTGCTACCACCGATATTGCGTACACCACCAAGAGGACCCTCGCAAACGATAAACGGTGTGCTGAGGGTGTCGTTCAACGGCTCATGGTCACGGAACCGCTGACCGTTGACCGTCAACGTATCCTCCACCCATACCTTGAGGGTGTGGTAGCCTGCACCGAGCACCACTGAATTGGAAATCGTCACCAACACTTCATCGCCAGCATTCAGCGTCTGGCTACCGTTCAGCGTGCCGGTCCAATCATAGGAATTGAAAATAGTGTCATCAATGGAGTAGGAAATCGTTATCCCATTAAATGCAGTGGCACCATAGTTCTTCAGTTTCACTGCAATGCTGCCAGGAATTGACGTCATCGGCACCGTGAAGTTGGGGTCCACCAACTCGCTGATACCCGCATCATACACCAGCGGCTGGTTGGGATGTTCGCTGAAAACAAAAGCGGGACGCAAACCAGAGGAGTAGTTCGCCTTGTTGAAGTCAACAGACGTGAAAGCATTGGCACCAAGGCTGGCCGTGACACCAAACCTTATCAAAGAGTGCTTAGCATTATGCGCACTGATATGTTTGATACTTGTGGCCGAAGGGTCAGCATTACCATCAATGATAATCTGCACCATGATGTCCTTACCAGCATAGAAAAAGGTATCCTGCAGATTGAATGTCTGCTGTGTACCAGCGCTCAACGTACCGATATTGTAGGCCGAGTCATAAACGATGTGCATGTAGCTCGACGTAAACGGGATGCTGGAGCCAATTGAATCCGCCACATAGTCGGTAGGTATATTTTTCATCCTCAGCTGGAAGCGCGGACGGTTCTGATATACCGTATTGCCAGCCAGCGTGTATCGGAACGAAGTGATGGCACCAGGTCCATAGCCTGCCTGCGCCAGTAGAGCCGAATCATAGATAAACTCACTCTTGTGGTCGGCCGTGGATGGGAACGGGAACAGGTCATAGTTGTGCGTACCCGTGAGACCAGGTGGCGTCGTTGTCGCCGGCTGCGACGTGCCGCGCACACAAATGTAGCTCACCCATGAATTGTCGGCTGCAGGGAACGTCACACGGTTGGCGTTACTCGTGGCGTCACGCACCACACAGTAGAACTGCATCAACGTATCGTAACCACAGAAAGGTATTCTCGCCACATAGCGGTTGGCCACACCAGGCTTAGGCGTCATCGTCACACGATATACCGTCTGGTCGCTACCTACTTTGTAGTTGATATACACCGAGTCGGGGTTGATACCTGCCGCCACGGCAGTAGTAGCCTCGAGTTCTATTCTCGCACCACGGCTGCTTGCCAGGAAATAGCCGTCGGGATACATCATCATGTTGATCTTCGGTGTTACCATAGGATCAGCGCTGGAACTCACCTTGATATTGTCAAGCCACCAACCTATGCGATTCGGATTGGCTTGTCCGCCGATGGTTCGGTGTTTTATCACGAACTTAATAAGCAGAAGACGTTGGCTGGGGTCCAAAGAACTCGTCATCACGTTGTTCAGGTTGAAGCGCTCACTCTTCCACAAGCTATTGTTGGGAACCGATGCAGTGTCGTTCCATACCGAGTAGGACATACTGTTGAAAGCACCAACGTGCGTAAATTCACTACTATAGGTACCCGTGCGGTCATAATCCTGGGTCGACAGTGCCATCCATTGGTCATCGCTCTGGTTGGCACGCTTGTAGTAAATCATGCACATAAAGGGGTCCTCCGACGAATTTCTCGGCACATGGCAGATATGGTCGAACTGCAGGGCAATATAGCGCAGTGCCGTATTGCTCCGGAAATCCAGCGTGTCGAGGATGAACACCGTCTCGCTGTCGCTCCGCTGTATCAACTCGAGGGAACGCTCGCCGCTCATGTACACCGTTGTCGACGGCACCGCAGCCGTAGAGGGCGTCACACGGTAGCGCTGTGTTTCGCCCACCTCGAAGCCCTGATAGAGCATTTCCTGCACCTGGGCACGCACCGCCAGGCTGCAAAACATGAAAATTGCACCAAAAAGAACGAGTTTCTGTTTCATATTATATTTTTCTTTTTTTCTAATTCTTAGTATCTTATACATTCTTTTGTGGGCGTAGTACCCCTTTTAGGGCACACTAAACCCGATACAAAAATACGAAAAAAATCGCATACCTACGGTATTTTTATATTAAAAAATCTAAATTACCCTGCTGTCAGAGGTGCAACCGCTGCTCAAGCGCCTCATACATCATCACTCCGGCGGCCACACTTACGTTGAGCGACGCCACCTCGCCCACAATGGGCAACTTGGCCCGCACATCGCTCATCTTCAGCAACTCAGGACTGATACCATGCTCTTCGTTGCCCATGATAAGCAGTGTCGGCTGAGTGAAGTCCACCTCGCGATAATGTACAGCCCCTTTCTCGGTAGCTGCAACCACCTGCATGCCATACTGTTTGGCCAGGTTGACCACGGTCTTGAAGTTCTGCTCGCGACAGACGGGCAGCCGCAGCAAGGCGCCGCTGCTGGTCTTGATGGCATCCTCGTTGAGCGCCGCACTGCCACGGTCGGGCACCACTATGGCATCCACGCCGGCACATTCGGCCGTGCGCGCAATGGCACCCATGTTACGCACATCGGTAATGTGATCCAACAGCACAACCAGACGAGCCGTCTCAGCCACCTCCATGAAACTGCGATAGGTGATGGCGGCCAGGAGAGCCACCACGCCCTGGTGGTTGCCTGTGGTCATCTTGTTCAGTTTCTCCACCGGCACATATTGGAACGGCACGTCGTGCTCTTTGATCAGCGTCCGCAATTCGGACATCAACGAGCTGTTGAGTCCGTTCTGTATCAGCACACGCTCCACCTGGGTGCCGCTGCCGATGGCCTCTATCACAGGCCGCAATCCATAGACTGTCTGCTGTTTACTCGTAGTTTTTTCCATCTTTGATTATGATTTTGCGGTCGGCCATAGCAGCCAACTGCTCGTTATGGGTAACGATAACGAATGTCTGCCCCAGCTCTTTGCGCAGGGTAAAGAAAAGCTCGTGCAACTCGCCGGCATGCTGCGAGTCGAGGTTGCCGCTGGGCTCGTCGGCCAGCACCACCATAGGGCTGTTCATCAACGCCCTGGCCACCGCCACACGCTGCTGCTCACCGCCGCTGAGGGCCGTGGGCTTGTGGCTGGCGCGGTTTGTCAGATGCAGCATATCAAGCAGTTCCATCGCCCTTCGGCGAGCCTTTTCGGCAACGTCGCCACGTATCAAGGCCGGTATCATCACATTCTCCACCGCCGTAAACTCGGGCAGCAGATGGTGCGCCTGGAACACAAAGCCTATCTGCTCATTGCGGAAGCGCGCCAACTCATTCTCCTTCAGCCGTGTAACGTCCACATCGCCATACATCAGCGTGCCGCTGTCGGCACGGTCCAGCGTGCCGAGTATCTGCAGCAGGGTGGTCTTGCCGGCGCCCGAAGCACCCACAATCGACACCACCTCGCCCTGCCCGATACTTAAGTTCACGTCGCGCAGCACATGTAGCGAGCCATAGCTCTTGTTAATATTGACAGCCTGTATCATACTTCAACGCCATTCAGGAAGATGCGCTCCACCTTGTTCTCGCCAAAACTGTATGGCATATACGCGTAGCTCGGTATCGGCTTGGTGATGTAGAAGTTGGCCTTCTTGCCCACAGCGATGCTCCCCAGCTCACGGCTCACACCCATGGCGTAGGCCGTATTGAGGGTGGTGGCGTTGAACGCCTCCTCCGGCGTGAGCCGGTAGCGGATGCAGGCCATCGAGAGGATAAGCTGCATATTGTTCGACGGCGCGGTGCCGGGATTGTAATCGGACGCCATAGCCACAGGCAGACCCGCGTCAATCATTTTGCGTGCCGGCGAAAGCGGCAGATTGAGGAAGAAAGCGCAGCCGGGAAGAATAGTGGGCATCGTCTCACTACCCTTCAGACACTCAATCTCGGTATCGCCCATCTGTTCCAGGTGGTCAACAGAGATGGCGCCGTATTTCACGCCCACCTGCACGCCACCCGAGACAGCCATCTCGTTGGCATGTATCTTAGGCTTCATGCCGTATTTGATACCCGCCTCCAGGATACGCGCCGTATCCTCGACGGTGAAGAAACCCTGGTCGCAGAACACATCGATGAAATTGGCCAAACCTTCGTCCGCTACCTTCGGTATCATCTCGTTGATAACCAAGTCGACATAGTCTTCCTGGTGCCCACGATACTCCATCGGGATGCCATGAGCCCCAAGGAAGTTCGACTTGATGGTCAGGGGCGAATTCTCCTTCAGACGGCGAATTACGCGCAGCAGCTTCAACTCGCTCTCGGTGGTCAGGCCGTAGCCGCTCTTGATTTCGATGGCGCCCGTACCCAAGCGCATCACCTCTTCGAGGCGCTGCTGGGCTATATCGTAGAGCTCGTCCTCCGAGGCAGCCGCCGTCGCCTTGGCCGAGTTGAGGATGCCCCCTCCCCTCTTGGCAATCTCCTCGTAGCTGAGGCCTCGTATCTTGTCGACAAACTCCAATTCGCGCGAATTGGCGTAGACCAGATGCGTGTGCGAGTCGCAGAAACTCGGAAACACCATGCGGCCCGTAGCATTGACCTCGTGGTCGGCGGTGCCGTTCCATTCGCTCATCGGTCCAAATGCCCTGATGATGCCGTCCTCCACAAGCAGGTAGGCCTCCTTGACGGTCTCCATCTGAGCCATCTCCTTGCCCTGGGCGCGCAACTTCGGCTGGCGCTCCACTTGCACCAATTCCTTGATATTCTTAATGAGTGTCCGCATAATCTCTATCTTTAAAATAAAATGCAAAAATACTAATATTTTTACACACGGCAAAATATTTTCACAACATCTTCTGCAGCTGCTCCTCGAGTTCGGTTCCCATCTCTTTCGAGAAGCCCATGTGTGTCTCCACAATCTTGCCGTCGCGGTCCAGGATGAAGAGTGTCGGGAAAGCATGAACACGATAGGTCTCGGACAGTTTGTTGTCGGAGAAAAGCACCGTGTAGGTGATGCCGCGCTTGGAGAGGAATGTGGCCATCTCATCCTTCACAGGGTCGTCGTAGGGGTCTATGCCGACCACCACCACGCCACGGTCCTTGAATTTCTCATGGAGGCTCTGCAGTATGGGTAATGCGGCACAGCAGGGGGCGCAGCTTTTGTAGAAGAAGTCCACCAAGACAATTTTTCCCCGCAGGTCGGCGAGGCGCACGGTGCCGCCCGCCATCGTGGGCAGAGACCAGTCGGGTGCCGGAGTCCCCTCTGTCAACGGCTCGGGAGCCTTGTAGGGGACATAGTCCCTCTGCACCATATTGTCGGGAATGGACTTCAAGGTCAGCTTCGACTCGTCAATCCGTGGGTCGAAAGAAACCAACTTTAGTTCCTCGTATTGAGACACGGTGTCCGGCCCATCAATGTTGTCGAAAGCTTGCGAGAACTGAATAGGCAGGTAGTCGCTCTTGTCAATCCAGACATTGATTTCGTAGCGGAGGCAGATAATGCCGAAATAGGGGTCTGGTTCACCGCTTTGTTTCACGAGAATGTTGACCAGATAGCAGGGCTTGTGGTCCAGATGGGTTTCCGAAAGCGAAATGAGATAGTCGCCATTGGTGTCCGCAATCCACTTCTCTAATGAAGGGATGAAATAGGTTCGGGCAGTCAGCGGGGAGAAAAAATTGAAGTTGTGCCCCCTGCTCTTAATTACATCCGCCCATTGGGCACACGAGAGAATGGTGGCTGTGTCGTTAAGATACACAAGTTCGTTTCCCGTATAAAGAAAATGGCCGTTCCATTCCGGATGCCCTTGAGGCTCATTAACCATTGAGAAGGCTTTCCCGAAGATGGTGTCATCGGGTAGCTTGCGGAAGTCGCAGGTGTTGCGGTAGTAGTTCGTATCCTTGTCGTCCATGTGCTTCATCTTCCGTTCCATCACGTAGTGTCCGCCTTGGATGGACTGGCATTTCTCGCGCGACTTGCGGATGACGGTCTCCACCGATTCCTGCGCGTTGCACTCTGCAACGGGGAACATTCCGGCCAGCAGCGCGAGGAGCGCAAAGGTGAGGGTCTTTCTTGCCATAATTGTATCGTTTTTGTTTTTATAAATCCGTTTTCTTAACCGAGCCTTTTGGGGCCTTTGTGCCTATAAGACGCAAAAGTGCCATTTTTCTGCTCACGCTTTAACATTTTTTATGTTTTTTTAACATTTGATAGAAGGGGGTAAAAAATAGGTCGTGCACGATATATTTAAGTATTCAGCAGACGGTAGTCGGTGGTCGGCAAGGGGCTGGCGACCAACCCTTGACTGCCCAAAATCATGCTTTCCTCGGACAAAAACAGGCATTTCGGCAATTAAAAGTCTTTAATTATCACTGTTTCAGTACACAATACCACATTTTAACATCGGAATGATGCCGCACCCCCTCCGACTCTGGTCCGACTCAAGTCCGAGTCAACTCCGACTGAAGTCCGACCACAGTCGGACAAAAGACGGTGCAAATACGGTGCGCACACGGTGTTGATACAAATACATCGCGCACGACCTATTTTGCTTTTCATAGGGGGTTAAAAGAGCTCCTGCTGGTTACCGTTGGTCTTCAGCTTGCCGAGGTGCTGATAGGCGAGCATAGTGGCCTCGCGACCTCGGGGGGTGCGCATGAGGTAGCCCTCCTGAATGAGGTAGGGCTCGTAGACCTCCTCGACGGTGCCAGCTTCCTCGCCGACGGCGGTGGCAATGGTGTTGATGCCCACAGGCCCGCCCTTGAACTTGTCGATGATGGTGGTGAGGATGCGTATATCCATGTCGTCCAAGCCGTTACGGTCCACATTAAGGGCCTGCAACGCATAGCGGGCGATGTCGAGGGTGATGGTACCGTCGCCCTTGACCTGGGCAAAGTCGCGCACACGGCGCAGCAGACGGTTGGCGATACGGGGGGTGCCGCGGCTGCGGCGCGCAATCTCGATGGCGCTCTCGGAGGTAATCTTCACCTGCAGGAGGCCCGCCGAACGGTTGACAATCTTGGTAAGCGTCTCGGTGTCATAGTATTCCAGACGGCTATTGATGCCGAAACGGGCACGCAGGGGGGCGGTGAGCATGCCGCTGCGGGTGGTGGCCCCGATGAGGGTGAAGGGCTTGAGGCCCAACTGCACAGAGCGTGCCGCAGGGCCGCTTTCAATCATGATGTCGATACGGAAGTCCTCCATGGCGGAGTAGAGATACTCCTCGATGACAGGCGAGAGGCGGTGGATTTCGTCGATGAAAAGCACGTCGTTGGCTTGCAGCGAGGTGAGCAGTCCGGCGAGGTCGCCGGGTTTGTCGAGGACCGGGCCGCTGGTGGTCTTGATATTGACACCCAGCTCGTTGGCGATGATATTGGAGAGGGTGGTCTTGCCGAGGCCCGGGGGGCCGTAGAGGAGCACATGGTCGAGGGGCTCGTGGCGCTCCTTGGCGGCACGGACAAAGACCTTGAGGTTCTCAACCACCTGCTGCTGACCGGCGAAACTGTCGAACCCCGAGGGGCGCAACGCACGCTCTATATCTTTCTCCTGCGCAGAGATACTGCGGCTGTCGAGGCTATCGTTAATCACTGTCGATAATTGAATTATAAGGTGCTCGTGACCTTCGGTTCATGGTGCAAAAGTACGAAAGTTATGCGAACTGACAAAATTTTTTTTCATCAATCAAGGAATTGTCACACAATAATATCGCGCGCGTTGCGTTGTAGTATGTCAAATAGAATCATGCAAAGGATGAAATCGATTATTGTCGGAACCGACTTTTCTGAAGGCTCTTACGCCGCTCTGGAGCTGGCCGTGGACGTGGCCAACCGCATGCAATGCGACATACTGCTGGTGTGGGTGCGCCGCGAGAAGATGCTCTTCACGGGCGAGCAACTCGACATGCTCACCAGCCTGGCCAAGGACAAACTGCAGGCCCTCTGCGACCGCTACAACCCCAAGATGACGACGGGCAAGATACACAGCACCATCGTCAACGGCAAGGTGTCGACTGCCATCGCCGAGGTGGCCAAGCGCGAGCTGGCGCCGCTGATCATCATCGGCACCAACGGCGCCTCGGGCTTCGAGAAATATGTCATCGGCAGCCAGGCAGCACGCATCGTGCAGGACTCGCCCTGCCCCGTGTTGACCATGCGCCAGGGTTTCGACTTCCACAAGAAGCTGGAGCGCATCGTGGTGCCGCTGCGCGTCAACGCCAACTCGCGCCAGAAGGTGCCGCCTGCGGCCTCCATGGCCAAGATTTTCGGCTCGGAGGTGCACATCCTCGGCCTGCTCGACCTCAAGGAGGAGGAGTCGGCCCTGCGCACCTACATCAACCAAAGCATTGATTTCCTGGAGCGTGAACGGGTGCCCTACCACTTCGAGATACGCACCTATTCGACCTATAGCGACACGGTGCTGAACTATGCCGACGAAATCAAGGCCGACATGGTCATCATCAATACCGAGCAGGACCGCGTCATCAGCCAGCTCTTCCTCGGCACCAACGCACAGCAGATCGTCCACAAGTCGCAGATCCCCGTGCTCTGCATCCACCCCGAGGACTACATCAACGTCGCCGCCAAAGTGTGATGGAGCACGACGTGATTATTGTCGGTGCCGGCGCCGCAGGCCTCATGGCGGCCGTGGTAGCGGCCGAGCGTGGCCGCAACGTGTTGCTGCTGGAAAAGATGGACCAGGCTGGCCGCAAGTTGCGCATCACCGGCAAGGGCCGCTGCAACCTCACCAACACCTCGCCGCTGCGCGACACACTGACCCACATAGGGCCCGACAGCCGCTGGCTACGCAACGCCTATGGACGCTTCTTCAACCAGGAGCTGATGGACTTCTTCGAAAGCCGTGGTGTGGCGCTGACAGTGGAGCGCGGCAACCGCGTGTATCCCGCCTCCGGAAAGTCGCTCGACATCTTCCTGGCCCTCATCAACGAGTTGGAGCAACGCGACAACGTCACCATCCGTAAGAACACTACTGTCAAAAAGATAGAGACATTTGAAGGACAAGCCACCGCCGTCATCCTGCAAAACGGCGAGCGCATCGCCTGCCGCCACATCGTGCTGGCCACCGGAGGCCTCTCCTACCCCACCACAGGCAGCACCGGCGCCGGCCTGCGCATGGCTGCTGAATTAGGCCACACCGTCACCGAGCCCGTGCCCGCCTTGGTCGCCCTGCGCTGCCAGGAGCAAATTCCCACGGAGCTCGTGGGCTTCCAACTGAAGAATGTGGCGCTCACCGTGGCCGGCAAGAGCTTCTTTGGCGAGATGACCTTCTGCGACGACGGATTGGCGGGTCCCATTGTGCTCAGCGCCAGCCGTCTGGCCAGCCGCCCCCTGCACGAGGGACAGACCCTCGAGGCACAGCTCGACCTCAAGCCCGCCCTCAGCCCCGAACAGCTGGACCGCCGTCTGCAAGCCGACCTGGCCGCCAACGGCACCCGCATCTTCAATGACGCCCTGCGCATGTGGTTGCCAGCCGAACTGATACCTTTGGCGTTGAAACAATTACACATAGAATACTACAAGCGCCTGCACCAGATTACCGGTGACGAGCGCCGACGCCTGGGGCGCTGGCTCAAAGCGGTACCCTTCACCCTCACAGGCACACATGACTACAACGAGGCCATCATCACCCAAGGGGGCGTAAGCGTTGCCGAGGTAAATCCCAAGACCATGGAATCCAAACTGATACAGGGCCTGTATATTGTCGGCGAACTGCTCGATCTCGACGCCGACACGGGCGGCTACAACCTGCAGATAGCCTTCTCCACAGGCCATGCCGCCGGACAAGCAGTATAGACACAAAAAAAAGACGCTCAAATTGAGCGTCTTTTCATTTGGTCGCAAGTCCTTGTTACTCTTCAGCGCCTTTTTCGATGGCGAGTTTACCACGATAGTAGCCGCACTCGGGGCAAACGTGGTGGTACATGACTTGGGCACCGCAGTTGCTGCAAGTAGTCAACTGCGCTTTCTCCAACGCATCGTGCGTTCTTCTCTTGGCCGTACGGGTCTGCGAGAATCTGTGTTTTGGATGTGGCATATTATTACTTTTTTTTGTTTATTATTTCAATTCCTTTAGTGCTTCCCAGCGAGGGTCCACGTAATCATCGCCATGCGGTTGCTCTTCATCAGCGATGTACTTCACCATCTCAGGGTCACATTCTCCTTCGGGGTGCGCGTGCTGCATCGGGATTCTCACGGCCACATACTCATACATCCACGGTGTGAGGTCTATCTCGTTGGCACTCTCGGGCAAGATGGCTGTCTCCTCGTCGTTGCTTTCCTCGGTGTCGCTGAAGCGCACATTCAGGCGCTCTTCGCCACTCACCCCCACTTTTATCTCTCCGAGGCATCTGTCGCATGCCGTCGTCACCTCGCCGTTGAAGGAAAAAGTGAACAACAAAACATGCTCCGTCCGCTCCATTTTGACATCAAAATTCACTTTTCCACCCTTGATTTCTTCGTTTTTGAAGGCCTCGAAGAAGGCGTCATCCAGCAGGAAGTCATACTTATAAATACCTGACTTTAAGCCGGTAAAGCGAATTACTCTGTCGTCATTCTTGCTCATTTCACACTCCTATTGAGTGTGCAAAAATACAAAGAAAAATCAAACTGACAAAAAAAACTTTCATTTCGAGGAAGATATTTTGTGTCAGAAATATGTTTTTTCATTCCATATGACATTTTTTTCGTATTTTTGCAGTTTGAATTTTCGACCCGTATGGAGATACTGATTGGCTTACTCTGCGGCATAGTGTTCTCGCTGTTCTTCAGCTTCGGCCCTGGTTTCTGGGGACTGATTCAGAACAGCATACACTATGGTTTCCGCAAAGGTGTAGCATTTGAGGTGGGCGTCAACCTGAGCGATATTGTGATGGTTGTGCTCCTGCTGACGCTGCTCAACAAAGACTCCATCACCTCCACACTTCACACCCCGGCAGCTTCCATCATCGGCGGGTCGGTAGTCATCATTTTCGGTATCTACACCCTGCTGCGCCGCCCCGAATCGACCAAAGAGAGCAAAGGCCGTCTGCGCGTGGTGCTCAAGCAGGCACCCCAAAGCCGCGAACTGATGCTGCACGGCTTTCTGCTCAACACCTTCAACCCCTCCATCTGGCTCTATTGGGCAGCCCTGATTGCGGTGGTGAAGGCCGAGGTCAGCATGAACGACCTGGAGGCTTTTCTGTTCTTTATCAGCATGTTGTTGGGCGAATTGTCGGGCGGCATCCTCAAATGCCGACTGGCCTCGATGCTGCAGAACACCCTCTCACCCAAGGTGCTCACCACCGTCAACCACGTGGTGGGTGCAATACTGATTGCCTTGGGTGCCTACATGATTATCTCAATGGTTGTCAGCCTGAAGCACCCCGAGCGCAACGACAAGGAACCCACCGAAGTGGTGACCCAAATCATCCATCAGTCGCTCCACGCCAAAGACAGCACCCGCAACAGCGACACCACTTTCTTCCTGCGATAAGGCACATAAAAAAAGCTCCCCGCCACCAGAACGGCAGCGGAGAGCGTCCATGAAACATTTTTTTTACTTATTCCCTTGCAGCCAGCAGCAACTCCATCATCTTGATGGCCGAAGTGCTGACAGGTGTGCCAGGTCCGAAAATGGCGGCCACGCCGGCATCGAACAGGAACTGATAGTCCTGCGGCGGAATAACGCCACCGGCAACCACCATAATATCCTCGCGGCCAAGCTTTTTCAGTTCCTCAATCACCTGCGGCAACAGGGTCTTGTGACCAGCCGCCAGCGAGCTGGCACCGAAAATGTGCACGTCGTTCTCCACGGCCTGCTTGGCAGCCTCGGCGGGTGTCTGGAACAGCGGACCCATATCGACATCGAAGCCCATGTCGGCGTAGCCGGTGGCTACCACCTTGGCGCCGCGGTCGTGACCGTCCTGGCCCATCTTGGCCACCATGATACGGGGACGGCGGCCCTCCAACTTGGCAAATTTATCGGTGAGCTCCTGCGCTTTCTTGAAGGCGTCGCTCTCTTTGGTTTGACTGCTGTACACGTTGCTGATAAGGTTGATTTTGGCTTTATAGCGTCCGAAGACTTTCTCCAGGGCGTAGCTGATTTCGCCCAGCGAGGCGCGCTTGCGGGCGGCATCGATGCTGAGGTCCAGCAGGTTGCCTTTGCCGGTGCGGGCGCACTCGGTCAGCGCGTCGAGGGCGGCGTTGACGGCCTCGTTGTCGCGCTCGGCACGCAGCTTGTGCAGACGCTCAATCTGGGCGTTGCGCACAGCGGTATTATCGATTTCGAGAGTCTCGATGGGGTCCTCGTGGTCGAGGCGGTACTTGTTGATACCCACGATGGTATCCACATTGGAGTCGATGCGGCTCTGCTTGCGGGCGCTGGCCTCCTCGATACGCATCTTGGGCACGCCGCTCTCGATGGCTTTAGCCATACCGCCGAGCTTCTCCACCTCCTGGATGTGAGCCCACGCACGGTGTGCCAGCTCATGGGTGAGGGTCTCGACATAATAGCTGCCGGCCCAAGGATCTACCACACGGCAGATATTGGTCTCTTCCTGCAAGTAAATCTGAGTGTTACGGGCGATACGGGCGCTGAAATCGGTAGGCAGGGCGATGGCCTCGTCGAGGGCGTTGGTGTGCAGGCTCTGCGTGTGACCAAGAGCGGCACCCATAGCCTCAATGCAGGTACGGGCCACATTATTGAAGGGATCCTGCTCCGTAAGGCTCCAACCCGACGTCTGGCTGTGAGTACGCAGGGCCAACGATTTGGGGTTCTTGGGGTTAAACTGACTGACAATCTTGGCCCACAGCATACGGGCAGCGCGCATCTTGGCAATCTCCATGAATTGGTTCATACCCACGCCCCAGAAGAACGACAGACGCGGCGCAAAGTCGTCGACGCTCATGCCCGCGCTGATACCGGCACGCAGATACTCCAAGCCGTCGGCCAGCGTGTAGGCCAATTCAATATCGGCGGTGGCGCCGGCTTCCTGCATGTGGTAACCTGAGATACTGATACTGTTGAATTTGGGCATGTGTTTCGAGGTATACTCAAAGATGTCGGCGATAATCTTCATCGACGGCAGCGGAGGGTAGATATAGGTGTTGCGCACCATAAACTCCTTCAGGATGTCGTTCTGGATGGTGCCCTGCAGTTGGTCTTGCGACACACCCTGCTCCTCAGCAGCGATGATATAGAAGGCCAAGATAGGGAGCACGGCGCCGTTCATGGTCATTGAGACGGACATCCTACCCAGGTCAATCTGGTCGAACAAAATCTTCATGTCGAGGATGCTGTCGATGGCCACACCGGCTTTACCCACATCGCCCACCACACGCTCGTGGTCCGAGTCGTAGCCACGGTGGGTGGCCAGGTCGAAGGCGCAGCTCAGACCCTTCTGACCAGCAGCTATGTTGCGACGGTAGAAGGCGTTACTTTCCTCGGCGGTCGAGAAACCGGCATACTGACGGATGGTCCAGGGACGCATCACATACATCGTCGAATAGGGGCCACGCAGGAAGGGGGCGATACCGGCGGCGTAGTTCAGGTGCTCCATACCCTCCAGGTCCTTCTTGCCATAGGCGGGCTTCACATCGATCTGCTCCGGAGTCTTCCAATTCTTCTCATTATGTGCTTCTTTCTCCCATTCGGCGAAAGATTCGCGCTTTCCATCGACAGCGCGGAAGTCGACATTCTGAAAGTTAGGTCTCATTATCAGACGTTTATATCGTTATCGTATCGTATTATTAAAATGCAAATATAAATAATAAAATCGACACCGCAAAATAAAAATGCTTAGGGTCACGCATAATTAGCAGTGTGGTAATGGCCAACCCCCAACTGCTAACCGCTAACTATTAACCGTTTATAATGCTTATAAACCACCACTACGGTAGTCGATGGGTAGTCCTTGGGAAGTCGATGGGTAGTCCTTGGGAAGTCGATGGGTAGTCCTTGGTAGGTTCTTGGTAAGGCATTAGGGGGTGGTCTGGGCGGGGGTGCAGGGTGTCTATTTCTTTACGAGCTGGAGGTCGTAGTGGTGGTCGTAGCGGCCGCCCCCCAGGCTGTGTCCCCACGAGCCGCCGGGGCGCAGGGTTACCTCGCGGGTTTCCGACAGTCTCTCGCTGGGATTGAAGTAGTTGGTATACAGCAGGGTGATGCTGTCGTCGCCGATGGTTTTGCACTTCACCGCGGGGTAGCCCAACATGCTTCTGTCCCACTTCACCTCCTCACCCTCGCACAGGTCGGCAACAGGGCAAAAGTATTCTGACCGGCCACTCACATCACGGCCGAGCGAGTCCTCGCCTTCGTAGCTGTTCACATACTTCAATATACAATCACCCAAATCCATATTTTGCTGATTTATTGGCCGGTGACTATCTTGTAGGTATCCACGGCGATGGCCAGCTCCTCGTCTGTCTGCACCACAGCGGTGGTGACACGCGCACCAGGCTTGCTGATGACGGCATCGATGCCGGCGGTGCGGTCGTTGAGGTCCATATCTATCTCAACACCAAGCCAATCCATATCCTGCAGGATGGCGTGGCGCATAAACCAGGCGTTCTCGCCGATGCCGCCGGTGAAGATAAGCAGGTCGCAGCCGTTCATCTGCGCCATGAAGGCACCGATGTACTTCTTGCAGCGCTGCGCGAAGACTTCGAAAGCCAGGGTGTTACGCTTGTCACCTTGCTGCACACCGGCCCAAATGTCGCGCATATCGGGCGAGCCGCCGGTGAGGCCCACAAGACCGCTCTTTTTATATAGAATATCATTAGTTTCTTTCACGCTGAGATTGGCCTTCTCCATCAGGTAGAGCAGCGCGCCGACGTCGATGTCGCCGCAGCGCGAGCCCATCGTGAGGCCCTCGAGGGAGGTCATACCCATCGAATTGTTCACGCTCTTGCCGTGATCAATGGCGCAGATGGAGGCACCGCTACCCAGATGGCAGGTGATGATTTTCAGGTCCTTCCAATACTTACCAATCATCTTGGCACCGCGCTTGGCCACAAAACGGTGGCTGGTGCCGTGGAAACCATAGCGACGGATGCCATACTGCTCATAGTATTCGTAGGGGATGCCGTAGAGGTAATTCTTCGGCTCGATGGTGAGGTTGAAGGCGGTGTCGAAGACGGCCACCTGCGGCACATCGGGCATCACATTGTTGATGGCTTCGGCCCCCATGATGTTGCCCGGAATATGGAGCGGCGCCAAGTCGATGAGCGACTCTTCCTTGTTGATGACGTCGCGCGTAATCTGCACGCTCCCAGTAAAATATTCTCCACCGTGAGCAAAACGGTGACCTATGGCACCCAACTCTTTGATGCTGGAGATGACACCCGTCTCGGGGTCGGTCAGCGCCGCCATCACCATGCGCAACCCTTCCGTGTGGTTGGGTATGGGGCACTCCGTGGTGTGCTTTTCGCCCTTGCTTGTGTAACTAAAGATGCCGCTCGGCAAACCGATACGTTCCAAGAGACCCTTGGTGAGCACCGTACGAGTATCCACGTCAATCAGCTGATACTTCAACGATGAACTGCCGCAATTGAGGACCAATATCTTCATAATAAGAGGTATTGAATTCGGAAAAATAACGCAAAACGGTCCTAAATATTGTGTTAAATTAACCTTTGGTGATTTTTTATTTGGCCATTTTGTTTTTTTTGCGTATCTTTGCAACATGAAAAGAATACTTTTTGTATGCCACGGTAACATCTGCCGCAGCCCTATGGCTGAGTTCATGCTCAAGCGCATGGTGCGTCAAGCGGGCATGGAGGGTAACTATGAAATAGCCTCGGCGGCTACCCACGATGAGGAGATTGGCAACCCCGTCTATCCTATGGCGCGCCAAGAGCTGGCCAAACACGGCATCGGCTGCCCAGGTCATGCGGCACGCCAACTGACGCCCGACGACTACAGCCGCTACGACCTCATCGTCGGTATGGACGAGGCCAACATGAACGACATGCATAAGCTCTTCGGCGGCGACCCGGACGGCAAATTGCACTTGATGATGGATTACGTGGGCAAACACCGCGATGTGGCCGACCCTTGGTTCACCCGCAACTTCACCGCCACCTGGAACGACCTCCAGGCCTCCCTCACCGCACTCTTCAACCAGCTAACCGCCAATGGCTGAACAGCCCGTTGACTTTGAGCAGGTCGAGGCCCTCGGCATCTCGCGCGAAGCCTACGACGAGGTGCTCGACATCGTGGGGCGCATCCCCACCATGGAGGAACTCTCCACCCTGCTGGCCATGTGGGAAAGCAACGGCAAACAGCAGAGCCTCTACGGCTGGCTGCGCGGACAGAAACACACCGTGGAACGCGACGAATACCTCTACACCGGCAGCGCCGACCACCGCAGCATCCGTGAGCCCCGAGTCAAAGAGTGCCTCGAGATAGCAAAAAAACTCTGCAAGAATTCTCAATTCTCAACTCTCAATTCTCAATTCAGCACCGGATTACTGCTCTACATGGTCGGCAACGTCAGCACCGAATTCGCCGACAGCGAGTATGCGCGTCACTGCCTGCACCTGATTGACGGCGCCATGGCCACCGGCGGCCATGAGGAGGACTGCCAATACATTGAGATGATACTCGCCGCCCTGCAGGACAACGACCTGCTGCTCGGCAGCCTGCCCGTCGCCGAGGGTGGCCTCTTCTGCTCGCTGCTGCGCTTCACGGCTCCGTTGGGCTTCGACATTCTCTCGCCACGCGAGGTGCGCCTCGACGCCTTTCTCTTCGGCGAGGAGGCGGGCCGCTACCTCGTGGCGCTCCCCGAGGAGCAGGACGACTCCTTCCTTCTTAAGATGGACGAGGCCCGCCTCAACTGCTGCTTCCTCGGCCGCACCACCAAGAACCGCCTCCTTGTCGACGGCTTTGACTTCGGCCCCGTCAGCAGTTACATATCATAATAAAAGCAGCGCACCCGACTGGATGCGCTGCTTTAAAATACCAAACCGTATCGCCAAAGTGAAACGATTAGTGGCGTTTCTCTTTGATACGGGCTTTCTTACCGGTGAGGTCGCGCAGGTAGAAGATACGGGCACGGCGCACAGCACCACGCTTGTTGACGTCGATCTGCTCGATGAACGGGCTGGCAAAGGGGAAGATGCGCTCCACTCCGACGCCATTCGTGACCTTGCGGACAGTAAAGGTCTCAGTAGCTCCGCTTCCGCTGCGTTGCAGGACAACGCCCTGGAAGTTCTGGATTCTCTCTTTGTTACCTTCTTTAATTTTGTAATGGACAGTGATGGTATCGCCAGCCTTGAACTCGGGGAACTCCTTGCGCTCGACAAGGGTCTCGACAAACTGCATTAATTCATTTTTTCCCATGGCAAATAGATTCTTTAGGTGTTAGACTTATTTCTTTACCATCTTGACAACAGCGGTGAAGGCCTCGGGATGGTTCATAGCGAGGTCGGCAAGCACCTTGCGGTTGAGCTCGATGTTGTTTTTGTGAAGTTCGCCCATAAAGACGGAGTACGAGATGCCGTTGATGCGGCAACCGGCGTTGATACGGTTGATCCACAGCGAGCGGAATTCGCGCTTTTTGTTCTTTCTGTCACGGTAGGCGTAGGTCTGACCTTTTTCCCATTTGTTCTTGGCAACGGTCCATACGTTTTTACCTCTGCCCCAATAACCTTTGGTGCGGTTGAGGATTTTCTTTCTGCGGGCTCTGGAAGCCACAGCATTGACTGATCTTGGCATAGTTTAATTGTTTTTTCGTTCAGGCGGCAACACGGTGCCTTGTGGTTCTAACCTGCTGCTCTTGTCAGCGCTGAACAATGGTTAATAACTCCGTTTACGCTAAAAGCATACGTTTTACACGGGCCTCGTCGTCACGGCTCACGAGAGTGGTGTGGTCGAGGTTGCGCTTCTGGGTCGTCTCCTTCTTGGTGAGGATGTGACTGTGGTAAGCATGCTTTCTCTTGATCTTGCCGGTGCCGGTGAAGGTGAAACGCTTCTTGGCAGCGGCCTTGGTTTTCATTCTTGGCATTACTTTACTGTTTTTTAAGTTAGACTATATTGATACGGTTTGGACTTTTTCTGTTATTGTTTCTTCGGGGCAATAATCATGAGCATGCGCTTGCCCTCGAGGCGGGGCATCTGCTCGGGCTTGCCGTATTCGAGGAGAGCCTCGGCGAATTTCAGCAGCTGCTGCTCACCCTGCTCCTTGTAGACAATCGAGCGCCCACGGAAGAAAACGTCGACCTTCACCTTGTTGCCTTCTTTGAGGAAGCGGATGGCGTGATTGAGCTTGAACTCGAAGTCGTGGTCGTCGGTCTGCGGGCTGAGGCGTATCTCCTTGATGACGATTTTCTGCGAGTTGGCCTTGCGCTCCTTCTCTCGCTTCTTCTGCTCGTAGAGGAACTTCTGGTACTCGATAATCTTGCACACCGGCGGATTGGCGTTGGGCGAAATCATGACCAGGTCGAGGCCGTCGTTGTAGGCACGGCGCAGGGCCTCTTTGGTGTTCATGATGGTGGGCTCCATACCCTCGCCTACCACGCGGACCATCGGCGAGTCGATGCGCTCGTTGATCAGGTGTTCAGGCTCTTTTTTCATTGGGCCGCGTCCCCTCTGCATGTTGCTGTTCTGGGGTGCAATGGGTTTGAAAGGTGCTGCTATAACTTGGTTCTCCTATTTTAAATTATCAGCTTAACTGTTTGATTTCTATACTTTAAATTGCTATTTTACAGACAAAATCGGACGGCAAAAATACAACTTTTTTATCTATTGGCAAAAAAATTGTTTCTACCCGCGCGGCGCGAGGGCTTTGGTGTCAATGTCTTCACGTATCTCTGCGATGAACTCCGACAGCTTGGCAGCGCCTTTGTCGCCCGCCTTGCGATTCCACACCGAGACGAGACCCTCGTCGGTTTCTTTCTGGCCGACAATCAGAGCGTAGGGGATGCGTTGCAGACGCAGGTCGCGCAGCTTGTAGCCAATCTTCTCGGAGCGCTCGTCAACGGTAGAACGGATACCGGCCTTCACCAACTCGGCGTTGACGGCGTTGGCGTAGTCGAGGAACTTCTCCGAGATGGGGAGCACACGTACCTGCTCGGGACAGAGCCAGGTGGGGAAGGCACCTTCATACTTCTCAATCATCCATGCCAGCGTACGCTCGTAGCAGCCCAAGCTGGTGCGGTGGATAACATTCGGGCGCACCTTGTTGCCGTTCTGATCGATGTAGAACATGTCGTAGCGCGGCGCCAACAGAGCATCCCACTGCACGGTGATCATGGTGTCTTCCTTGCCGTAGACGTTCTTGGCGTTGATGTCCACCTTGGGTCCATAGAAGGCTGCCTCGTCGTCGTCCTCCACGAAAGGTATCTCAAGCTCGTTGAGAATATTGCGGATATGCTGCTGACTGTCTTCCCACTCCTCGGCAGTGCCGATATATTTCTTCGTGTTGTTGGGGTCCCACTTGGAGAGGTGGTAGGTCACGTCGTCCTGCAGACCCAGCGTCGTCAGGCAGTACTTGGCCAGCGCAAGGCACTTCTTGAACTCCTCGACCATCTGGTCGGGGCGCACAATGAGGTGGCCTTCCGAGATGGTGAACTGGCGCACACGCGTCAGGCCATGCATCTCGCCCGAGTCCTCGTTGCGGAAGAGCGTCGAGGTCTCGCTATAGCGCTTCGGCAGGTCGCGGTACGACTTGGGCGAAGCCTTGTAGACGAAGTATTGGAACGGGCAGGTCATGGGGCGCAGAGCCAACACCTCGGGATCTTCGGGATCGCCGATGACGAACATGCCGTCGCGGTAGTGCTGCCAATGGCCGGAAATCTCGTAAAGGTCTTTCTTGGCCATGAAGGGCGTCTTGGTACGGATGTACCCCCACTCGTTGTCCTCCAGGTCCTCAATCCAACGCTGCAACGTCTGGACAATCTTGGCGCCCTTGGGCAGCAACAGCGGCAGACCCTGGCCGATGACGTCAACCACAGTGAAGAGCTCCAACTCGCGACCCAGCTTGTTGTGGTCGCGGTTCTTGATGTTCTCCAAGTATTCCATGTGAGCCTCGAGGTCCTCCTTGCTGAAGAAGGCCACGCCGAAGATGCGGGTCAGCGACTTGCCGTTGCGGTCGCCGCGCCAATAGGTGTTCGAGTTGGCAATCAGCTTGAAGCCCTTGATGAGGCGAGTGTTCAGCAGGTGGGGACCGGAGCAGAGGTCGACAAAGTCGTCCTGGCTGTAGATGGTGATGCGGGCATCGGGGGCGATGGCATCAAGCAGCTCGAGCTTGTAGGGCTCGTTCTTCTCCTCGAAAATCTTGCGGGCCTCGTCGCGCGACACAATCTTGCGCTCCAGGCGGGTGGCTTTCTTGATGATGGACTTCATCTCCTTCTCGATGGCGTCGAGGTCCTCGCGGTTGAAAGGACGGAAATCGAAGTCATAGAAGAACCCTTTGTCGGTCGAGGGGCCGATGGTGAGCTTGGCCTCGGGATAGAGGTGTTTCACGGCCTCGGCCATGATATGGGCGGTGGTATGACGCAGGATGGGCAGCGACTCGGGAGCGTTCTTGTCGAGCAGTTCAATCTCGCAATCCTCCTCAATCACGTCACGCAAATCCACCACGTTGCCGTTGATCTTGGCAGCGCAATAGTTGTTCAATTCCTCGGGCTTCAGCTTCAAAATCATGTCGATAATGGAGCTGGGAGAGGCCTCTTGAACCATACCTAACTGTTTAATATTCACATTCATAATATAGCGATATATCAGTTGTTTTTCAATCCAAATCGAACTGCAAAGATACACTTTTTTTATAATATAAATGAAAAATAATCATTTTTGTCACAATATCAAACAGCTATGGAACAGCCCCTGAAGGGTAATGCCTGACACCGCCACTTCTTCAACCCATCAACAGCAGTTCTTCAACAGTTCTTCAAGAAAATGTTGAAGAACTGTTGAAGAACTGCTGTTGAACAAATGAAGAAGAGTAGGAGTCAACACCGTCTGTTCAACGGTACTTCAATGGTACTTCAACGGTATTTCAACGCTTTTTTCCGTTAAAGTACCGTTAAACTGTCGAGGGGCGGACGGTGTTCAGAGGGTCTTGAGCAGGTCGGCGGCCTGCTGATGACCGGCATCGGCGGCCACCTGCAGCCAGCGGCGGGCCTCTTTCTTGTTTTTCTTGACACCCTCGCCGTTAAGGTAGAGCTGTCCGAGGACATAGCAACTCTGCACGTCGCCCGCTTCGGCGGCGCGTTGGAACCACTCGGCAGCCTGCTGCATGTCGTACTCGACATAGAGACCTTGCGCGTAGCAGTCGGCCAACAGGCGCATGCCCCAGGCCGAACCGCGTTCGGCGGCCTCGCTGTAGCAGGCATAGGCTCGGCGGAGGTCCTTGTCGGTGCCCTCGGCCAACTCGTGGCAGAGGCCCACACGGCAGAGGGCGTCGAGGTTGCCCTGGTCGGCGGCCATGCGGTAGAGTTCGAAGGCGCGCTGCGGATTGCGCGGTGCCGTGCGACCCTGGCGGTAGCTGCCGGCCAGGAGCATCATGGCGCGTGTGGAGCCGGCAGCGGCAGCGCGCTCATACCACTCCACGGCCTTGACGGTGTCTTGCGGCACAACCGTGCTGTTGACATAGAACTGTCCGAGGCCCATCATAGCGCTGGTGTTGCCCATCGAGGCGGCGGTGTCCATATAGCGGAAAGCCAACTGCTCATCCTTCGGCATGCCGACGCCGTTGCGGCTGGCGAGACCCAGCAGGTAACGAGACTGACCCGACGGGTCGAGGGGTGCTGTCTGACGCAGGATTTCCACGGCCTGCTCGGGGTTGCGCTCCACGCCGTTGCCGGCAAACAGGGCCTGGGCATAGAGCACAGCAGCGTCGACCGAGCCATGGTTGATGGCCGATTGGAGGAAGCCCATGGCGTTGTCGTAGGCTCCTCTTTCATAGAGGTAGGCTCCCATCATGTAATCGCCTCGCGGGTCGTCGCCCTGCGAAGCCAGCTGGTAGAGCATCAAGGCGGTGTCGCCGTCGGGTTTGACGCCGGCACGACCATAGTTGTAGAAATCGCCCAGCACACCGGCAGCGGCGGCCGAGCCGGCATCGACGGCATCCTGCAGATAGGGGATGGCCTTGAGGCTGTCCATACGGGTGCCGATGCCCTGCAGGTAGCACACAGCCACGGCGAAGAGGCCGTTGGCGTTGTCCTCGCCCACGGCAGCGGCCTGCTGGTAGAGGAGGAATGCGCGTGTGGAGTCGGGGGTGAGGTTGGTGAGGCCGTGGCGGTAGTAGTCGCCCAAGTAGGCATAGCCGTCGCTGAGGCCTGCAGCACCGGCGCGTTCAAGGTAGCGCATGGCCTCCAAGCTGTCTTTGGGCACGCCGCTGCCGGTCTCATAGTAGCCGGCCATGGCGAAAAGGGCATAGGGGTCTTCCTTGGCAACCAGACGGTTGAGCATAAAGATAGCGCTGTCGTAGTTCTGCTCCACATAGGGGGCGGCACCGGCATCGAAGAGACGTGCCATGACGTAGATGGCGTCGCGATAGTCCTCGCGTTCGGCACTACGCACCAGGTCGAGGCCGTGCATCATGTCGGCATCGGTTTGCTTACCAAGGCTGCCCACCAGGTAGAGGCTGCCGAGCGAGAAGCGTCCTTCGGCGTCACCTGCTTGGGTGTAGTACTTGGCGGCAGCCTTGTAGTCCTCCTGTTCGTTGTAGTAGTCGCCCAGATAGTTGCAGCACTTGGCCGAACCCAACTTGGCGCCCTTCTTGAGGAGCGCCACGGCGCCCTTGTCGTCGCCGTTGTCGAAACGGACAGAAGCACGTTCGGCGTAAATGTCGGGATTTTCTGTTTCTCCACCCTTCTGTGCAAAGCTTGCAAAGGGCATTACAAACAACAAAACGAGGATTATCTTCTTCATAACATATATATATTTCAACGGGTTATACAAATCACTATTTTTAGGTATTGTGGGGTCCCGGAAAGGGGCGTACTTTTGCAACCGTTTTAGGATTAATATGGCATAGAGGTCGCCCAGGTACAGCGACCTCTTTGTTTATTATGTAGAGACGACAAACGCCGAAGGTGAGCCGCTGCTGGCAGCAACTGAGAATTGAGAATTGAGAATTGAGAATTACTTTTAGGAAGTCGTCACCTTTTGGGAAGCGTTCTATACTTTCGGGCAGGTAGATATAGGCTTCGCGGTTGCCAGCGATACGGCTACCGAGCCAGGGAATGATGTGCTTGGTATAGAAATTGTAAAAGGGTCTTATTATCGGGCTGTCGGGCGTAGCCAGCTCAAGTATCACCATCGTGCCACCAGGCTTCAACACCCGCAGCATCTCGCTCAATCCCTGCTCCAGGTGCACGAAATTGCGCACGCCGAAAGCACAGGTCACGGCGTCGAAAGTATTATCCTCAAACGGCAGACTCTCCACATCGGCCAGCATTAATCTTTCTCCTTTCACCTTTAACCTGGCTATGTCCAGCATCTCCTCGCTGATGTCCACGCCTGTCACACTGCAGCCCTGCTTCATCAACTCCACCATCATATCGCCGGTACCGCAGGCGACATCCAGCACATTGCCGTGCAAACCCTTCACAGCGCGTTTCCGCCAGCAACGGTCGAGACCGAATGTCATGATGCGGTTGAGACGGTCATAGGTGCAGGCTATAGTGCTGAAGTCGTATGCCATAGCAATAAAAACGCTCCGATGGAATAAAATAAGGAAAGCAGGAAGATGCTCATTACCAGCAATGGCAACATAGGGTCGAGGCGCTTGCCTTCTCGGCGCCATACACCCACAATGTGCAATACGAACAGGGGCATGGTACACAGCGCCAACCATGCAAAAGTGTTATCTCCGTAATAGGAGGCAGCCATCAACAACCATCCCAGAGTTACCAATACCGTTTGGTATATCCTGGCACGTCGCATTCCTATCCTCAACGGGACAGTATTGCGGATGCCCTCATCGGAAGCCATGTCACGGATATTGTTAACATTCAGTACCGCCACGCTCAGCAGTCCGATGCCAGCCGCTGGTAGCATGTAGTACCAATGTATGTCATGGACAAGCACAAAGAAGCTGCCCAGCACACTCACCAGGCCAAAGAAGATAAAGACGAATAGGTCGCCGAGACCTTTATATCCATAGGGGCTCCTGCCAAGGGTGTAGTGTGTTGCTGCCCATATGGCCGCCGCTCCAAGCAGCAGCACCCACCACGGGCAACCAGACACCAGCACCATCGCCAAGCCGCTCACGCAGCAGGCAACCACGGTACCATTGATGGCGCCCCACATCTGCCTGACGCTCAGACCACCGTCGGCCATGCTGTAGTTGGGGCCTTCCCTACCCTCGCCGTCCACGCCGCTGAGGTGATCACCCAACTCGTTGCTGAGGTTGGAGAGTATCTGTAGCAGACAGGCCGTAAGCTGCACCAACACAAATGCCCACCAGCTGCCGGCGTGCCCAAGGCCACCCATGGCAAGCAGACCTCCGCATACCACTCCCGCCAGTGACAGGGGCAATGTGCGGAGACGCATCGATTTTATTAAAGCCTTTAACATTATTTCACCTCAACCTTGATGCAGAGTTCATCAAGCTGCTCTTGGCTGATAGGCGAAGGCGACTGGCTCATGACGTCGCGACCCGAGTTGTTCTTCGGGAAGGCTATGAAGTCGCGAATCGAGTCGGCGCCGGCGAAGATGGAGCAGAGACGGTCGAAGCCGAAGGCGAGACCGGCGTGTGGCGGTGCACCGTAGGTGAAGGCATCCATCAGGAAGCCGAACTGCGCGGCGGCGCTCTCGTCGGTGAAGCCGAGGGTGTGGAACATCTTGTTCTGCAGGGTGCGGTCGTGGATACGGATGCTGCCGCCACCCACCTCGGTGCCGTTCATCACGATGTCGTAGGCGTTGGCGCGTATGTCGCCCCAACGGCTGGGGTCGTCAAGCAGAGGCTCGTCCTCGGGCTTGGGAGCGGTGAAGGGGTGGTGCATGGCGTAGTAGCGCTGCGTCTCGTCATCCCACTCCAGCAGAGGGAAGTCGATAACCCACAGGGGGGCGAACTTCTGCGGGTCACGCAGGCCGAGCTGGTTGCCCATCTCGAGGCGCAGGGCGCAGAGCTGCGTGCGCGTCTTCATGGCGGGGCCACAGAGCAACAGCATCAGGTCGCCGGGCTTGGCGCCCATCTTGTCGGCGATGGCCTTCAGGGCCTCGGCGTCGTAGAACTTGTCGACGCTGCTCTTGAAACTGCCGTCAGCGTTGTACTTGATGTACACCATGCCGCCGGCACCCACCTGCGGACGCTTGACGAAGTCGGTCAGCGCGTCGAGCTGCTTGCGGGTGTATTCGGAGCAGCCCTCGGCCACGATGCCCACCACCAGCTCGGCACCGTCGAAGAGGCCAAAGCCGTGGCCCTTGACCACGTCGGTCACTTCTTTGAATTCCATGCCGAAACGGATATCGGGCTTGTCGGAGCCGTAGAGGCGCATGGCGTCGTGCCAAGTCATGCGGGGGAACTTATCGAACTCAATGCCTTTCATCTCCTTGAAGAGGTGCTTGGCCAAGCCTTCGAACATATTGAGCACATCCTCCTGGTGCACGAAACTCATCTCGCAGTCGATCTGCGTGAACTCCGGCTGACGGTCGGCACGCAGGTCCTCATCGCGGAAGCAGCGCACAATCTGGAAGTAGCGGTCCATGCCGGCCACCATCAGCAGCTGCTTGTACTGCTGCGGACTCTGCGGCAAAGCGTAGAACTCGCCGGGGTTCATGCGGCTGGGCACCACAAAATCGCGGGCACCTTCGGGGGTGCTCTTGATGAGCATCGGGGTCTCAATCTCCAGGAAGTCGCGCTCGCTAAGATAGTTCCTCACCAGCATAGCCATCTTGTGGCGCATCACGAGGTTGTTCTTCACGGGGTTGCGGCGGATGTCGAGGTAGCGGTACTTCATGCGCAGATCGTCGCCACCGTCGCTCTGGTCCTCGATGGTGAAGGGAGGCGTCTTGGCCTCGTTGAGGATGGTCAGCTCCGCGACCTCTATCTCAATCTCACCGGTAGGTATCTTCGTATTCTTCGAGCTGCGCTCGATGACCTTGCCGGTCACCTGGATAACGTATTCGCGTCCCAACTTGCGGGCCTGCTCGCAGAGCGGCGCGTTGGACTCCATGTTGAAAGCCAACTGCGTGATACCGTAACGGTCGCGCAGGTCGATAAAGGTCATGCCGCCCAGGTCGCGCGAGCGCTGCACCCATCCGGCGAGGGTCACTGTCTGTCCCACATTGGCGAGTCTCAACTCGCCACAAGTATTTGTCCTATACATAGTTCTGTATTATTTTCATACAAAAAACACCGTGCAAAGATAGTGAAAATATTTCATATTTCACCTCCGAACGTTCTATTCTTTGTTCCAGAAAACACTCTCTCCGATTCCCAACACAGACCCTTTGATGCGCAGACGTCCGTCAGCGACAAACTCAGCGGTCATGGAAGCCTTCAAACCGCGTTGCGGGTCGTAGATTTTGGTGTCGTTCCAGCAGTGCTTCTTGGAGTCATACTTTAAGCCGGAAAAGAGCACCACCTGATCGGCCGGCTTGGAGCGGAGGTTTTTGTCCGGATTTTTGGTATCCAGTATCTTGTTGCCCTTTGCATCTTTGTCGCGCTCCATCCAGATAACCTGACCACGATAGGTACCATCGGTCAGTTTGACAATCTTCGCCCTAAACCGATCGTCCCCTTGTTTCCCTGAATAGGTGCCAACAATATTGTCAGCCTTGTCGTTGAGAACGCTCTGGGCAACCATCGGGCTGGCGCAGATAAATGCCATCAAAATAAGAATCAGTCTTTTCATTTTTTCAAAATATTTATTTTTAATCTAATTCAATCATTCATACCCACCCTTCAAATCCAGCAACCGGCGGCGAGCCACAGCATACGTGGTGAGGCGATCGGTAATAGCATTCTGTGCCTGCAGCAGAAGGGCATGAGCCTGCAACACGTCGGCGATGGTAATGACCCCTGCCTCGTAGTTGAGTGTGGCAAGCCGGTAGTTTTCCCGGGCAATCTCCAATGCTGCCGAGTCGGACTTGAGCAGCACGGCCGCATCGAGCATATCACTCAAAGCCTTATCCTCCTCTATCGACATCATACGACCCAAGTGTTCTTGCTGTAGACGGGCTTCAGCAATACGGATATCATGCTGCCGGAGTTTCTGTGAAGTTTCCCACCAACTGGTCAGCGGTATGGAAAGCGAGAGCAATGCTAGTGCATTAGCCGAAGGGTCGGTTTTAATCATATTGCCATAATAGGCCGTCCCTATCAGGGTAAGCTGGGGTAAAGCTTCGCCGAGGGTGAGTCTCCGCTGCAACTGTTCGGCCTCAACATTCAACTGCAGCAACTGTACCTCCGGGCGAGAAGAATCAAGCGCAGGAAGGGGCGTGTGAAGTGAGGGATATGGAGAGTGAAGCTGAGGGTCGACAAAAAGCAATGTGTCGCTGTATTCGATGCCAATCTGGGTGCACAGCAGGCGTTTCGCGAGGCGAATGCCGCTGGCAAGTTGCTGCTGGTTGGCGAGCATCTCGTTGCGTTTCAGTTGCAGTTGTAATACATCGGCACGTGTAACGAGACCATTGTCCAACGCCGCATGTACAATACGGTCGAGCGAATCGATGAGGTTCAACGCCGCAGCCACCGTCGTCTCTTTCTGCTGCAACCCCACCACAAGAAAGTATGTCGACTCGATATTCTCAACAATGTCGCGCACCTTCATCTCACCCTGCAACTCAGCAGCTCTTACGCCAAGATCTGCCAATTTGTTTCCATTGACGATACGACCGCCAGCGAAAAGTGGCTGAGCTAAAACCACCGAGCCGCTAACGCCTTTCTTCATTAGTGAGATTTCCTTCTGCACGTCAGTCTCTGAGGAGACCAAATCGTAGATATCCTGGAGCAACTCGCGCATATCATTCGACTGGATATCCTCCAATCCAAAATGGATAAGCGGGTTGGCCGAATAGTAGCCAAGTCCCGCCAGGTTGACCTGTGGGAAATACTTGGTAAATACCTGCTGTTTCACAGCGCGGGCGCGCTCTATCTCCAATTTGGTGGTGCGAATTTCCGTATTGTTACGCTTCGCAAGGGCCAGACAGCTGTCGAGAGAAAGCGTCTGGGCGGAGAGCGGTGAATGGAGCGAAGGAAGCAGCATAAAGCAGAGGAACACCACAAGTGTCACAAGCTCGCTCTTATGCTTGTTTCCAAGCCATGTATGCACAGGACGTACATTCTGACGCTTTCTGTTTTCGAAAGCCACACAGTAGGCCACAGGAAGGATGGTAATAACCAGCGGCAGGGTGAAGAGTGTGCCAAAACAGATAACCACACCCATAGGCATCCACAACATTGTGCCGGCCAAAATCATAGGCACAACACCAATAGCTGTCGTTGCCGAAGTAAGGAAGATTGGCCGCATACGACGCAGGCCGGCATAATAAGCGGCTTCTGTCACCGACATCAGCTCCTTATTCCTCAACTCGGCCACATAGTCGTACATAATAATGGCATTGCGCACGATGATGCCCACCAGCGAGATAAGGCCTAGCACTGCCGTGATAGAGAAGTCGAGGTCAAAAAGCCAAAGGCCGATATTGGAGCCAAACACACAGAGCACCGCCATAGAAATAGCCAACAGGGAGATGTTGAGCTTTCCATAATGGATGATAAGTACAAGGAACATGACACAGATGGCGGCAATGACAGCCAGAACCAATCGAGGCAGCAGTTTGGCCGAGACCGCAAAGGTTCCACCAGGTTCCACGGTGACTCCTTCAGGAAGTTCTATCTTGTCCAACGCTCGTTGTATTTTATAGTATTCTCTTATCTGCCCTGCTCCCGGAATCACATCAGCCGACACAGTGACACAGCGCACTCCGTTGCGGTGCGGCATATTGTTGTGGTGGAATCGCGGAACAATATCTGCCACCTGTCGCAAGGGCACCCAAGCCCCAGGCTGTGCACAAGGAACCATCAGGTCGCCCAACGAGCCATAATCGATACGTTGCTTGCCCTCCGAATAGATGGCAATGGGAATATTGTAGTCACCCTCCCAGAGGGTAGAGAGGGCCGTTCCCGAAAGGGCGCCGTTAAGATAAACTGAGAGCGTAGACTGTGTAATACCCAACCTGTTGGCTGCATCGGTCTTCAGCACCACATCAACCATCTCCTCTGTCTCATCATAGTCGGAATGGACGTAGAATAGTTTGGGGTTTTGCTTCATCAATCGCAGCAACGTGTCACGCACACTAGCGATATCGCCGTAATTGTCTCCCTTCAAATAAAACTCCACCGGCGCCAATACATATTGATAATCCATCTGTTTAAACCGTATCTGGGCCTGTGGGAAGATATTCTCGTACCGCTGCGCATATTCGGCAATCAGCCCCTTGGTGTCATTGTCGCCCGTCGTATTGACGATAAACTGGGCATAGTGGTCTGACGCCAACTGAGGGGCATAGGTCAGGTGGAATCGGGGCGACGACATACCAACAAATGAAGTAACGCTCTTCACCCGCGGGTCTTGCATCAGCAAAGCCGACAGCGAGTCGGCTACCGCATCCGTCTCCTCAATCGACGAACTCGCAGCCATATGGATCTCCACAGCGAAACTGTCGCGCTCAGCTTTCGGCAGTATCTGCATATTTAGTTGAGTGAAAATAAATGCACCCAGCAGAGTCAACCCTCCTCCCGTCGCAAGGGTGAGTATCTTGTAGCGGAAACAGAACGTGAGCAGCTTTTGGTAGCCCCGTTGCAGCCATTCAAAGAATTGATTTTGCATCCGGTCCAGCCGTCCGGGCTGTTTCATTGTAGAGTGTTTGATATAACGCGAAGAAATGAACGGAATAACTTGGATAGCATAAAAGAAACTACAGGCCAACGCGATGAGGATAGTCCATGGGAAGAGTTCTACAAAATCACCCATCATGTTCCCTTTAAGAATGACCAATGCAGGGAAAAACATCATAGCGATAGAAGCGGTGGCAAAAAGCATCGAATTGGCCAATTTGCTGGTTGACACTACAGCAGAATACCATCGCGAGTGTCCCGCACGTAACAAATCCGTGTATCCGTCAATAACCACCACCGAATCATCCACTATCATACCCAGCACGGCGATGAGTGCAGCCAATGTTACCGTATTCAGCTCGAAGCCTATAAAATACATAATGCCCAGCGTGGCCGCAATACATATAGGTACCGATGTGGAACTGATCAGGGCCGTCCGCAACGGGAAAAGCATAAGCATCACAAAGATGACGATGAGGATGGCTTCGAGCAGATCCTTGAGGAAAGAGCGTACCGATTTATCCACCACCTTGGGCTGGTCGGTGATGCGGTGGATGTGAATGTCTGGGGTGATGCCGGCTTCGTACTCTTTGATAATGTTTTCCACTTTGGCACCAAAGTCCACCACATTGTTGCCCGGTCGCATCTCTATCGAAAGCATGATACAACGGTTATCCTTCACCGTAGCATCGCTGTATTTGATATGGGGCTTCGACTCCTCGTATCGCGACTCGATTGTAGCCACATCACGCAGCCGCAAGGTCTGTCCTGTTTCGGGGTCGGCAAAGATAACCAACTCACTTAGGTCGTATATGTTTCCAAAGGGGATAGTGACGTGCACCAATGCGCTCCCTTCGTTGTTGCTCACTTTGCCCGAGATAGTTCTGAAGCCGTGGGCCGCCAATTCGGCCGACACTACCGAAGGCGAAATGGCATACTGTGTAAGCTTCATGGGATCCATGTGCACCGCTATCTCCTCTTTCTGGGCGCCCACCTCACTGATACGTCCCATCTCGGGGATAGCACGCAAACGGGCCGACAACTGCTTGGCGACAGCTTCCAATTCACGCGGCGAACGCTCAGCACTCTCGATGGCCAACAGCAGCGACGACGCGTTGCCAAAATCGTCTATAACTGCCGTCGCCACCACGCCCTGCGGCAAATTTGTCAAACGATAGAACGCCAAACCCTCACGAATACGCGACCACGTGATTTTGGGGTCATCGTTTGAGTGTACCAACGTCACGAAGACATACAACATGCCGTTCTGGCTATACGAATAGGTGTTGTTCTTATCCACATCGGTGAAGGTGAACAGATACTCCTCCACCTTGCCGGCCACTTGCTCCTCTATCTCTTCGGCGGTGGCGCCAGGATAAACAACGGCCACCACGCCCTGCATAACCTTGACGTCGGGGAATTCGTTTTTATTCAGATGGGGCAGCGCGTAGATACCCAACACAATAGCTATCAACACCGTAAATGCGAGGATGGGGAAACTCCGCATCGCGCCCTCTATCATATTTCTTCTTCGGGCCATATCCTATCTCGTTTTCACCTTCGCGCCGGTGTACAGCTTCTGCTGTCCGGCAATAATCACCGTATCACCATCCCCAAGTCCCGTCTTTACCACTACACCGTTCCGCACAAAGTCGCCCACTTCAATCCAACGGTGCTCAGCCTTGCCATTATTCACTACCCACACCACTGTACCCTCAGGCATCGTTTGTACGCAACTGCTTGGCACCACAATGCCTCCCAAGTCATTCAGCTTCATGTGCACTTTGGCCACCATATCGGGCAACAGATTCTTCACATTGCCTGACACAATCGAGGCATACACCTTATAGGTATGTCCCAGCGGATTGGCGCTAAGACTCTTGTCACTAACGCGCAATGTCAGTTGTCCGTCCCCCATCGAAGGAATCTCGGCTGTAGCTTCGTCACCTATATTGATAAGCGATATCTCCTGCTCGGGAACCGAGAACTGCACCCTTAAACGCCGCATATCGAGCAGCCGCGCGAACGGCTCGCCCGGGCGCATATCCTGACCCACCAAAGGAGAGCCGCACGACACCACTCCGCTGAACGGCGCACGGAGGGAGCAGTCCTCCATGTGTTTGCGGGCACTCACCTCTGCTTGGCGCGCTTTCTCCAGGTTGGTCTCCATCTCCACCCACTTCACTTCACTCAGACCACCTTCGCGATGTACTGCCTCCAAGCGGCGGTAGGCATCCTCCGCCTGACGCAGGGCGGCCAACGAAGTAGCATGCAGGCTGGTTGCCGAAGTCGCATCCACCTCTGCCAAGAGCTGTCCCTTGACAACATAGTCGCCATTCTTCACAGCCACCTTAGTCAATGTACCACCTAATGGGAATGAAAGACTCACCTCTTGTTCCGATCCAATGTCTCCCACATAATTACGTTCCGTGGGCATATTTCCGTCTCCCACCGCAAGAGTTTCGACCAATATCGAATCGTTCCAACCCGAAGGCGCTTTGTCTTTTCTACCGCAAGAAAATAGCAGCGTAACAATTCCGGTCACTAAAATCAACCTATACCATTTCATCATTATTCAGTGTATTTTTATGAAGGCAAGAAGTACGAATTACGGATTATGTTTCAGGCGCAGCAACATCGGCAGGTGGTCGCTGAGGCCGCCCTCGTAGCGGGGCCCCACATTGGTACGCTTGGGGCGCATTCCCGGACGGCTGCTCTCTTCGGTAAGCAGGTGGTCGAACTTCAGCAGCTTCAGCTTCTTCACCTCCCAACTGTCACCGGCCAGCAGGAATACTTGGTCAATATAGTCCCACTGTCCTTGAAACTTATGGCTGCCCCAATCCCTCGGCAAACGCTGGGTGAGCAACCGTATACCCTCAGGATTGATACTGTCGGTCCCAAAACCCATACCGTCAACCAGTGGAGCCTCTTCGACGGTAGAGTTCATGTCGCCCATAGCGATAACGGCCGCTTGCGGATGGGCGGCATGCAGGTCGTTCATCAAGGTGCGCAACGTGCGGGCCGCCTCGATGCGATGGACTTCGGCTTCGTCGCCGCCACGTTTCGAGGGCCAATGATTGAGCAACAGCACGACGCTGTCGCCCTCGGCTGTAACACCCTCGACCACCAAAATATCACGTGTGAAGAAACCCGCCGCACTGTCGCTGAGGCTGACGGGACGGCTGGCGGTGACGCGGAAGCGGTCGCTACGGTAGATGAGGGCCACATCGATGCCGCGTCGGTCGGGCGAGTCGTAGTGCACATAGCGGTAGGGCACCTGTGCCAGCGGCGTCCCTTGGCAGAGCTCACGCAGCACATAGTTGTTCTCCACCTCGGCCAACCCCACCACGTCGGGCAGGTCCATCATCGTCAGGGTCTTGTAGATACCTTGTATCTTGTCGTTCAACTTGCGGCGCGTCCAATGCAGGTCACCTTGGGGAGTGAACTCGTCGTCGTTGGTCTTGGGGTCGTCACGCAGGTCAAACAGGTTCTCCACATTCCACCAGGCGGCGGTAAACGTGGAGAACTCTTGCGCTTGCGATGAAAGAGGTATCATCAGCAACAATATAGCAACCAAGTGTTTCACTCAGCAGCAGGCGTTTCCTCGACCACAGCCTCCTCAACGGCGGGCACTTCCTCGGCGGGGGCGGGAGCCTCCTCGACCACCTCGACCTCAGGCACCTCAACAGGTTTAGGCTGCCACGGCCAGCGGTGCTGCGTCAGCTTGAAGCCGACCGCGAAGACGATGGCCAGCACCACGACCCAGCACAGGATACGGCGCCAGAGGGGCGTCTTCTTGTCGGCGAAGGGGTCTTTGGCCACCACCTTGGGATACTTGGCCATCGAGGTGAGCGTCTTGCCGAAGGTGGTGTTCACCTTCACATCGCTGTTGATGGCCCATCCGTTGGCGTTGAGCACGGGACCCAGGTTGCGGCGGCGCAGCTTCAGCCAGGCCAGCAGCATCGAGGGACCGCTGATGAGGATGATGACGGCGGCCACCAGCAGGATGACATTGTACCACTTGGCCACCACAAAGCTGCCCAGCATGCCCAGCGCCGCACCGATGGCACCGAACGCCAGACCGATGGCGGCAAAGATACCGGCAAACTTGGCGATGTCGAACGGAGCGGCAGGCTTCTTCTCGGCCGGAGCGCTGCCGTCGGCGGGCTTGGCCGTCAGGTTGGTGCTGGCGGTGTCGGCCTTCGAGGTCATCTCGTCAAACTGCTTGCTCTCCTTCTCCGAGGCGCTCTTCGTAATCTTGTCGGTCACCCAATTGCCGAACTTGCGGTAGGGGCTCCAGAACGCCTGGCGCACACTGATGGGGTTGTCCACAATCTTCGTCACCGTAGCGTCCCAATCCTGACCCGCGCGGTCGTAGAAGATGGCGTTCTTGCCCTCGTGCAGGCCTCCGATGTCGCCATCGGTCAGCGCGGCCACGATATCCATCTGCGCGCCGCCCTTCGAGGTGCAGTGGCAGTAGATAAGGTACATGCCGCTCTTGCCGGCCGTAGCGGTGCTCTTGCCCATATCGCTCACCTTGACGCAGAGGTCGCAGCAGCGCTGGTCGATATACAGCTTACCGGCCTGGAAGACGGCCAGACAACTGTCGTCGCGCTTGTAAAAATCCTTGAATACAACATAGTTCTGCAGCAGCTTATAGTAGTCGCGGCAGTAGTGCAGCAGGCGCTCCACGGGGGCGATGGCGGCGGCGTGCTCGGCCACCTGGGCCGCGATAGCCTCGTTCATAGCCGTCTCACCGGCCGACTTCCAGGCCGTATAGGCGTCCACCTTGGCCACCACAGCCTTCCATTCTTCCTCGCTTATCGCCTCCTTGCCCTCGAAATCCGCCACTGCGGCCAGCGCAGCCATAGCGCCCTGCCAGGCGGGGTTCAACCCCTCGGCCAGCGGCAGCAGGCCCTCCTTGCGCGGACGGGCCAGCGGATAGGTCGAAATCTCATCCACATTGGCGTTCAGGTCGCCGCCGCTGATGGCGGCAATCTTCTCCACCTGCACGTCCAGCGCGCCGGCAGCCTCCTCGTCAAACTGCACCAGCTTGCAGCGCATGAAATAATCCTCCACCTTGGCGCGCACAGCGTTCACCGCCTTCTCGGCGTCGTCGCTGTTCTCACCGTAGGGCGGCTCGTATGCCTCGCCCTCGGCGGCAGTATACTCCGACTTACACTTCTCCTCATACACAGCCAGATAATCCACCACATCCTGCAGCGCAATGCTCTGCTTATCACGGCCCAGACTGCTCAGTATCAGCTTGGCGGCCTCAAGCACCTGCTTGCCCTCGTCCGTGGTGTCGCTCACGGCCTGAAACTCGATGCTGTCGTTCCCCTCCAGCAGATACTCCATCTCCACCAGCACCTTCTTCAACCACTGCGCAGCCGCAACCACCTCATGCACACGTATCTTGCCGTCGCCGTCGATGTCCATCAACGCCAGCGTGCGCTCGTCGAACTCCAGGCCCTTCACCGGACAGCTCAACACCGTCCACAGCTTCTGGTCCAATTCGTCCAGATGGGCAATGTCCTCGCCCGACTCAATGTTCACGCGGGTCACTCCACCCACCGTGCTGAACTTCCATTCATAACCGTCCTTGGAAATGAGATTTGTAATCTTTGCCATAATATGATGATTTAAATTTACTATTCACTATAAATCAACCCACTACACACCCACACAAACTGCAGTCCGTCATTGCAAAGATAACAATATTTTTTTAATCAACCAACAAAAAAAGTCCCCCCCCACTCCACCAGCCACCGAGCACCGGCCACCGCCCACCATTTACATCGCGCACGACCTAATTCCAACCACCCACCGACCACCAGCCACCAACCACCGGCTACCAACCGTCTTTTCTCCGACCGCAGTCGGACTTCACTCGGACCATACTCGGACTTGAGTCGGACCATAGTCGGACATAGTCCGCGCATACACACTAAATATCAGCCACTTAGGCCATTTTTACCGTTTTTTTACCCAAAACAATACTCATTATCAACCACTTACACACATTCCGGCATATTCTTCCATTCATCCACCAATCTCCTACTTTCGACCTCTGACCTTCCAACCCCAGCCCTTCAGACTCCGATTTCCAGCCACCAACCACCGACCACCATCTACCATTTACATCGTGCACGACCTATTTTCAACACCCCTTCTTCTCCATCCCCACCAGCAAATATTTTTTGCCATATCAAAAAAACTTCGTACCTTTGCAGTCGATTTCAGAAGGAAATCACGAAGCGTTGTATCTTCGTCTTGCTAATGGAAACCTGAGAAATTTTCATGTGGAGCAAGGGAGTATGACGGCTTCGCGCGTATTAGCGTGGGCTGTTGTCTGTTTCTCCTCCACAAGGTAATTCTCAGGACCTCCATTAGAAGAAGTGGTACACGGCACCACGCTTTCTCATATTATTATCCACTTAACTTTGGTGCCGAGTAAAGTCACAAAAGTTGCGCACGACACATATAAGTGTACTGATTATGGCAGAAGATAAAACAAAAATGGATGTCTGGAGAAAACCAACGGGTACCCTCGGATGGTCAATCGCAGCAACAATAATGGGCTGCTTACCACTCGGAATTTTAGCAATTATCAAAGCAACAGAAAGTCGTCGTCTCTGGAAAGAAGGGAAATACGACGAAGCAGATGCAAAAGCCCAAAAGGCAGACATTTTTTCTTTGGCCGCGTTCGTTTTCCCCTTTGTTTTATTCACACTTTACTCTATTATTTTCGGAAATGAAATAGTAATCTCCATCCTTGTGGCGTTCCTTCTCGCGATTTCTGGTGCCGTTGGAATGTATCTCGGTAAACAACGTACATGTGGCTATGCAGGAGGTTTCTTTTTCGGAAGTACTTTAAGCATTCTTGGTTGGATAATCATAGGTGCTTTACCCTGCAAGTAACACTTTGACATAGTCAGTATACATTATTCAGCCAATTCATTATTTGGATGTGGCCTAATTGGTCATCGCTTATCCAAATCATTTTGTGGTTACAATCAAAATGGTTGGCAGCAAAAAAAAGGGAGCCTCAATTGAGACTCCCTTAATTCATTGTCCATACTCATAAAGAGTATCCGACGGCAAGTCTATCCAGTCATTCCAATAAACTACCGTGCGGCTCTTATCCACCTGCACCTGTGGCCACAGGCCCTCGACGGTCTTCAGGTCGCTAAAAGCACCAATAGTATCAATGTCCTCCGCGACATTGTACACAACCTTCTGTCCATCGTCAAACAGCACGGAAAGCCGGTAGCCATCCATCGGCACAACATTCTTTATGCGAGGCAGAGTGTTCATTTCAATTAATATAACTGATTATAAATATTTTTATTGTATAAAAGCATAACAAAAAAGAGCATCCCGATTGGAATGCTCTTATAAAAAATTGGCGGCGACCTACTTTTCCACAAACAAGTGCAGTATCATCGGCGATGTGAGGCTTAACTTCACGTTGTCGGCAGAGCCGACGCCTGCGGCACGGAATGGGAAGAGGTGTGGTATGCCTGCCGAGCTTGACGAGGCAACCGAACTCCATAGCCACCAAAAATAAAAAAAAGGAACCACATTTCTGCAGTTCCCTTATAAAAGATGGGCGGCGACTTACTTTTCCACAAACAAGTGCAGTATCATCAGCGAGGGCGGGCTTAACTTCTCTGTTCGGAATGGGAAGAGGTGAACACCGTCTCTATAACCACCCAAAGTAATGGGTTTGACTATCGGACAAGACATATAAGAGAGATTGAATGCGTTATTGTGTTATTGCGTTATTGTGTAAGTGATTTGATTGCGCAAGCCACTCACGCATTAACGCATTCCCACATTAAAGCAATCACAAC
>JAGCOF010000062.1 GCA_017645585.1 Bacteroidales bacterium
AAAACAGCAGCAGGTATGAGTAGTTTTGAGATTATCGGCGGCAACAAGCTGCACGGCGAGATAGTGCCGCAGGGCGCCAAGAACGAAGCCCTGCAGGTGCTGTGTGCCGTATTGCTCACCTCGGAGAAGGTGCGCATCAGCGATGTGCCCGACATACGCGACGTGAACAAGCTCATCGACCTGCTGAAACTGCTGGGTGTCAGCGTGCGGCAGGATGTGAGCGCCACCACCGAGAGCGGCCGCACCTTCGAGTTCCAGGCCGACCAGGTGAACCTCGACGTGCTGGACAGCCCCGAATACCGCGAGCAGGCCGGCACCCTGCGAGGCAGCATCATGCTTGTGGGACCCCTGCTGTCGCGTTTCGGCCGCGCCGTGGTGCCCCAACCCGGTGGCGACAAGATAGGCCGCCGGCGCTTGGACACCCACTTCATCGGCATGGAGCGCCTGGGTGCCGAGGTGGAATACAAACGGGGTGCCTATTTGGTCAAAGCCAAGAAGCTGAAGGGCTGCTACATGCTACTCGACGAGGCTTCGGTCACCGGCACCGCCAACATAGTGATGACCTCGGTTCTGGCCCACGGCACCACCACCATTATGAACGCCGCCTGTGAGCCCTACGTCTACCAGCTGTGCAACATGCTCAACAGCATGGGCGCCCGCATCAGCGGCGTGGGCAGCAACCTGCTCACCATCCGCGGCGTCAAGGAGTTGCATGGCTGCCAGCACCGCCTGTTGCCCGACATGATCGAGGTAGGCTCCTTCATCGGCATGGCCGCTATGACACAGGGCGATCTGACCATCAAGAACGCCCAGGTGCAGCACCTCGGCCTCATTCCGCAGGTCTTCCGCCGCTTGGGTATCGAGGTGTGGCAGAAAGGCGACGACCTGTACATCCCCGCGCAGGAGCACTACGAGATAGAACGTTTCATGGACGGCAGCATCATGACTGTGGCCGACGCCCCGTGGCCCGGCTTCACGCCCGACCTTATCAGCATTGCCCTCGTGGTGGCCACCCAGGCCAAAGGCAGTGTGCTGATACACCAGAAGATGTTCGAGAGCCGCCTCTTCTTCGTCGACAAACTGATCGACATGGGTGCCCAGATTATCCTCTGCGACCCCCACCGCGCCACCGTCATAGGACTCGACCACATGCAGAAGCTGCGCGGAGTGCGCATGGCTTCGCCCGACATACGCGCCGGTGTGGCCCTGCTTATCGCCGCCTTGAGCGCCGACGGCAAGAGCCGCATTGACAACATCGAGCAAATCGACCGCGGATACCAACACATTGACGAGCGCCTCCGCAAACTCGGAGCCGATATACGTAGAATCTAAAAAACCCACTACCATGTCCATATTCAACCTGTTCAAGAAAAAAACCGAAGCACGCCCCATCTTCGCCGTCTTAGGCACCGACATGCACTGCCACCTCATTCCGCAGGTCGACGACGGCTCCAAATGTATGGAGGAGAGCATCGACTGTCTGAACACCCTCAAAGCCGTAGGCTACAACAAAGTCATCATCACTCCCCACTTCCAGCATCCCCGCTTCCCCAACACCGAGGACGACATCGTGCGCCGCTACGAAGAGGTGAAACGTGCGGCCCGCGAGGCGGGTGTGGAGATTGAGATTGCCGGTATCGGCGGCGAGTACCGCATCGACTCGGGCTTCAAGCCCCGCTTGGAGAACCCCCGCTTCCTGAAGGTTGCCGACAAGTATGTGCTTGTCGAATTCTCGCTCCACCAGCAGATGATGGGCTGCGACGAGATGATATTCGACATGCAGATGAAGGGCTATGAGGTCATCCTGGCCCACCCCGAGCGCTACCCCTACCTCAGCGTTGGCGGCACACGCATGGAACAACTCAAGAACCAGGGAGTCTTCTTCCAGGTCAACGCCCTGTCGCTCGGCGGCTTCTATGGCGAAGAGGCCAAGCGGCGCGCTTTCGCCATGCTGGATATGGGCATCATCGAATTCATGGGTACCGACACCCATAATAGCCTCTACGCCCAAGCCCTAATCGACCTCAGCTGCAACCGCAAGGTGGAGAAGGTGCTGGAGAAATATGAATTCTTAAACAAAACACTACTATGAACAGTCTGAACGCCGTTTCGCCCATCGACGGGCGCTACCGCAGCAAATGCGAGCCGCTGGCCGCCTACTACTCCGAAGGAGCACTGATTAGATACCGTGTCCGCGTCGAAGTGGAATATTTCATTGCGCTTGCAGCGCAGTTGGTGGAGAGTGGAAAGTGGAAAGTGGAGAGTGGAAAGAGAGTGGCTGACAAAGCCGAAGCCTTGCGCGACCTCTACCGTCACTTCAGCGACGACGACGCACAGGCCATCAAGGATATCGAGAAAGTGACCAACCACGACGTGAAGGCTGTGGAATATTTCCTGAAAGGGAAGTTCGACGAGATGGGCCTGGCGGACCTCAAGGAGTTTATCCATTTCGGCCTCACCTCGCAGGACATCAACAACACCAGCGTGCCCCTCTCGATAAAGGAGAGTGCCCATGAGGTGCTACTGCCGGCCTACCGGCATATCCTCACTTTGCTGGAAGAGAAGGCTGAAGAGTGGAAGAACATCCCCATGCTGGCGCACACCCACGGCCAGCCGGCCTCGCCCACCACGCTGGGCAAGGAGTGGGGTGTCTTTGCCTACCGCCTGCGTCGGCAGATCAACGAATTGGAGCGCCTGCCCTTCAGCGCCAAATTCGGTGGCGCCACGGGCAACTTCAACGCCCATCTGGCGGCCTTCCCCGAGGTGGATTGGCGTGCTTTCGGCAACCGTTTTGTCAGCGAACAGCTTGGCCTTGAGCGCCAGCAGCTGACCACCCAGATTGAGAACTATGACATGATGGCCGCCTGGTTCGACGCCTGCAAGCGCATCAATGTCATACTGATAGACCTCTGCCGCGACGTGTGGACCTACGTCTCGATGGAGTATTTCAAACAGAAAATCAAAGCCGGCGAGGTGGGTTCGAGTGCTATGCCGCACAAGGTGAACCCCATCGACTTCGAGAACGCCGAGGGCAACCTGGGCTTGGCCAACGCCCTCTTCGAGCACCTGAGCCACAAGCTGCCTGTCAGCCGCATGCAACGCGACCTGACCGACAGCACCGTGAGCCGCAACATCGGCGTGCCGGTGGCCCACACCATGATTTCGCTGGCCTCGCTCGAGAAGGGCTTGGGCAAACTGCTGCTCAACGAACAGGCCCTCTACCGCGACCTGGAGAACAATTGGGCCGTGGTGGCCGAAGCCATCCAGACCATCCTGCGCTCGGTGGGTTACCCCAACCCCTATGAGGCGCTGAAACAGCTGACCCGCACCAACGAGAAGGTGACGGCGCAGACCATTGCCGACTTTGTGGAGACCCTCGAAGTGGGGCCCGAGGTCAAAGAACGGCTGAAGAAAATCACCCCGCACAACTACATCGGTTACAGCCTATGAATTTTACGCTCAGACACATGAGGCCCTACAGTGCTCGCGTGGCGCTGTATGTGCTGCTTGTGGTGCTGAGCGTGCTGTTCACTATGGCCACCGCCTTGAGTGTGGCCGACTTCCTGAAACTGCTGTTCGGCACCGACAGCGACGTGTCGGTACCGTCGGTGAACCTCGTGGCACAGTGGCTCGACGGCCTCTACGCGTGGCTTATCACCTTTGGCCGCCGCAACGCGCTGCTGCTCTTCTCGGCGCTGATTTTCCTGCTCTACACCCTGAAGAACGTCTTTGAATACCTCTCCGCCATTGAGATAGCCGTCATACGCACCCGCGTGATACGCGACCTGCGCAACTCGATGTTCCACAAGGCCATGCGCCTGCCGTTGAGCTACTATGACCACGCTCGCAAAGGCGATGTGCTGTCGCGCTTCGGCAGCGACATGGTGGAATACGAAGAGAACACCCTCAACTCCATCCAGATGCTGCTGACGGCCATCATCAGCATGGTGCTCTACCTGGCCATGCTGCTGTATCTCAACATCAAGCTGACCCTCTTCGTGCTGGCCATGCTGCCCATCGTGGCCTTCGTCATCTCGGGCCTTTCGCGCAAGCTGAAGCGCAAGTCGAAGAAGGTGCAGGAGATGAACTCCTACCTCGTCTCCATCACCGACGAGACCATCGGCGGCCTGAAAGTCATTAAGTCCTACACCGCCATCGACTTCGTCAACCGTCGCTTCCGCCTGATGAACCGCGACTACACGCGGCAGCGCACCGCCATGTTTCGCCGCATCTATGCCGCCTCGCCCATCAGCGATTTTCTTGGCAACGTGATCGTTATCGGCATCCTGCTCTTCGGCTCGTTCCTCGTCATGGGGGGCGACCACGGGCTGACCGCCGACCTGTTCATCTCCTACGTGATGCTCTTCGTGTTGATGATACCGCCGGCCAAGGAGCTGACCACCGCCATCTCACAAATCAAGAAAGGGCGCGCCTGTTCGGACCGCATCGAGGCCTTCCTGCACGAAGAGGAGGAAAACTATAATTTCAGCGTTACTAATGGCACGAGTAAAGTGAGTAGTTCCACTTTGGCGGTGGAGTTGAAGCATGTGGGCTTCAGCTACACCGAAGGCATACCCGTGCTGAAAGACATCAACCTGTGTGTCCCGCGGGGCACCACCGTGGCCTTGGTGGGCGCTTCGGGCAGCGGCAAATCGACCATTGCCGACCTCATCTGCCGCTTCTACGAAGCCACCGAGGGTGAAATACTGCTGAGCGGCACCCCTATCCAGCAGATGACCCTTGCCGACCTCCGCAGCCGCATCGGCGTGGTGGCGCAGGACACGCTGCTGTTCAACGACTCCGTCAACGCCAACATTGCCTTCGGTTGCCCCAATGCCACCGAGGAGCAGATACGCCAAGCAGCTATAGCGGCCCAGGCGCACGACTTCATCATGGCTCTGCCAGACGGCTACCACACCAACCTCGGCGACGGCGGCAGCCTGCTCAGCGGCGGCCAACGCCAGCGCATCAGCATCGCCCGCGCCCTGTTGCGCGAGCCCGAACTGCTGATACTCGACGAAGCCACCTCGGCCCTCGACACCGAAGCCGAACGGCGCCTGCAGGACACCCTCAACACCATCCTGGTGGGCCGCACGGCCATCGTCATCGCCCACCGCCTGTCGACCGTGGTGGGAGCCGACAACATTGTCGTGCTTGACCACGGCGAAATCGTGGAACAAGGCACCCACCAAGAACTGATTGCCCACGGCGGCCGCTACTGCGAGTTAGCGACACTGCAAAACTTCTGACCTCATGACAGCCCACCGACATGCACTCCTGGCACTCGCCACTCTCCTGGCGCTCCCTCTGGGGGGCTGGGGGCAGGCAGCCGACGTGACCCTGTGTCCGGGTTGGCTGGCCACCGTCGACGAGTCCTCGCAACAGATAGTGCTCAGCTGGCATCCCTCGCCCGACAGCACCGTCATGGGCTATCACATCTGCACCGGCACCCCCTGTGTGGATTATGACACCGTCTTCGGACGACTCGACACCACCTATATCTGCAGCGACCACAACCCGCTGGAGCGCCACCTCTACGGCCTGCATGTATTCGACTCCTCGCTGCAGGCCAGCGCCGAAACCCCCAAATTCGGCAACATGGTGCTGGAGGCCAATGTGCCCGAGTGCGAAACCGATGTGCAGGTCAGCTGGTCACCCTACGTCGGGATGCCCGAAGGGATGCCCCTCTACACCCTGTGGGTGCGCCTCGAACCCTCCGACGACGAATACGACTGCTACTACACCACCTCCGATAGCACCGCGCTGCACTACTCCTTCGAGATACCCGAGGAGGTAACCCGCGCCTGGCTGAAAGTGCAGGCCGAAGGGTTGGGCGGCTACCGCTCGCTGTCCAATGTGGTGATGGTGGAACGCCGCACCGTGGAGCGCGCCTCGTTCGTCGAAATCAGCCATATTGATTACGACAGCATCAACACCCAGGTGCTCCTGTCGTTCCACCTCGACACCGCCTTCCAGGCCGACCACTACACCCTCTACCGCAGCATCGACGGCAGCCCGTGGCGCGAGGTGGGCAGCTTCAGCACCCCCAATCCGACCTACACCTTTGCTGACCGCGACATCAACCCCTACGACTCGCTGCACTGCTACCAGCTCGGCGTTCTCGACGCCTGCGGCATGAACGAACAATACTCCACCACCTCGTGCATTGTGGTGCCCACGCCGCCGGAGCCCGCCACCGCCTTCCCCAACATCATCGTGGCCGGCGACCCCGACAACGGATGCTTCCGACCCATCGTGCAGGGGCTCATGGGCGACCTCTACCAACTCAGCATCTACAACCGGCACGGCCTCCTGGTCTTCCACACCGAGGACCAGAACGAAAGCTGGACACCCACGGCCGACACCCCGCAGGGCGTCTACGCCTTCCACTTGCGCTGCCGCCTCAACACAGGCTACATACAGAACTATGCCGGCACCTTTGCCCTGATAAAATAACCACCGACAACTGACAACCATGAAGATAGCACTCTATTACAGACACATTGACCCTGCGGACCAAGCAGCCTTCGACGAGTTGACCGCCACCCTGCGCGACAAAGGCATCGCCACCGTCACCGTCCACGACGGCGACACCATCGACGCCTGCGACTACCTCTTCTCCATCGGCGGCGACGGCACTCTGCTCAGCTCCGTGCAGTTCGTCCGCAGCAGTAACCCCGGCACATTTCCGCCCGTTTTAGGCATTAATTTCGGCCACCTGGGCTTCCTGACCACCGTGGGCAGGGAAAACCTCCACAGCATGGTCGACGAGCTCCTGGAGGGCCGTTTCTCGCTCGAGGAGCGTACCCTGTTGGAGGTGAACGGCCAATGGTCGCTCAACGAGGTCTTCGTGCACCGCACCGAGGAGGCCTCGCTGCTGCGCACACAGGTCTACGTCGACGGGCAGTATGTGGCCACCTATGCCGGCGACGGCGTCATTGTGGCCACCCCCACCGGCTCCACCGCCTACTCGCTCAGTTGCGGCGGTCCCATCCTCACCCCCGACTCGCGTTGCCTCGTCATCACCCCCATCTCGGCCCACACCCTCACCCTGCGTCCCATCATCGTCCCCGACACCGCCGCCATACGGCTGCACATCTGCGACTCGGGATTCCTCGGCATCGACTCGCGGCGCTCCACCCTCGGCCCCGACTGCGACCTGACGCTACGCCGCGCACCCTTCACCATCCGCCTCATCCGCATGAACACACAGAACTTCTTCTCGGCCATCCGCGACAAACTGATGTGGGGCTCGGAAGTCAGACAATAAACACCTCTCATCATGAAACAACGCATCCTCTTCGCCGCCCTCGCGCTGCTGCTGTTCGCCGCCTGCCACAAGGAAACCCTCGACCCGCGCATGGAAATCTTCGTCGAGCACATGCAGGGCAGCGCCAAACTAACCCTCGACGGTGTCAACGCCACCTGGAACAACGGCGACACCCTGCGCCTCAACGGCACCCGTGTGGTGGTCGAGCGCAGCGGCGACCATGCCTACATCAGCAACGCCGCCTCGCAGAGCACCAACCGCGCCCTCTTCCCCACCCGCCTCGTGGCCAGCGGCCCCGCGAGCGACGCCGTCACCGTCACCCTGCCGCGCGAATACGACTACCGCAGCGACGGCAGCCACCAGCTGCTCGACCTGCCCCTGGCCGCCCGCGCCACCGACGGCGAGCCGCTGCACTTCAAGCACCTCACCGGCGCCCTCTGCTTCATGCTCACCAACAACACCAGCAACCCCCTCACCATTGACCGCATCACCGTCAGCAGCAGCAGCTACCAGCTCAGCGGCGAACGCGAGATTAACCTCACCGCGATTGGCTCCATCGGCCCTGTGGCTGGTGCCGGGGACGACCGCACGGTCAGCATGACCTTCACGCGGCAGAGCCTCGAAATCCCCGCCAGCGGCACCGCCAATGTGGTGCTCCCCATCGCCCCTGTGGGCAGCGACAACATCTTCACCGTCACCGTCGTTTCCCATTACCAGGGCAACCGCTATGTCTATAGTAAAACCCAGGGTGAGGGCAAGACCGACCGCAGCTTAAATCGCAATGAGATAGGGTACGCAGCGGTAAATCTTAGTGGTATGGCTGCCGAACCACTTTTCTCTGGCGATGGTACTGTATCTTATCCATTCCTCATCACCTCCGCCACAGATTTCCTCTTGATGGCTGAAGCCATTACCAATAATTGGGAATGTCCATCTCCCCGTGGCTATTACAAAAACTTCACATATCAACTCACCAACAATCTCGACCTCAACAATTACACCATTCACCCCATACAGAACTATGATTACGGAACCTTTGACGGTAATAATAAAACCATCAACGGACTTACTATCAACAGCGAAAACGGATACTGCGCGCTATTCAAAACACTCACTCACGGTTTAATAAAAGATCTTACGTTGCAAAACCTTACGCTAAAACACAATGGGAACGTCACTGACCTCTTTGTTGGTGGAATAAGCGGTACGATGAACACACAATCTATTAGCAATTGTACTGTGACCGGCACCACCTATGATATCACCGGTAATATTACCTACGCTTACATTGGCGGCATCGTAGGTCGTGCCGAAGGAAGCGACACATTGACTTCCTGCAATGTAACCACCTCTTCTTCTCTCACTATCTCTGCCGGCACTCTCTATTATGGCAACCTGATTGGTCGCTGTTATAGAAACAGCCTTCCCAGCAACATTATCCGACTCTCTAACTGCACAACCAGCAATCCCACATTCTCCATCAATACTACTGGAGCACTTCAATTCGGCGGCATAATCGGCAACACATACAACGAAGCAACCAACTTGAATAACTGCGACTACACTGGTACAGTTGAACTTACTTACTCAGGAACATGCACTGCAGGGGGCCTGATTGGAAGATATACCCAATCCACCAGCGGAAGCCTTTCCATCGACAATTGCAGATACAGAGGCACATTCAATGGCGTTGCTATTGGAAATGATGTTGGCGGTTAATAAAACTTTTTCCGCACCGTATTGATTTATTTTGTATTTTTGTAGGTTGATAGTTGAGAGATTTTTTAAAAAAATAATAACATAAAATATTGTAAACATGTACACTAAATTCCAACAGCATCTTCAGAAAGAGCTGGCCGACATCGAGGCCGCCGGTCTTTACAAACATGAACGCATCATCGAGAGCCCCCAGGGCGCCGAAATCATGGTGAAGGGCAAGAAGTGCCTCAATTTCTGCGCCAACAACTACCTCGGCCTGGCCGACAACCCCGAGCTGATCGAAGCCGCCAAGAAGGGCATGGACGCCCGCGGCTACGGTATGGCCTCCGTGCGCTTCATCTGCGGCTGCCAGGATCTGCACAAGCAGCTTGAGAAGAAAATCGCCGAGTTCTTCGGCACCGAGGACACCATCCTCTACGCTGCCTGCTTCGACGCCAACGGCGGCGTCTTCGAGCCCCTGCTCACCGAAGAGGACGCCATCATCTCCGACGCCCTCAACCACGCCTCCATCATCGACGGCGTCCGTCTCTGCAAGGCCCAGCGCTATCGCTACGCCAACGCTGACATGGCCGACCTCGAGGAGCAGCTCAAGGCCGCCCAGAAGAACCGCTTCCGCATCATCGTCACCGACGGTGTCTTCTCGATGGACGGCAACGTCTGCCCGCTCGACAAAATCTACGAGCTCGCCAACAAGTACGACGCCATGGTGATGGTCGACGAGAGCCACTCCGCCGGCGTGGTCGGCAAGACCGGCCGCGGTGTCACCGAGCGCTACAACCTGCGCGGCAAGATTGAAATCCTCACCGGCACCCTCGGCAAGGCCTTCGGCGGCGCCATGGGCGGCTTCACCACCGGCAAGAAGGAAATCATCGACATGCTGCGTCAGCGCAGCCGTCCCTACCTCTTCTCCAACAGCATGGCTCCCGGTCTCGTGGCCGCCGGCATCCGCATGTTCGAGCTCATGAGCGAGACCAACGCCCTGCAGGACAAGCTGCACGAGAACACCGACTACTTCCTGCG
>JAGCOF010000008.1 GCA_017645585.1 Bacteroidales bacterium
AGCCTGGCGGCCTCCATGTCGCAGGCCCTGACGGTGGGGCTGCGCGGCGTGGCGCAGGCGATGCGCATGTCGGCGCGCAATGTGTTTATCAGCCTCAACCGGCAGTGTGTCAGCCTTGTGGAGGGCGAGGCAGTGGTGGACTACGGCGCCCTGCGGGTGGCCGAGGGCGAGCTGGAGGGGGTAACATTTGGCGAGGTGGTGCAGGCGGATGAAAGCATCAGCGTGGCGTTCACGTCGGAGGGCGGCAGGGGTGCCGACTATGTGTATCTCTACGCCTATGCGCCCGAGGTGAAGTTGGGGGTGCTGTCGGTGCCGGCGCTGCGCTGCGCGGGGCACGTCGCGCTGCGGCTACCCACGGTGTTCCGCGGCCACGCGGTGCACCTCTACGGCTTCGCGTGGGACCGCGACCTGCAGGCCTCGCCGTCGACATACCTGGGGTGCTTGACGCCGTCAGGCGAAGAGGGTGCGGACAGCCTCCTCGACGAGGCTGACAGGCACCACCTCGATGCGGTGGCGACGCAGGTCGAGGCTGCGAGCATTGTACTTGGAGATGATGATGCGCTTGAAACCCAGGCGGTCGGCCTCGGCGATGCGCTGCTCGACACGGCTCACAGGCCGCACCTCGCCGCTGAGGCCTATCTCGGCGGCCAGGCAGACGTCGGAGGGAATGGGGATGTCGACGTTGGAGGAGAGCACAGCGGCGGCCACGGCCAGGTCGATGGCGGGGTCGATGACGCGCAGGCCTCCGGCGATGTTGAGGAAGACGTCCTTGGCGCCGAGCTTGAAACCGCAGCGTTTCTCGAGGACTGCGAGCAGCAGGTTGAGGCGCCGCAGGTCGAAGCCCGAGGCGTTGCGCTGGGGCGTGCCATAGACGGCGCTGCTGACGAGGCTCTGCACCTCAATGAAGATGGGACGCACGCCTTCGAGGGTGGCGCAGACGGCGGTGCCGCTGAGGGTCTCGTCGCGCTGCGAGAGGAGCACCTGCGAGGGGTTCTCGACCTCGCGCAGGCCGTCGGCGAGCATCTCGAAGATGCCTATCTCGGCGGTGGATCCAAAGCGGTTTTTGAGGGCCCTTAGGATGCGGAAGCCGTGCTGCCGTTCGCCTTCGAACTGCAGGACGGCGTCGACGATGTGCTCCATGACCTTGGGGCCGGCGAGGGTGCCGTCCTTGGTGATGTGGCCGATGAGGAGCACAGGGATGCCGGTGGTCTTGGCCAGGTGCTGGAAATGGGCGGTGGACTGACGGATCTGGCCCACGCTGCCGGCAGGCGATTCGATGTCGCTGCTGGTGACGGTCTGTATGGAGTCGACGATGAGCAGGTCGGGCTTGAGGGTGTCGACATGCTCGAGGATGCGCTGCACGTCGGTTTCGGCCAGCAGGTAGAGCTCCGACTCGGCGTTGCCGATGCGGTCGGCGCGCATCTTGATCTGCTGCTCGCTCTCCTCGCCGCTGACGTAGAGCAGGCGCCGGTCGCGGATGGCGAGGGCGGTCTGCAGCAGCAGGGTGCTCTTGCCGATGCCGGGTTCGCCGCCGAGGAGCAGGAGGCTGCCGGGGACGATGCCGCCTCCCAGCACGCGGTCCAGCTCGGCGCAGTGGGTGCCGATGCGGGGCGTGTGGCTGTAGGTGATGTCCTGCAGCAGCTTGGGCACAGCCTGGCCGGTGCTCTCTACTTTCCGTTTTCCACTCTCCACATGCACGGCCTCCTCCTCGAACGTGCCGAATTTGCCGCACTCGGGGCAACGGCCGAGCCAGCTGGAGGATTGGTAGCCGCACTCGCGGCAGCTGTAGTAGGTCTTCGCTTTCGCCATAAACGTATCGGTTTTGCGGTGCAAAGATACGAAAAATAGTTTGAAGTTGAAGGTTTAAAGTTTAAAGTGGCTGACGGACAACAAAAAAAGACGTCCCTCGATGGAACGTCTCTTTCGAATTGTCGGGGTGAAAAGACTCGAACTTTCGACCCCTTGCACCCCATGCAAGTGCGCTAGCCAACTGCGCCACACCCCGAACAATTAGGTGCTTTCATTTTACATTAACCCTTTCTCGAAAGCGGGTGCAAAAGTACTAACTTTTTCCGATACGGCAAAAAAAAATTAAGCAAAAAGTTATATCATCAAAGCTAATGGTTGATTTACAAATGTTTATTGACAAACATTTTTCTTCCAACAACCACCCTACCCTGCCGCAGAACGGGTGCGGCACAGGCAAAAAAGGCTATTTTTCGCTTACGATGGCAGTGAGCCTGTCGGTGCCTGAAGCAGTGGTGCAACCCTCGCGTCCGGAGCAGCTGTTGAAGAACCGCAGGCGCACGCTGGAGGGGATGGCGGTGGCGAGATACTGCCGCAAAGCCTGTATGCGGTGCTCGGCAAGGAGGACGTTGAAGGCGGAGTCGGCGGTGAGGTCGGCCACCAGGATGAGGTCGGCGGCGTAGCCCGGGTTGTCGTTGAGGAAGCGCACCAGCGGGTCGAGCCTGTGGCGGCCGGCATCGGTGAGTTCAATGCTGGCATTGGGGCCGAAAAGGTCGGGGTAGTAGAGTCGTGTATTGAGGGCGAGCCGCGTAAGGGTGACGTCGCGGTGCAGGTCGCCCACCAGCAGACCCGTGGGGTCGACCGGCGCCTGATACCAGACCGAGTCAGTGAAGTAGCCTGCACGGCGCACCGAGAGGCGGTAGGTCTGGTCGGCAGCCACATGCAGATGGTAGTAGCCGTCGGCGTTGGTAGTGGCGGTGGCCACGGGAGTGTTGCCGCCGGAGTAGACCGACACGAGGGCGTCGGAGAGCGGCGTGCCGGAGGTGTCGCGCACATAGCCCCACAAGGCGTCGGCGGCCAGCGGTAGGCTGAAGGAGGCAAGGGACGACTGCACAAGGTAGCCACAGTTGATGTTGGGGTCGAAGAGGATGCCACGACTATTTACGCCCTGCGCATTGAACGGCCACGGCAGGCGCTGCACACGGCCACGACCCAGCGGAACGATGCCCACGGTGTCGCCGCCGGCCTGTGCCTGCAGGGTGGTGACGTAGAGGGTGTAGCGCCCCTCGGCGTCGGTGCGCCCATTGGAGGTGAAGTAAAGGTAGTTGCCGTTGATGACGGGCGCCTGCTCGTCAAGCAATGTATTGATGCGTCCCCCGAGGTTGTGGGGCTTGCCCCAACCGTTCTTATCCCAGCGGCAGTACCACAGGTCATAGTCGACGTTACCCTTGCGGCCGGTAGAGGAGAAGACCATCGTCTGGCCGTCGGGCGAGAAAGCGGGGTGCTCGACAGCGAAGCCTTCGATGTCCACCTCCTTAATCTTGGGGCGTTTGCCCGACTCGCGCTGGCAGCGGTAGAGTTGTGAGCGGCCATGACGGTCGCGGGCGGTGAAGTAGAGGTCGCCGCTTTCGGGATGGCGGACAATGTAGTTGATGTCGGGCGAGAGCTTGACGTAGTCGGTGTCGGCGGTGAGGGAAAGCAGGCGCTCGTAGTCACGCTCGGCAACGAAGAGCACTCCCGAGGAGTAGCAATAGAGCTTGCCGCTGAGGATGAACGAGGACTCGACGCTGTCGGGCAGCTGCACACGGCTCTGCGGCTGCACCCTGAAGGTGGAGGGCTGGGCCTGGGCAAAATGAAAAGCGAAAAGCATGCTAAGACAGAGCATGGTTTTCAATATCTTTCGACTATATTTCATGTATCCCATCTCCATTTATTTCTTTTTGCCTTTCATTTTCTCGAGGGCCAGCGGGAGCGCCTCGGCCATGCGGTCGATGTAATGGAACTTCAGTCCTTTGAGATACTCGGGCTCGATGTCTTCAATGTCGCGGCGGTTCTCGGAGCAGAGGATGAGGTCGGTGATGCCGGCACGCTTGGCGGCGAGAATCTTCTCCTTGATGCCGCCCACAGGCGTGACAGCTCCGCGAAGGGTGATTTCGCCGGTCATGGCCACGTTGGGGTTCACCTTGCGGTGGGTGAAGCAGGAGACCATGGCCACAAAGATGGTGATGCCGGCCGACGGGCCATCCTTGGGTGTGGCCCCTTCGGGAACGTGGATATGGATGTTGCTGTTCTCGATGGTCTTGTAGTCAATGCCGAATTCGGAGGCGTGCGATTTGAGATATTCGAAGGCCAAGGTGGCCGACTCCTTCATCACGTCGCCGAGATTGCCGGTCATGGTAAGGGTGCCCTTGCCACGACTGATGGTGGACTCGATGAAGAGTATCTCGCCGCCAACAGGGGTCCAGGCAAGACCTGTGACAACTCCCTCGCTGGCTTGACGCTGGGCTCGCTCACTGTTGTGGATGGGCAGGCCGAGCACCTGCGACACCTCGGCCTCGTCGACGGCAGTCTTCTGCTTGCTACCTTCCTCAAGCACCACCACACGATGGCGCACCAGCTTGGCGAGTTGTTTCTCGAGTTGGCGCACACCACCCTCGCGGGTGTATTCGTTGATGACCTTGGTGATGGTGGGGTCTGGGAAGCGTAGGGAGCGACGGTCGATGCCGTTCTCCTTCATGATGCGGGGCAGCAGGTGGCGGGAGGCTATCTGTAGCTTCTCCTCGAGGACATAGCCGCTGAAATCAATCACCTCCATGCGGTCGAGCAATGCGGGGTGGATGTCGCCGAGGCTATTGGCTGTGGCGATGAAGAAGACATTACTGAGGTCGAAGTCGACACCGAGGTAATTGTCGTGGAAGTGGCAGTTCTGCTCGGGGTCAAGCACTTCGAGGAGGGCCGACGAGGGGTCGCCGTTGAAGTTGCTGCGTTGGACCTTGTCTATCTCGTCGAGGACGAAAACGGGGTTGGCGGCACCTGCCTTGATGATTTCCTGCATGATGCGACCCGGCATGGCGCCGACATAGGTGCGGCGGTGGCCACGTATCTCGGCCTCGTCGTGCAGGCCGCCGAGGGCCACGCGGCGGTAGGGACGGCCGGTAGCTTTGGCTATGCTGCGGCAAATAGATGTCTTGCCGGTGCCCGGAGGTCCCACCAGGCAAAGGACTGCCTTGGAGGCGGTGGGGCGGTTTTTCTGCTGAAGACGCTTATAGACGGCGAGGTGTTCGATGACACGCTCTTTGACTTTCTCGATGCCGTAGTGGTCCTCGTCCATGATGCGACGTGCGTCGGCAATGGAGAAGTCGCTGTCGACGGTATGATGCCAGGGCACATCAAGGAGCGTTTCGAGGTAGGAAAGCTGGACAGTGTAGTCGGGCGACATGGGGTGGATGCGGCTGGTCTTTTTGAGCTCCTTAAAGAAGAGCTCTTTGACCGGCGCGTCCCATGTGGCCTTTTCGGCACGTGCACGGAGCTCCTCAAAGTCGGCATTGTTGCCCCAGGCTGAGGACTCGTCACCGTATTGGTCCTTGAGTTCCTCCTGTATGACGTCGAGCTGGTGGCGTAGGAAGTATTCGCGCTGCTGCTTGCCGATGACATCCTGCGTCTTGCTGTCGATTTCACGGCGCAACTCCTCAAGGCCCTTGAGGGTGCCGAGTTGTTCGAGAAGCAGTTTAACACGGCCCACATAGCTGTCGGCGGCCAGAAGAGTGTATTTGGCTTCGGCCTCGGCTTCGATATGGGTGCAAGCAAAATTGATGAATATTTTGTCGCTGCCAATGCCGCCAAGCATGGTGGCGAATTCGTCGTCCTGCAGACGCGACTTCATGATGTCGGAGTAGTCGCGCCGTAGGACCTTCATCTGACGACGGAACAGGTTGGTGTCCATACCGTTCTCGTCTTCGGGGGCGAGCACCACACTGCCCACCATGTAGGGATTATGGCGGTGGACCAGGAGCGAATGGCAGCGGACCACACCATGAAGAATGGCGACGGTAATATCGTCACGGAAATCAAATACTTTGAGCACCTTGGCCACAACACCGACGGGTGCGAGGTCAAGCTCGGTAGGGTCGTCGTTGTCACCACGTTGGAGGAAGACGACAATATGGCGGTTGGGAGTAAGTTCGCTCAAGAGGCGACGCGATTTAGGACGTCGGGCCGCTATGGGGATAAGAACGCCGGGAAGAAGCACCTGGTCCATCAACGGGAGAACAGGCATCTCGTTTTCGATACTATCGTCGTGGAGAAGCACCTCTTCGTCGTCAACGTCGACAACAGGCACAATATTGGCGCGGATATTCATTCCTTTGGCAATCATCTCGCCAAGTTCATCAAGGGTTTTCTTCATAGGTCACTTTAGTAACTTAAAGTATAATAACGCAGAAGGAGTAAAAAGGTTTCATTCTTATTCCTGATGGTAGTAAAGTCGGGGCACTCGGGGAGAGACAGCAGTCAGTAGTTCGTAGGGGATGGTGCCGGCAGCCTCTGCGTTGCGCTGCAGGAGGTCCTCTTCACCGAAGAGGATGGCACGGTCGCCTTCGTTGCATGGGATGTCGGTGACGTCGACGAAGCACATATCCATGCAAATGGAGCCAATGATGGGCGCTAATTTACCGTTAATGAGGATGCGGCCACGATTGTTACCCAAGTGGCGGTTGAGACCATCGGCATAACCCAGGGTGAGGATGGCGATACGCGAAGGTCGTGTGGCGGTCCAGCGGCAGTTATAGCCCACGGTGTCGCCTGCGGGTATGTCTTTAATCTGGGATATACGTGAGACCAGGCGACTAACTGCATGGAGGCGTGCCTGTTCGTCGGCATCGGGTGAGACACCATAGAGGCCGATGCCGAGGCGGACCATATCCATCTGTGCATCGGGGAAACGGGTGATGCCGGAAGAGTTGAGGATATGTTTGATGCCTGGAAGATTGGCGCTCCATTGACGCAGACGGTCAATCTGGAGGCGGGTATATTCGTCCATATCAGAATCTTCGCTGCAAGCGAGGTGCGAGAAAACGCTTCTAACCTGCAGAAGCGGTGCAAGCTCAGCGAGGCGGGCCGTAAGTTGGGGAAGATCGGCGCCGGTAAATCCCAAGCGATGCATGCCGGTATCAAACTCAATATGGATGGGGAATGGCATCGTGGACGGTTGGTTGTTCTTCAGGTGCTCGGCAAAGAGGTTGAGGATATGGAGGGAATATATGTCGGGCTCAAGTTGGTAGCGAACAATATCATCGAAACCTGCAGGTTCAGGGTTCATAATCATGATGGGAAGGGTAACGCCCCCACGTCGGAGCTCGACGCCCTCATCAATGTAAGCAACGGTGAGATAGTCGACGTGGTTGTTCTGAAGTGCTGTGGCTACGGGTAGGAGGCCTGCACCGTAGGCGTTGGCCTTGACCATTGCCATAAGGCGAGTGGTGGGCTTGAGTTTGTTTCGATAGTAGTTGAGATTATGTATGAGTGCATCAATATTAACCTCGTGAAGTGTCTGATGGCTTTTTTGCCTCAGTCGTGTAGCGATGCCCTCGAAATGGAAAGCTCGAGCTCCCTTGAGAAGGATGGTTTCGTCGTGGAATGTATTGGGCTGGAGCTGCAGTAGGAAATGTTCTGTGGAAGAAAAGAAAGTGGCTTCTATCTGCGAAAAAAGGTTCTGCTGACGTAGGAGAGCGGGTCCGATGGCTATCAGACGGTCGACATGACGCGATTGAAGTAGAGAGGCAAGTTGGGTATAAAGTTGCTGCTCCGGGATACCGGATTGCGGAATATCACTGATGATAAGTGTGTGGCGAGGATGACGATGCTGGTTGGCAAGAGTATCAAGAGCTATGTCAAGAGAAGCTATATCGAGGGAGTAGCTGTCGTTGATGAGAAGCGTATTGTTAATTCCATCAAGGAGTTCAAGGCGCATGGAGACAGGCGCAAGACATGCGCAGCGGTCCGCGATTTGTGCCGGCGCATAACCGAGATAGAGCATCAGGGTGATGCAGTGCATTGCGTTTTCGCAGGAAGCACGGTCGGCAAAGGGAATGGTTATGGTGAATGGGTCGGAAATGGAAGGAGTGGAAATGGTGAAGGTGGCTGTGTTTGCAGTGAGTTGCGTTGACAACAACCGGACATTGGACGAGGTGGAACTACCCCATGTGTACGCCTTTGATGTAGCATACTGTTCATTGCAAATCAGCACATCGCTATCGACAAAGAGCCGGAGTTTCTCTTCGGTCTTCTGCTCTCGCGAGAGGAAGCCCTCGTCATGGGCAGCGCCAATATTAGTCAGAATACCGATGGTAGGTTTAATAATGCGGGCCAACGCCTGCATTTCGCCAGGTTGAGAGATACCGGCCTCGATGACGGCAAGGTCGTGAGAGGCGTTTATCTGCCAAAGAGAAAGTGGCACACCAATCTGGGAGTTGTAGCTTTTAGGGCTGGCAGCCACATGATGGTCGGGAGAAAGCAGCTGGACGAGCCAATCTTTAACAATGGTTTTGCCGTTGCTGCCCGTAATACCTATCACAGGAATATGGAACTGCTGACGATGGTAGGAGGCAATCTGTTGAAGCGCCAGAACAACATCGTCGACCTGCCACAGGTTAACATCGGGGTAATCCACCTTGTAAGGGTATGGCACAACGAAAGAACGGACTCCACGGTGATATAGGTTCTCAATATACCTGCAACCGGTATTGCGGGATGTGGGAATGGCGAAAAAGAGCGTGTCCTGTGGGTCGGCAAGACGACGGCTATCAGTAAGCAGGTGAAGGATGTCGGCATCGGGTTGTGCCAACGACACCAAACGCGCGCAAATGACGGTGGATATTTCTTGTGCTTTCATTTTCAGTGTTTCAAAAGATGATGCCCGATGCGGCATTGGAGGCAATTTCTGGGCGTGCAATATTGACTGCCAAGTTGTAGCAAGGCCTGGCTTTCGGCAGCATTGGCGGGGCTGAGACCCACCTGCTGCCATCGGCGAATAACAGCGTTGTTCTCTGGAGCAAGCTGTTGAAGAAGGTTAATGGCCTGTTCTTTGTATTGTTGCTGGCCAAGTTGACTTCCATAAACAAATAGTAACGGCACCCATGCATTGATAATGATAAGGTCGGCCTGCATGCGTCCCATGCTCTTGGTATGGTTGTCGTTGGCCGGCTGGTCCAATTGGTAGTGGTTGTCCCAATAGGGTGCAGCCTGACAGCGGAGGAAGTCCTCAAGCTGACGTAGCTCTGTCATCTGCAACAACGAGGAGAACAGGTTAGTAGTCTTTGTCATCAAGTCAGCAAACTGACTAATACGGATGGTGGGGAAAGCGGAAGGGCGGATGCGGTAGAATTTCCACAGTGCGCTGTCTATCGGCTGAAGGTTTGCACCACTACGGAGAGGACCATAATCAGCCTGCAGGGCTCGGGGATACTCGTCATTAAAGAAACCTTCTAAAAGTCCTGCCTGACCCATCAGCAGGGCTTCAAGACGCTGGCGATTATCACGCCAACGAGCCAGCAAGCGCTGGTCAGTGACTTTGGCAAGCAACTCGAAAGGGAGTGCATTTACTTTGCCTCCGAAATAGCGGGCCATGAGCCAATAACACGTCTGTACCCACACGCCATGGCTTTCTTCATGCAATCTACGCACCAAGGCCGCCTTTGTCTCGATACGTTCCACCGTAAGCCTGTCCAGATAGGAATGGATGATAAAATCAGGCACCTCTTGGATACGGCTACCACAGGGGATACGGTCCCCGTCGGCAGGCGCCATCAAAAAGTCGTAGTTGGCCACCAGCGAGGGATGCAGATAGCCCTTGAGTTCCAGCGTTGGGGGCACCTTGCCATTGGCCTGCTGTATTTCCGCATCGTGTTCATATACCACGTGAAGGACAACATTGTTATAGGCCGCATCCGAGTCATGGTGGTGTTTGCGCCAATCAGAGGTATGGGTATGCACCTCGATATTGCCGGCCCATTCCACATCGCCAATACGCACACGGGCATTGAAGAAATCGGGGCCGGAATCCTGATTGAGGTCACCAGCACGCAACACGACAACAGGCTGGCCATCGGTGGTGGTCAGCCCGCTGTCGAGCATTTGGTGTTGCCAGACGTAGTGTAGGAACGCCTCGGTCATCAGTTGAACATTTCTTTCATCTTATCAAAGAAGCCTCGCTCCTGCTTGGTAGGATTGGGCTTGAAGTTCTCATGTTTTTGCAATTCCTCCAGGGTTTTGCGCTCATCCTTGTTCAGGTTCTTGGGCACCCACACATTGAGGCACACCAGCAGATCGCCTCGTCCGTATCCGTTCATGATGGGGAGGCCCTTGCCACGGAGCCGCACCACACGACCCGACGGCGTACCTGGGTCAATCTTTATCTTCACCTTGCCATTAAGTGTTGGTATCTCGACCGAAGCACCTAAAGCAGCCTCACTGAAAGTGATAAAGGCGTTGTAGTAGAGGTTAGCATCCTGACGCTCGAATACTTCGTGTTCCTGCTCCTCTACAAGGATAATCAGGTCACCGGCAATACCTCCGCGAGGAGCTGCGTTGCCCTGCCCTTGCATGGCCAGCTGCATGCCGTCCTGCACACCGGCGGGAATGTTGATGGTAATGATTTCATCACTCTTGACGATGCCATCGCCATGACAATCATGACACTTGTCCTTGATGGTGCGCCCTTCGCCGCCACAATGGGGGCAGGCGCTCTGAGTCTGCATCATGCCGAGGATGGTGCGCTTGGTCTCGGTGACCACACCGCTACCGTGACAATGCGGGCAAGTCTCGGTCTTCCCATCGCGAGCACCACTGCCACCGCAGGTCTTGCAGGGCACAAACTTGCTCACCTTGATTTTCTTCTCACAACCGCGGTCAATCTCTTCCAAGGTCAGCTTGACCTTGATACGCAGATTGGTGCCGCGCAACACACGACGGGCCGCACCACCGCCGCCACCAAAGCCGGTAAAGCCGGTACGGAAACCACCGCCGAAAAGGTCGCCGAAGATGCTGCCGAACTGCGAGAAAATATCGTCCATATTCATGCCACCCTGGCCATAGGCACCGTCGACACCGGCGTGGCCGAATTGGTCATAGCGGGCTTTCTTTTCGGGGTTGCTCAGCACATCGTAGGCTTCGGCAGCTTCCTTGAACTTCTCCTCAGCCTCCTTGTCACCCGGGTTGCGGTCTGGATGGTATTGCAGGGCCAACTTGCGGTAGGCCTTCTTCAGTTCATCAGGTGTGGCGTTTTTATCAACGCCCAGCACTTCATAGTAGTCTCTCTTTGCCATTGTTCATGTCCTCCTTTCAACAAGCGACGACCACCTTGGCGTAACGTAGCACCCTGTCGTTGAGGTAGTAACCTTTCTCCACCACATCAACCACCAGGCCTTTCTGCTCGGGAGCCGGCGCCGGAATCTGCGTTACGGCCTCATGCATGGCTTCGTCAAACTTCTCCCCTTTTGCATCCATAGCCTTCAGGCCTTTCTGCTCAAGGATTTTCATCAGCTTGTTATATATCAGTTTCACACCCTCGTCGTCGCCTGTGGCGGCCAGAGCGCGCTCAAAGTCGTCCACCACCGGCAGGATAGCCTTCATCATCTCACGGCTGCCGTTGAGCAGCAGGTCAGCCTTCTCCACGTTGGTGCGCTTGCGATAGTTCTCATATTCGGAATACAGGCGAAGGTATTTGTCATTCAACGTGGCCAATTTCTCACCCATCTCCTGCAGTTTATCCTCATCACTTTCAGCCTGCTCCTCTTGAGGTTCGGTTTGCTGTTCTTCGGCCTGTGGCAGTTCTTCTTGCTTGACGGTCTCCTCCGTCTCCGGGGTAGTATGTTCTTTTTTGCTCATTGCAATATATATTTTAACTGACTATTTAATAGCAAAAAGACTGCCAATGGCAGTCCTACTGACATTTTGTCACCATTTAAAGACATCTTCCGGCTTGCGAGGCCTACGCTTTGTAAGCCATTGGAAGTCGGGCAGCCGCTGCAACTCCTCGGGCAGGGCATTCACCGGATAGGTCTGCATGTCAGGCTTGTCATAGGTAACCACGCGCACAGGGGCCCGCGTACTGTCGAAATAGATGCGTATGGTGGTACCCATACCCGCATTGACGCCGACCAGCACCTCACGGCCAAGACTGTCCTCCTCGGTGAGATAGAACACCATCTGAGCGTTACCTATCACATCGGCATACAGGGGTTCGCCCTCACGGAAATAGACCTCACCCTGATGACCCTTCAGCTGATTGAACTTCTCGCGGTCCACCTGCTGCACGGCAAAGCAGCCGGTGCGCAGATAGGCCCGTTTAATACCCGTCGAGTCATGCAGCAACTCAATGGTGTCAGCCACACATTGGTAGTGTTCGTACCACACCACGGGGCTCTTATAGAGCAGCAGCGTCGAGTCAGGAGCGGAATAGAAGGCCGAGTCGCACATAGCCTGCGCATCGCGGCGAAACACCTTCACATGGTAGTGTGCACGGACATGCTGCATCTGGTTGGCGCTGTCGTTAGTCACATGGACGGTGTCGGCATGGAGAAACAGCGAGTCGCCGTTGTCGATAAAAAGCACATGGGCGCTGTCAGTAACAAAGGAGAAGCCCTCGGCCTGCGATGTTTCACCGTAGCGGCCTGTGCAGGTAATATTGTTCACCGAGTCCACAATCATCACATTCCCGTAGGCCTTGCCATACTTTTTCACCTCGTCGTAATAGAGCGTGTCGCTGTCTATCATGCGGCCCTGATTGTCCACATGCGAGGCCTTGTAGGAAATGGCAAAGCGGGTGTCGGTATTGTAGTCGCCCAACTCGCTATAGATAGTCGACGAGTCGCTGTAGATGTGCGTCGCGTTGTCAAAGTGGGCAATGGTAGTCTCGGTGTTGTAAATCAGCGTATCGGTAACCAGGCGCATGGTAGAGTCGGTAAGCACCACATTATTATAAATGTAAAACTCCTTTCGCTCCGAGTTATACTCGCCCTGGCGGCTGTCGAGCGTTCGGTCCTCGCTGGTGGCGTGACCCCACTCGGTATAGTAAGCCGTGGCACGGTTGCGCTCATAAGTCAGGTGGTTGGCCAGCAATGTGGTGCCTCCGTCAATGAGTACCACCGTATCGGACCAAATATCCAGCACACGGGTATTTCCGTCGTAGTAGAGACGGTCGCCATAGATAAAGGTGGTGTCGCTAAGTTCAATTACCACATGGCGGAAAGCAGTGAAGCTGTTGGCCACGGTGTTGAAATGCGCCGAGTCGGCATGTAGGGTCATTCCCTCATGCATGGCGGTGACACCGCGGTAAAGAATCCAGATATCGCTCACCTCCGGGTCACGCGAACCCATGCCGGAGGTGTACTCTATCAACTTCTGAGCCTCGGCGCTGGCGCCGAGGCTCAGAAGGAATAATATAATCGCTATCTTCTTCAAGTGTCGATTATAATAATTTAGTTCACGCGCGAACCCAGACGGTCCATGGCGCAGCGGAAGCCGATCCATGAGGTGGACTTGTTCTGGTCGTAGTAGCGGCGGGTGCCCGACTGCAGGTAGTAGGCACGGTCTTTCCAGCTGCCACCCTTCACCACACGCACCTTGTTGTTCACCAGCGACGAGGTGGGGTTCTCCTTCTGGTTGTCGCTAATGCGGCGATACATGCGGTTGGTCGACTCGTCATCGGGGCTCATGCCGTTGTTGTCAACCTCTTCGCTCTCTTCTTCCTCGAAGGACTCATCGGTCTCTTCGGCATACTCTTCTTCCTCATCCTCCTGCTCGTCGCGCCAATTGTCGAGGTTCGAAGCGCGATCGCCGTCCAGGTAGTTCACGTTGTTGGCCTGGCGATAGTTGCGGCGGTTGGCCTGGAATTCAACTTCTTTGTAGCGCATCTGGCCATCGTCGCCAATGAAGACCTCGTTGTCCTCGTCAAGCTCGGGCGTACGATAAATGTTACCACGGTAGGGGTCAAGGTCGTCGGCACCATTGGGGGCCACGGTCTTACGATAGACGTCCATGCACCACTCGCTCACATTGCCGGCCATATTGTACAGACCATAGTCGTTGGGGAAGTACCACTTCACGGGGCAGGTGTAATCCCAGCCGTCGTTCAGGTTACCGGCCACACCCATGGCATCGCCACGCGAACGCTTGAAGTTGGCCAGGAACTGACCGTAGTATTTCTTGTTGGCCGAACGCAGGCTTTGTCCGTTCCACGGATAGGTCTTGTGCTCGGTGACGCGCTCGTCGTAGGTGTTGCCCACCAGACCCAGAGCGGCGAACTCCCACTCGGCCTCGGTCGGCAGTCGATAGTAAGGATACAGGATACCGTCGGCCTTGCGCACCTGACGCTCCTCGCCACCGTTGGCGGGGTTGAGGTCGTTCAGGCCCTTGCGGGTCTCGCCTTCGTAGCGGCCGGCCAGATAGACGTCGGTCTGGAAGGCATTGGTACCCAAGTTCTCTTGGTCAAGCAGAATGATCCCCTTGTCGACCAGCACCATCTCGTTCACACGGTCGGTACGCCAGGTGCAGTACTGCTGAGCCTGCTCCCAGGTGACACCCACCACGGGATAGTCGGCATAGTTGGGGCTGCGGAGGTAGTAGTCCACAAAGCCCTCGCGCCAAGCCAAGCGATCGCGCCAGCAGGCGGTATCGGGCATGATGGCGGCCACCTTCTCGGGATATTCCTCGCCGTAGGCGCGCTCCATCCAATAGATGAACTCGCAGTAGTCCAAGTTGCTCACCTCGCACTCATCCATATAGAACGACGACACAGTGACAGTGTGCGGGTTGTTGTTCCATGTGTAGCGCGGATCCTCGGTCACATGGCCCATGACGAAACTCCCCCCCTCGATGAAGATCAGCCCGGGGGCTGCATCCTGCTCGGGGTTGCCCGTCACATCAAAGCCACCCCAATTGGGGTCATTGTATTTCCAACCTGTCGTGGCCGAACGGCCGCCACTGTTGGAACAACCAGCCAGCAGCAACATTGCCGCCAGCACCATGCATGAAAATCTGAAAATCTTCATATCTTTATTTTTGTATTTTTATTCCTTAAACTATTTTCCCTATATAACGCAACTTTGCGTTTTTTGTTTCATCCATTCTTTAGAACGACGGACAGCGGATGGCTTTCACCTTCTTCTTCTGCTCGGGCACAGGCAGCATGATGCCTGCCGTAACCTCGTGTGCACCAGCGGTGCTGTTGGCCAATTTCGACACCGTCACATCGTAGCTGTAGCCAATCTTGAAGTAGTCCTGCTGCACACCCACCTGAAAGATGAAGGCGTCGGCATTGTTCAGACCATTGCGGAACCACACGCCCACCAGGAAAGGCATCCAATCCAGATAGAGGCCATAGTTGAAATAATGGAAGCCGCCCTGATACTGATACACCAAATTGGGCGAAATGATGGGGGTGCCGAGCAGGATGGACGACTGACGGCGCTCTTCCTCGGCCACATTGATAAATCCACCGCCGTGAACGGTGAACTTCATCTTCACGCGGTCCTCCGAGTAGAAGCCCTGGTTGGGCTGCGTCAGGTGCGCTGCCGCCAGACCGGCATACCATTTGGAACCCGAGACCACCACACCGGCATTGAAGTCGGCGGCCCACATGCTCGTGCTGGACGGCTGCTGGGCACCTGTGTTGTAGGTGAAACCGAGCTCAGGGTCAATCTGGTCGGGGAAACGCAAATATTCGGAGTTCCAATCGAGTGCATTGTTGACCAGCGTAGCTTGCAGACCGGCACTGATGTATATCTCGCGCGCCAGCTGGAAGCGGAAGGAATACATCGCTCCCACCGACGTGGTGCGCAGGATTCCGTGGTCGCCCTGACGGTCGTTCATCACAATGACACCCACACCGCCGTGCAGGTCCTCGAAGTATTGGTCATACGAGGCCGACACAGTGGTGAAAGCGCTCACCAGACCGGGCCACTGCGCACGGTAGGTCATCGAGATACGCGGCGCGATAGCCGAACCGGCAAGACCCGGGTTGAGATAAAGGGGGTTGGCGTAGAATTGAGAGAAACCGATGTCCTGTGCTCCGGCGGTCGCCGATGCCAGCAACAATGCTCCGGCAAGCACACCTTTCAGTCTCATTTTTAGATGCTTTTTTAACATATTATTGGCCAATTATCAAAACGCAATATTACGAATATTTTTTGAAATAACAATATTTTTAGCAAAATTAATTTACAACCAACTGTATATCAACGCAATAATTTTTACACAAAAACAATCCGAAGGCCTGCAAAAACCTGTCCCAGAGCTTCTTTTTACAGAAAATTACCCTCTTTGCCAATCATACTTCGCACACGCTCACCCCCTGCCCTTCCCGCCCCACGACAGACCAAAATCGGGGTCCGGGACACCCTCCAAAACAACCTCCGTACACCCTCATTTTCGACCCTCGAAAACACACAAAACACCCTCTTCGGGCCAAAACCGCACAAACACCTATTCTACACCAACTTATCACCGACTTCAGTCGGACTTCAGTCGGACCACAGTCGGACATGAGTCGGACATGGGTCGGACCAAAATGGGTGTTTTCCGGAGCACTTTCAGGTCGATTTGGCCGATTGAAAAAAAGGTCGTATCTTTGCAGTGCGATTTGCGACAACACCGACCATGAAGAAGACGCTCATTATCACCGCAGCAGCCCTCGTGCTGGCTGCCTGTTCGGCCCCAACGCCCAAGCCCTACGGACCGGTGCCGACCGACGCGCAGCTGGCATGGCAACGTATGGAAATCAACATGTTCTGCCATTTCGGACCCAACACCTTCACGGGTGCCGAGTGGGGCACGGGGCAGGAAGCCGAGGAGGTGTTCGCCCCCACGGCGCTGGACTGCCACCAATGGGTCGACGTGGCCGGGCAGGCCGGCATGGGCGGCATCATACTGACCGCCAAGCACCACGACGGCTTCTGCCTGTGGCCCAGCCAATACAGCACACACACCGTCCCCGACACGCTCGACGTGCTGCGCCGATTTGTCGACGCCTGCCGAGGCAGGGTGAAAGCCGGTGTGTACATCTCGCCCTGGGACCGCAACCACCCCACCTACGGCACAGAGGAATACAACACCGTATTTGCCAACACCTTGCGCGAGGTACACACACAATACGGCCCCTTCTTCGAGCAGTGGTTCGACGGTGCCTGTGGCGAGGGTTCCAATGGCAAAAAACAGGTCTACGACTGGCCCCTGTTTGAAGGTACGGTATTAGGAATCAACCCACAATGTGTTATTTTCAGCGACGTAGGCCCTTCCTGCCGCTGGGTGGGCAACGAGGAAGGGCGCGCCGACGAGACCAACTGGAGCACACTACAAGTGGAAAACGGAAAACGGAAAGTGGAAAGTGAGGCTGCCGCACAAGGTACTCCTCCGCTTTCCACTTTCAACTTTCCACTTTCCACTTTAAGTTGGATTCCCGCCGAGGTAGATGTCAGCATCCGTCCGGGGTGGTTCTGGCATGCCAACGAGCATCCCAAGACGGTCGACGAGCTGATGGAGATATACTACAACTCAGTGGGCCGCAACGGCTTGCTGCTGCTCAACGTGCCGCCCGACCCTCGCGGACGCATCTCTGCCGAGGACAGCGCCGTGCTGGTGGCCTTCCGTGCCGAGCGCGACCGTATCTTTTCCAACGACTTGGCGCAAGGCGCTAACATTGAGGCATATTGCGAATACGGAGACAGATTAATAGAGAAAAATGACCCTCGCCACCCCACATCGAACCTGACAGACACCGCCTATCACACCTTTTGGACGATACGCGGAAAAGACACCTCGCACATAACGCTGATTATCACTCTGCCGGAGGTACAAGAAATTGACATGGTGATGCTTCAGGAGTATATCCCACTTGGACAACGTGTCACCAAGTTCTACATTTCGTATGCAGACCCCAAAGCCAATGGAGGGATGATTATTGCGGAGGGTACGACCATCGGCTACAAACGCATCGTACGATTCCCCTTCCCTATACAAACCAAAACCCTGTATATCGACATCTTACATGCCCTTGCCCCGCCCGTCATCAACCGAATAGCACTCTATAACTCAAAAGCCAAATGAAACGCATCTTCAAGATACAAGCCTTCATCATCCTAGCCCTTAACTCTTATCTTTTAGCTCTTAACTGTCAGGAGCTCCCGCAGGGCTATTTCCGCAACCCCATGGACCACGCCATCGGCCTCTCGGCTACCTTCGCCGAGTTCCGCACGGGCCACTTCCATTCAGGCCTCGACATGCGCACCGGCGGCGCCGTAGGCAAGCCGGTCTACGCCGCGGCCGACGGCTACGTGGCACGCGTCAGCATCTCGCCCTGGGGCGGCGGCAAGATACTCTACATCAAGCACCCCAACGGCTACACCTCGGTCTATATGCACCTCAACGGCTATGCCGGCGCCATCGGCAAGGCGGTGCTCCGCGAACACTACCTCCAGAAGAGCTACAGCATCAGCAAAGTGTTCGGCCCCAACGAACTGCCCGTCAAGAAGGGACAGCTGGTAGCCTACAGCGGCAACACCGGCGGTAGCGGCGGCCCGCACCTGCACTTCGAGATACGGCGTGGCGGCGCTGCCGACCTGCACACCCACTCCACCACCGTCAACCCGCTGCACTTCGGACTGCCCTACACCGACAACATCAAGCCCGTCATCCGTGGTCTGCGCATCTATCCCGAGACCGGCGAGCCTCTTGAGGTGGGCAAGGACAACACCGTCAGCATCGACGGCCCCTTCCACCTCGGCATCTACGCCACCGACGCCGCCGAAGGGTCGACCGCCAAAAACGGCCCCGACCACGTGGAGGTCTACCTCGACGGCACGCTCTTCTTCCACTACACCACCGAAGCCGTGCCCATCGACAGCAGCCGCATGGTGAACGCGTTGCTCGACTATCCGCTTTTCGCCCGCACACGTCAGCCCTACCTGCTGACGCGTTCCCTTCCGGGTGCCGAAGGTCCATGGGTGCCGGTGCGCATGGGCGACGGCATCTTCCGGCTCAAGGCCGGCTCGACGCACCACATCGGCGTCAAGGTCTACGACATCAAGGGCAACTGCGCCGAGCGCGTGGTGACGGTGAATATGAAAGTGGAGAGTGGGAAACGGAAGGCGGAAAGCAATGGCGTCGCCGTGAAATACGACCAACCCTTCGACCATCAACAACCCTTTTTCACCTTTCATCTATCACCTTTTACCTTATATGCCGATGACCGCCTGCATTGCGAAACCGAGGGCAAGACTGTGACCATCCAGCCTACGGTCAACGACATACCGCCGCACCAATACTACACCCTGAGCATCAAGGGGTCACTGCCGGGCGTGCCTGCCGAAAAGACAGTGGTGGCGCTTGTCTACAGAAAACCCGGCGGCATCAAATACACCGCCCACAAGACCACCCATGCCGACGGATGGCACACGGCCCAGGTGCGCGACTGGGGCGAGTTCACCCTCGCCGCCGACACCACGGCGCCTGGTGCCTACCCAATCAACTTCAAGGATTGGTCTCCCCTCAAAGGCTCCACGTTGAAGGTAAAAATTTTCGACGACCTGGCAGGAGTGGAGACCTACCATTGCTACCTCAACGGGCAGTGGATTCTGGGTGAGTACGACGGCAAGACCGCCACCGTCACCATCGACGCCAGCGGCAAGCTGAAACAAGGCACCAACCACCTGCGCGTCACCGTTACCGACGGCACCGGCAACACCACCGACAAGACCTGGGCGGTGACAAAATAGAAAAAGGGCTGACGCAATTGCGCCAGCCCTAACCAAAAACAAGTATCTTCTTTTAATTTCTGCGGGCCTTCAGTTCCTCGTAGAACTTGGCGTGCGAAGCCTCGATGTAAGGCTGCAGCCAGAGCAGGCCGATACCCAGCGTGAAGATGCAGAGGATTGCCCAGCCGATGAAGCTCAGGTCCATGCAGAAGAGTTTCCACTTGTAGCCCTTCATCATCATGCGGCTCTCATGGATGCAGTCGTCGGCATCCATCTCAGGATGGTCGTGGACAACATAAGGCGTCATGGCATAGGAATAACTCTTGATGATGCCGGGGATGACCAACAGCAACGACCACAGGAGGACATACAGCGTATACAGCAGTGAAACGCCGAGGTAGCGGCCATACTTGCTGAAAATACTGAATTGGTCTCCCACCATCTCGCTGCTGTCTTCACCACGCACCAAGCGCAGGAAGCACAGCATGAAGCCGAAACTAAGCGGGCAGACTACCAGCAGACCGGCCAAGGGGATGGAACCGGCGGCGCCGCTAATGAGGGTGAACACCAGCGTGGTCAACACGGCCTGGACCCAATTGCCTTTCAGCGCATAACGTGCCGCACGACGTATCTCCTTGTTACGCGGCATCTCTGTCATTGTTTTTTCGTTTTCTTCCATTGTCTGTATGGTTTAAAATCATTCAAACGACTTGATGGCCTCCTTGATGAGCTCCATGGCCTCGCGCAACTGCTCCTCGGTGATGCACAGCGGGGGAGCGAAGCGGATGATGTGCTGGTGGGTGGGTTTGGCCAGCACGCCGAGGTCGCGCATCTTCAGGCACACGTCCCAAGCCTCCTTGCCGTTGTGGGGCTTGATGATGATAGCGTTGAGCAGGCCCTTGCCACGCACCTTCTCAATCATCGGGCTCTTGAAGTTGGTCATCTCCTCGCGGAAGATCTTGCCGAGGCGCTCGGCGTTCTCCATCAGGTGCTCGTCCTTGATCACCTGCAGGGCGGCGATGGAGACCTTGGCGGCGATGGGGTTGCCACCGAAGGTGGAGCCATGCTCACCGGGCTTGATGTTGAGCATAATGTCGTCGTCGGCCAACACAGCGCTGACGGGCATCACGCCGCCACCGAGGGCCTTGCCGAGGATGAGCAGGTCGGGACGCACGCCTTCGTGGTCGCAGGCCAGCATCTTGCCGGTACGGGCAATGCCACACTGCACCTCGTCGGCCATGAACAGCACGTTGTATTTCTTGCAGATATCATAGCATTTCTTCAGGTAACCCTCGTCGGGCACATAGACACCGGCCTCGCCCTGGATGGGCTCCACCAGGAAGCCGGCCACCTTCTTGCCGTGCTCGGCCAGGCATTTCTCCAGCGCGTCGGGGTCGTTATAGGGGATGCGCAGGAAGCCGGGAGTCATGGGGCCGTAGTTGGCATAGCTCTCGGGGTCGTTGCTCATGGTGATGATGGTGATGGTGCGGCCGTGGAAGTTACCTTCGCAGCAGACAATCATCACTTCGTCGTTGGGGATGCCTTTCTTCACCACACCCCAGCGGCGGGCCAGCTTCAGGGCTGTCTCGTCGGCCTCGGCACCGGTGTTCATGGGCAGCACTTTGTCATAGCCGAAATACTCGGTGACATACTTCTCCCACTCACCCAGGCAGTTGTTGTAGAAAGCGCGGCTGCTGAGGGTCAGCTCGTGAGCCTGGTCACACATGGCCTTGACAATCTTCGGGTGGCAGTGGCCTTGGTTGACGGCACTATAGGCCGACAGGAAGTCGAAGTATTTCTTGCCTTCGCAGTCCCACACGAAAGCGCCCTCACCTTTGGCGAGAACGACAGGTAGCGGATGATAGTTATGGGCGCCATATTTGGCTTCCATCTCCATGAATTGTTCTGATTTTGTCATAGTTGTATCTGTTTATACTATTAATTATTGTTATTCAAACACAGGGGCAAACACCCTTCTTATTTCTGGACGAGCCTTACGGAGCCAGCGTTGCATTGGCGGTTATTGAACATGCCTACGGTGCCTGCATCGAAGCGCAGTATCCATGCATCGGTCGAACCGTTGGCCGTAGAAGACCAATAGAAGCCGCAGAAGCTGACCTCGTATATCTCACCATTGCAACCGCGGTAGCCCGGCGCATTCAATATGATATGCTTCCCGTTAGGACCGGTAACCTTATAGCCCTTCTCTGTCCATTCCCACTGACATTCAGTCTTGAGTTCGTTCAGCTGATCCTTTGAGGGCATCATGCTTCCCAAAGCGGCGATGGCCTCTTCATAGGTATAGAAGCCAAAATCGGGGTCATTGGGGTTTATCTCGTTCTCGCTTTTCCACTTCGTGCCACTCGGGAGGCCTAAATCAACGCAACCCTCCAGCACTGTCGAGCCCGACTGATCATCCGAACTCACAGGCCTCTCCTTCGTGCAACCTTGTATTACACAAATCATTATCACCATCAGAGGCACCAAGCCGAATAAAGAAAACCTTTTCATATTTTCCAATCTTTTTGCTTTCAAATCCGCTGCAAAGATACACATTATTTTTCAACGGGCAAAATTATTTTGCATGCGGCACACTATTTCACGGCATTACAGCGTTATCGGTTCTAAATGAGTAACAACGATAACAACGTCTTACAAGTATCCAACTTGACGGTCGCCTTCAGTGGCAGGACCGTGGTGGAGGACATCAACTACACGTTGCAGCAGGGCCGCACCCTCGGCATCGTGGGCGAAAGCGGCAGCGGCAAGAGCGTCAGCAGCCTGGCCCTAATGGGACTGCTGCCCAAGCAGGCCACCGTCAGTGGGAGCGCGCTGCTCAACGGCACCGAACTGCTCACGCTCGATGAGGCCGGTTTCCGTAACATCCGCGGACAGCGCATCAGCATGATATTCCAGGAGCCCATGACCTCGCTCAACCCCGTGCAGAAATGCGGCGAGCAGGTGCTGGAGATGTGGAGGACGGAGAACAGAGAACGGAAAGCGGAGGGCAGGCAGCGAGTGATCGACCTCTTCAAGGAGGTGCTCCTCCCCCGCCCCGAAAAGATATTTGACAGTTACCCGCACGAGCTCAGCGGCGGCCAGAAGCAGCGCGTGATGATTGCCATGGCCCTCATCAATCACCCCGACATACTTATCGCCGACGAGCCCACCACAGCCCTCGACGTAACGGTCCAGAAGACCATCCTCGAACTGCTGCGCGACCTACAACGCAAGCACGGCATCAGCATCATATTCATCAGCCACGACCTCGGCGTCATCAGCCAGATAGCCGACGACATCCTGGTCATGTACCGCGGCCACATGGTGGAGCAAGGCCCTGCCTCCGAGATACTGCACAATCCGCGCGAGCCCTACACCAAAGGTCTTCTGGCCTGCCGACCACCAATGGACAGCCACCCCCGACGCCTGCCGACGGTGGAAGAATATCTTGAAGGCGAAAAGCCAAAGATGAAAGATGAAACAATTGCCATAAAGAAGGAAACTGACCGCTCACCCCTCTTCACCGTCAAGGACCTGACCGTCACCTACACCCTCAAGCGCAGCCTCTTCGGCAAGCCCTTGCAGACACTGAAGGGTGTCGACGGCATCAACTTCGACATCATGGAGGGCGAGACCCTCGGCCTCGTGGGCGAAAGCGGCTGCGGCAAGAGCACCCTCGGCCGCGCCTTGCTGCGCCTCATCGACCACAGCGACGGCAGCGTCAGCTACCGCGGCCGCTCGCTCGACACCCTCAGCACCAAAGAGATGCGCGCCCTGCGCCCCAAGCTGCAGATTATCTTCCAGGACCCCTATTCCTCTCTCAACCCAAGAATAACAATAGGCGAGGCGATAGCCGAGCCACTCAAAGTGCATCGGAGTATTCTGAATAATCAGAGTAATCCGACGACTCCAAGAAACACTGTCACAGAGCTCATGCAGCAGGTAGGCCTCTCGCCCGACTGGTACAACCGCTACCCGCACGAGCTCAGCGGTGGCCAGCGCCAGCGCGTCTGCATCGCCCGCGCCCTCATCCTGCAACCTGAGCTGGTGGTGTGCGACGAGAGCGTGTCGGCCCTCGACGTCAGCGTCCAGGCTCAAGTGCTCAATCTGCTCAACGACCTTAAGGAGCACTACAGCTTCACCTACCTCTTCATCACCCACGACCTGGGCGTCGTGCACTACATGGCCGACCGCATCATGGTGATGCAAAAAGGAAAGGTCGTCGAAAGCGGTACTCCCGACGACCTGTTCAACCATCCGCAGACGGACTACACCCGTACACTGCTGGATGCCATTCCAAGAATTTAGTCTATAATTTAAGCTGTGAGCTTCAAGCAGGCTGATGCTTACTTAAAACTCACAGCTTAAAACTCACAGCCATTCTACCGGCGCTTCTTGCTAGCCTCCTTGGCCTCGACGGTCATGGTGGCGTGCGGCACAATCATCAGACGCTCCTTGGGGATGAGCTTGCCTGTGGCCTGGCAGATGCCGTAGGTGCCGTTCTCAATACGTATGAGGGCGGCGCGCAGGTCACGGATAAACTTCTGCTGACGGGCCGCAAGCTTCTGGTTCTCTTCCTTGAGCAGCACATTGCTGCCCTCCTCGAGGGTCTTGAAGGTGGGAGCGGTGTCGCTGACATCATTCTCGCTGCCGGCCACAGCCTGCTGCAGCATCTCCAGGTCCTTCTCGGCCTTGGCTATCTTGTCAAGTATCAATTCTTTGAATTCCTGCAACTCCTCGGGGGAATAGCGGTTCTTTTCCACTGCGGGGGCTTTTTTCTTCTCCATGGCGGTCCTAATTTTTTTGCAAAGTTATACAATATTATTTAATCCCTGGGGAAAATTATTTTAACACTGATTGTTGATATCGCCAAGATACAAGTCTATCAATCCATTAGGTGCCGTGATGAAGATAGTTTTTAACTTTCTGTCCACCTTGTCGATGACTGGGTCAATGACGGGAACGAGCACCTCGGTGCCGTTTTTCATAATCTGAAACAGCGGCTGAGCGGGATACTCAATCACCTGCTCGATAGTGCCGATGTCGCCGTAGACGCTGTCAACCACACGGAAACCCACCACCTCGTGGAAGTAGAACTTGTTGCCGTCGAGCTTGGGCAGCAGGTCGAGCGGCAGATACAGGTCACGGCCGCAGAGGGCGGCGGCCTGCTCGGGCGCGAGGTCCTCGAAGGTAACCACGGCCTTGTTGCCGTTCAGGCTGTCGATGTGGAAGAAATAGGGCACCAACTGCCCCTTGACCTCCACAAAGGCCGAGTCGAGCTCCGCGTAGTCCTCCGGCTCGTCCACGTCCAAAAACAGCATCACCTGACCCTTCACGCCCCACGGCTTGGTCACCCGTCCCAGACAATAGCAATCCTTGATTTCCATAACATTTTGGATAACGGAAAGAGAAACTTATTATTGCCCCGGACCGAAACAAAAAAATTAAGAACCATGCCAAGCATGATTCTTAATTTTCATTTACTAATTCCAAACCGATTAGGCCTCGGCAGGAGCCTCGGTCTCGGCAGCGGCCTCACCGTTCTCGGCGGCTTCGGCCTCGGCCTTGGCGGCAGCAGCGGCCTCAGCGGCAGCCTGGCGCTTGGCGGCAATGGCGGCAGCCTTGGTCTCGTTGGCCTTCTTCTCAGCCTCCATACGGGCCTTGCGGGTGTTGCGGGCGTCGTTCTCGACGTCGCTCTTCTTGCTGTTGATTTTGGCTTCTTTGGCCTGGAGCCACTCGTTGAAGCGCACATCGGCCGTCTCCTGGCTGATGGCACCTTTCTCGACGCCAATCTGGAGGTGGCGGCGGAGCAGGACTCCCTTGTAGGACAGTATGCGACGCACGGTGTCGCTCGGTTGGGCACCATTCTTCACCCATTCGACGGCGCGGTCGAAGTTCAGGTCGATGGTGGCGGGGTTGGTCAGCGGATTGTAGGTGCCAAGCTTCTCGATAAATCTTCCATCACGAGGTGCACGACCATCCGCAACAACGATGTGGTAGAAGGGTTGGTTCTTCTTACCATGACGCTGCAATCTAATTCTTGCTGGCATAATTGCTTAATTTTTAATTGTTTATTAATACTTTGCTGTTAAATAACAGACTGCAAAGATACAACTATTTCCGAAACTGACAAAATTTTTTTTCAATTCACACCGTCGACAGACAGCCGCCTCGGGGACAGTTGGAGGCCCTCTTGCCCCCTACCAAGAACCTACCAAGAACTTCCCAAGGACTTCCCATCGACTTCCCATCGACTACCACGGTGGTAGTATACATGTCGTATAACTGTCTCAAAACAAGCATTTCAAAGTTTTTCTCCTTTCGGCATACTTTTTTTGCTTTTTTTCCGTTACCCAATCATCTGAAATTAAACAAGAAAAACTATGAGCCTCATCAAATCCATTTCGGGTATCCGCGGCACTATCGGCGGACCCGCAGGCGAGGGCCTCACCCCCCTCGACGTTGTCAAGTTCACCTCCGCCTTTGCCACCTTCCTGAAAAGTGAAAAGTCAAAAGTTAAAAGTCAAACGGAAGACGCCGCTCACGGCTCACCTCTCACCTCTCACCTCAAGATTGCCGTGGGTCGCGACGCACGCCTGAGCGGTGCCATGGTCGACCGCCTGGTGGTCGGCACCCTGCAGGGTATGGGCGTCGACGTGCTCGAGACCGGTCTCAGCACCACCCCCACCACCGAGATGACAGTCATCGACGGCCGTTGCGACGGCGGCATCATCATCACCGCCAGCCACAACCCCAAGCATTGGAACGCTCTCAAACTGCTCAACGCCAAGGGTGAGTTCATCAGCGACGCCGAGGGCAAAGAGGTGCTGCGCCTCGCCGAGTCGTCGGAAATCAACTACGCCGAGGTCGACGACCTGGGCCAGGTCACCGTCGAAGAGGATTGGATCGACCGCCACATCGAGCGCGTGCTCGGTCTGGAGTTGGTCGATGTGGAGGCTATCCGCAAGGCCAACTTCAAGGTGGCTGTCGACGCCGTCAACAGCACCGGCGGCCTCGCCATCCCGCGCCTGCTGCGCCGTCTGGGCGTGGAGCAGGTGGTGGAGCTCAACTGCGAGCCCACAGGACACTTCGCCCACAACCCCGAGCCCATTCCGCAGAACCTCACGCAAATCTCCGACTGCGTGTGCGACGACCGCTGCGACCTCGGCATCGTGGTCGACCCCGACGTCGACCGTCTGGCCCTGGTGTGCGAAACCGGCGACATGTTCGGCGAGGAATATACCCTTGTTTCTGTGGCTGACTATGTGCTGCAGCATACGCCGGGCAACACGGTGAGCAACCTCTCGTCGAGCCGCGCCCTGCGCGATGTTACACGCCGCTACGCCGGCTGCGAGTACAACGCCGCCGCCGTGGGCGAGGTCAACGTCACCACGCTGATGCGTAATACAAACGCAGTCATCGGAGGCGAGGGCAACGGAGGCGTCATCTACCCCGCCCTGCACTACGGCCGCGACGCCCTCGTGGGTGTGGCCCTCTTCCTCACCCTGCTGGCCAAGCGCGGCATAAAAGTGAGCGAACTGCGCAAAACCTACCCCGAGTATATCATCAGCAAGAACCGCAAGGACCTGACACCCGACATGGATGTCGACACCCTGCTGGCCAAAGTAGCCAAACTCTACAACGGCATGGCCGGCGTGGAGAAGGTGACCACCATCGACGGCGTGAAGATTGACTTCGCCGACGGTTGGGTGCACCTGCGCAAGAGCAATACCGAGCCCATCATCCGCATCTACAGCGAAGCCGCCACCGAAGCCCGCGCCAACGAGCTGGCCCAGCAGGTGATGCAGCAGATATAATATTATTACAATACTTAAAAAATAAAAAAGCCTCCCCGCCAAATGATGGGGAGGCTTTTTTTCTACTCTTTGGTTCGGAGATTGCTTATCCGAAGGTATTGGGCATCGTCATGCCACATCTCATTCATCATCGTCCCTCGCGGCATACCATTATTGGAGGTGGGATTGAATTTCACTCCCTCTCGCGAGATATAGGTGTCGTAGAACAAGTAGTCACAATTGCTACGGAACACGAGGCAGTTCCATACACTTTCGCTTCCCTCGTATAAACGCATAGGACAGAAATAACCCACAATCTGGTTCTCGGGGACAGGCTCGGCAAAAAGACTGTCTATCTTAGCGATAAGAGTATCTTCGATAAACTCTTTTTCCACAAGCACAAACCGACTGTTTTTACGTTTTACCTTTTTCATTTCCAACACGAACTTGGTGCCTAACTTCAAATCGATGGTGGTCACCGGACCTTCCTCTTTTTTCTTCTCTTGAGGAAAGAGTTTGTCCCAAGCCCCCACAATACAGTCTATATTGAAATAGAGGGTATCGACATCATACTCATTGGAGTCGATGACAAACATATCGTAACTATGCCCGTCAATATGCATCAATGCTTGACGGACAGGCTGAAAACCATACATATTCATCATCATATACTCGTGAGAGGTGCTAACGACATGCATAGCCAATTCTGGACTCAGGCCGTTGCCGGTGCTGGCAATAGTCTGAAACAAAGCATGAAATTGTGCCCTTATTTTTTCAAGTTCGTTCGTATCACCCTCGTAAAGTTCGCAGGCAATATTTTGTCCAATAAACTTATAATAATAAGCTCGTGGTTCTGCAGGGCATCGGGCGATGACGTCATTGGATAACTTGATAATATCGCGGGTGTCCTGGATCGAGGGAGGGTCCTCTTTATTGAGTATCTCTCGAATTTGGCGAAATTCTTTAGGGTCACCATAGGGTGAATAGTTGTCGAGATAGGGTTGTCCGTAGTAGATTTTTTGCAGGTCGGTAATGTCGAGTGTTGTATCAAGTTTCTCGAATCGCTTGACCAGTTTAGCGTAGTAGCGAGCTCCCTGTTTGCCGCTACAGTCTTTTTTTATCTGCTGATATTCGGGCAAATAATACGACGGGTAGTATATATCAGCAGAATCCTGTCCCCATGCGGCAAAAGAGAACAGTAAAATGGAAAGCAATAACTGAATTTTCCTCATAATTCTTACTTTTCTATTAGGTTGTCCTCGGGGGCCGCTATCCATACAATCAGGTAGGCCCAGAAGCCTACACTGCCGCAGAGCAGCGCGACAAGGAAGATAATGCGCACCACGGTGGGGTCGATGTTCAGGTACTTGGCCAAACCCCCACACACGCCGGCAATGCGGCGGTCGGTGGTGCTACGGGTCAAACGACGATAGCTGTTATTTTCCATCATTATTGATTTTAGTTATTGACTTTTAAAGCATTCCCTTGCGTTTGAGCAATGCACGGGGGCTGGGGTCTTTGCCGCGGAAAGCGCGGTAGAGGTCCATAGGCTCAACGGTGTTGCCGCTCTCGAGGAGGTGGCGGAACTTCTTGGCAAGCTCGGGATTGAAGAGGTCGCCGCTCTCGGCAAAGGCCTCGAAGGCGTCGGCGTCGAGGATGGCGGTCCAAGTATAGCTGTAGTAGCCGGCATCATAGCCCGTGGTGAAGATATGCTGGAAGTAGGGCGAACGGTAGCGGCTGATAATCTCGGGAATGAGTCCGATGGCATTCATGGCCTGTTCTTCGAACTGCAGCGGGTCGATGTATTGCGGCGCCTTGACAGTATGATACTTCATATCGAGAATCGAGGCTGCCAGCAGCTCGGTGGTCATGAAGCCCTGGCCGTAGGTCTGGGCGGCGGCGATGCGCTCGATCAGTTCGTCGGGGATGGCCTCGCCGGTCTGGTAGTTTTTGGCATACATCTTCATCACCTGCGGGTGGCGGCACCAATTCTCCATCACCTGCGAAGGCAGCTCGACAAAGTCGCGCGGCACGTTGGTGCCGGCCAGCGACGGGTAGGTGCATTTGCTGAGCAGGCCGTGGAGGGCATGACCGAACTCATGGAAGAGGGTCTCGCTCTCGTCAAAATTAAGCAATGACGGCTTGTCGGCGGTGGGTTTGGTGAAGTTGCAGACCACCTGGATGATGGGGATGACGTTGTTGCCCTCGAGGTCGTGGCGCTGGCCGCGGAACTCGGTCATCCAGGCGCCGCTGCGCTTGCTGGCGCGGGGATGGAAGTCCATATAGAGGATACCGATGGTCTCCTCGCCATCTTTCACCTCGAAGCAGCGGGCCTCCTTGTCGTAGGTGGGCAGGTCGGTGCGCTCTGTGAAAGTGAGGCCGTATAGCTTGTTGGCCACCATAAAGGCACCTTCGCGCACACTGTCGAGCGAGAAGTAGGGGCGCACCTCGGCATCGTCGAGGGCGTATTTCTCCACACGGTATTTCTCAGCATAGTAGCGCCAATCCCAGGGCTGCAGCTTGGCACCGGGCTCGTCTTTCTCGAGCATTGCCTGATAGATGTCGCGCTCCTGCTTGGCCACTTTGAGGGCGGGAGTCCAGATGTCCTCAAGACACTGCATAACAGCCTGTGGCGTCTTGGCCAGGCAGTTGTCGAGCACATAGTCGGCGTGGGTCGGGAAACCGAGGATGTTGGCACGCTCGAGGCGCAGGTAGACCAGCGTGTCGATAATCTTGGTGTTGTCGTACTCTCCCTCCTTACATCTATCGGTGTAGGCATGCCACAATTCCTCGCGCAGCTTGCGGTCAGGGCAGGTCTGCATGAAGGGCTCCCACGAAGGCAGGGAGAGGCCCACCTCGGTGCCATCATCGAGCTTCTTGGTGTAGGCATTGGTGGCCTTGAGCACATTCTGGGCGAAACGGAGTGTCAGCGAAGCAATCTGCTCGTTCAACTCGCGGAAGCGGGCTTGCTGTTCCTCGGGCACGTTGGCACCGCTGCGCACAAAGTCCTTGTAGTGCTTCTCCACGAGGCGCATCTGCTCGGGGTTGAGGCCGAGGCTCTCGCGCTGGTCGTAGACGGCCTTGATGCGCTCGAAGAGCTTGGCATTAAGGGCAATGTCGTCGCCATGAGCCGACAGCAAAGGTGTCACCTCCTCGGCGATAGCCTCCATCTCGTCGTTGTTCTCGCACTCGCTGAGGTTGAAGAACACGGCGCTCACCTCCTGCAACAGCTGACCGCTGTACTCATAGGCGAGGATAGTGTTCTCGAAGGTTGGAGCCTCGGGATTGTTCACGATGGCCTCAATCTCGGACTTCTGCTGCTTCATGCCCTCCTTGAAGGCAGGCATGTAGTGCTCGGTAGTGATGCTGTAGAAGTTGGGAATCTCATACGGAGTGTTCCACTTTGAGAAGAAGGGATTTTCCATGTCGTTGTTCTTGTTTTTGCAGCCTGCCAGCAGCAGCAAGGCTGCGGCGGCAATGAATAGACCTTTTTTCATTATCTCATTTGTTTGATTATTTGTTCCAGCAACTGTGCATTCAGCTTCTTGGCCACAAACTTGTGCTCTTTATTCTCAATGAGGTAGATTTGTGGGGTAGTCTGCACGTCGTATACCTCGCGCCAATCCACATTGGCCTCGCCGCCGTTGAGGTTCACCCACCGCCGGTGGTCCATCCCGTGCTCCTCAAGGAAGCGTTTCCACTTCTTGAGCGTGGTCTCGTCGGGCTCGGTGAGGATGGCGAAGGCACTCATGTCGAGCGAGTCGGCCACGCGGTCAAACACCTTGTAGATGGCGGGGATGATGTCGCGACAGTGGCCGCAGGTGGGGCTCCAGAAGAGCAACAGGGTGTAGCGGCCCGGCATGTGGTGCAGCGAATAAACGTGGCGCGTGGTGTCGAAGAGTATCAGTTCGGGAGCCTCCTTGCCCACCAACAGGTGCTCCCACTTGCTGGCGCGCTCCACCTGCTCGTCGATGGTGCTCGGGGCCAGCCACGGCACCTTGCCGGTGGCGAAGTAGCGCTGCACCAGGTGCACATAGATCTCGTCGTAGACCATGATATTGCTCTGCAGATACTTCTCTGTCAGTGTGAGCACCAGCCACTTGAACACCTCGGGGGCGGGTTCGGAGCGGTCGATGAGCGAATCGAGCAGCGGAATGGCCATCGAGGGCGGCAGACCCTCCATGCGCTTGTCCACATACTCCATCACACGTTGGTAGAACACCGACTTGGGCGTGCGGACGATGAAGTCGTCGTCGAGCGGCACATTGTCGAAGAAGTGGTGCATGAGATAGAAATAGCGGTCGTTGCCCTGCAGCGAGTCGGGCGGCGCCGCGGGGTCCTTGGTGGCCAGCATCATGCGGCTGATCATCGCCTCGGGGTGTTCCTCGATGAGCTGCAGGCGCAGCGTGTCGATGCGACGCAACTGCTGTGTGCGGTAGGCGACAAAGGCCACAGAGTCAAGCTCCTTGTGGGCGGCATCCATCTCTTCATACAGCCCGTTGGTGGCGCGGTTGAAGTTGAAGAACAGCTCGTTCTGCTTCGAGCCGCTGACTGTCATATTGAGGTTCCAATTGCGCTGGTCGGTGCGGAACTTGAAGTTGGGCTTCTCGTGGTAGATGATAAAGTCCACGAAGCGCCCCTTGTTGTCCGAGAAATAGTAGAGCCCCGGCGGCAGCTCACGCGTGCCCTCGAAGACGAACTTCCCGTGACCATTGTTGAAAGCGGTGTCGAAGATGAGCAGATGCTGCGCATAGTAGTAGCCGAGAATCATAGAGCTGTCGCTATTGCCGTCAATCTGCAAGGTGAACTTATAGCCCGTCGGCTTGGCAACCGCCAGCAGGGGCAGCAACAGGCAGAGGGTAATCAGCAGGACATGTTTCATCATAGTTGCTTTTTTCTTCATAACGCAAGGGGCATTGAATTATTGTATCGTCCTATAGACGCACAAAGGCCTGTTTTCTGCTCAAACATTAACATTCTTTAACTATTTACCCACGCAGAAGCGACTGAACACGTTGGACAGTATCTCGTCATTGGCCACCTCGCCGGTAACGGCGCCGAGATGATAGAGTGCATCGCGCAGATCCACCGCCAGCAGGTCGGCCGGAGTGCCGTCGACAAGGCCTTTGCCGACATGTGCAAGCGCCTGCTGCACACGCTGCAAAGCCTCATAATGGCGTGCATTGGAGAGCAACACGTCGCCCTCGGCCGGCAGTTCGCCACGCACAGCCTCGAGCATGGCCTGCTTGAGGGCGTCGATGCCATCGCACCGCTTGGCCGAGATCTGCACCACAGGCCACTGACAACCAGCCACCGGCGACTGACAACCCTCCAAGTCGCACTTGTTCATCACCACAATCACCTGTTTGTCTGCCAATTCCAATTCGGGAGGCCTCCAAGCAGTTGTGGCATCATGCACATAAAGCACCAGCCGCGCATCGGTCACCGCGCGCAGGCTCCGTTCGATGCCGAGACTCTCCACAGCATCGGACGTGCGATGCAAACCAGCGGTGTCGATGAAGCGGAATGTGACGCCGCCAAGGGTCAGCAACTCTTCCACGGTGTCGCGAGTGGTACCTGGAACGTCGCTCACTATGGCGCGGTCGTCCTCGAGCAACGTATTGAGCAACGACGACTTACCAGCATTTGGCAGCCCCACGATGGCCACCGGAAGGCCCCGTTTAAGGGCATTGCCCATGCGGAAGGAGGCTATCAGAGTGGAAAGTTGAAAGTGCAAAGTGGAAAGCAGTTGACACAGTTCGGTGCGATTGGCGAACTCCACATCCTCCTGGCTGAAGTCGAGTTCCAACTCCATCAATGAGGTGAGGTCCAGCAACCGCTGGCGCAACTGCCGGAGCTGCTCCGCGTAGCCGCCGCGCAATTGACTGACGGCCAGACGATGCTGGGCAGGGGTAACGGCATCGATGAGGTCGGCCACCGCCTCGGCCTGCGACAGGTTGAGGCGGCCGTGACGGAAAGCTCGCAGGGTAAACTCGCCCGGGGCCGCCAAGTGGGCACCTTCGTCCACAAGCGCTTGCAGCAGTGCCTGTTGCACATACTGAGAGCCATGGCACGACAGCTCCACAGTCGGTTCGCCACTGTAGCCTGTAGGGAAATATACTGCCACCAGGTCGTCCAACTCGTCAAAGCGGCAGTAGGTGGCATGACGCGGAGACAAATCACTGACCGACAAGTGTCTCAACACCATTCGAAGCGCTTCCGATCCGCTGACCCGCACCACAGCGATGCCCCCCACCCCGGCGGGAGTGGAGACCGCCACGATGGTGCCGTCCGACGGACGTGTCATGCACGTGTTTTCTCCGATGGCGGTCGGAGATGAGTCGGAGTTCAGTCGGACTTGAGTCGGACTTGAGTCGGACATGGTGTGGTTTTATTATTGATTTACAGCGATTTAACTACAAATTTACACAAAACGAACTCTATATCAGCTTGTTGGGGTGTTTTTTGAGGGTAATTTGAGGTATTTGGCAGTGTAGGAGTCGGGGCACTTGAGAAGCTCCTCGGGGGTGCCGGCGAAGACCACCTTGCCACCCTGGTCGCCGCCTTCGGGTCCGAGGTCGATGACCCAATCGGCCGACTTGATGATGTCGTGGTGGTGCTCGATGACGATAATGGAGTGGCCACGCTCGATGAGGCGGTCGAACGAGGCGAGCAACTTGCGTATGTCGTGGAAGTGGAGACCTGTAGAGGGCTCGTCGAAGATGAAGAGCATAGGACGGTCGGCAGCCTCGCCATGGACGAGATAGGAGGCCAACTTGATGCGCTGCGCCTCGCCGCCTGAGAGCGACGAGGAGGACTGTCCGAGCTTGAGGTAGCCAAGGCCCACATCCTGCAGGGGCTTGAGGCGGGTATAGACGGCGCGGGTCTGGTCGGTGTTGAAGAAGTCGCAGGCCTGATCGACGGTCATGTCGAGCACTTCGCTGATATTCTTGCCGTTGTAGAGCACCTCGAGGGCTTCCTCCTTGTAGCGGCTACCGTGGCACTCCTCGCAGAGCAGGTGCACGTCGGACATAAACTGCATGCTGACAGTGACATAACCCTCGCCCTCGCAGGCGTCGCAGCGGCCGCCTTCGACGTTGAAGGAGAAGAAACCGCTCTTGTAGCCACGGGCCTTGGCCAGCGGCTGGGCGGCGTAGAGGGCGCGCACCTCGTCGAAGACCTTCATATAGGTGGCGGGATTGGAGCGCGAAGAGCGTCCGATGGGGTTCTGGTCGACGAGTTCAACAGCGGCGATGCGGCCGAGGTCGCCCTCGACGGCGAAGCAGTCGCCCACATAGTCGGTGTTGCCCTCCATGCGACGCTGAAGCACGTCGTAGAGGATGCGGCGGATGAGGGTGGACTTGCCCGAGCCGCTGACACCAGTGACGACCGTCAGCACCCCGAGGGGTATGTCCACGTCGATATTCTTCAGGTTGTTGGCATAGGCGCCGCGAATGGTGATGCGGTCGCGCCAAGGGCGACGGGTGACAGGCACGGGGATGCTCTGGCGGCCCAGCAGGTAGTCAGCTGTGAGCGAGTTCTTGGCCTTCTTGAGCTGTGCAGGCGGACCACTGAATACCACCTCGCCGCCCAGACGGCCGGCAAAGGGGCCGATGTCGACCAGGTAGTCGGCGGCGCGGATGATGTCCTCGTCGTGCTCGACCACGATAACCGTGTTGCCGAGGTCGCGCAGGCGCTTGAGGACGTGGATAAGGCGGTCCGTATCGCGGCTGTGGAGGCCAATGGAAGGCTCGTCGAGGATGTACATGGAGCCCACGAGGGAGCTGCCGAGCGAGGTGGCAAGGTTGATGCGCTGGCTTTCGCCGCCACTGAGGCTACGGCTCTCGCGGCTGAGGGTGAGGTAGCCGAGGCCCACATCAACCAAGTAACCGAGGCGGTTGCGCAACTCGGTGCGCAGGCGGTCGGTGGTCTGCAGTTCGGTGTCGGTGAGGTGGTTGTCGAGGTCGGCAAACCACTCGACCAGCTTGGCCACAGGCATGTCGACCAGGTCACTGATGCTCTTGCCGTTCACCTTCACGTAGCCTGCATCCTTGCGCAGGCGGTGCCCGTGACAGTCGGGGCAGACGGTGCGGCCACGGTAGCGGGCCAACATGACGCGATACTGTATCTTGTAAGCCTGGGTCTCGACCCAGCGGAAGAAGCCGTCGATGCCGTCCCAGGTGCCGTCGCCGCGCCAAAGGATGTCTTTCTGCTCTGGGGTGAGCTGGTAGTAGGGCGTATGGATGGGGAAGTCGATGACGGCAGCGTGGCGTATGAACTCGCGCTTGACCTCCTGCATCTTGTCGCCGTTCCAGCAGACCACGGCGTTCTCATAGATGGAGCGGCTCTTGTTGGGCACCACGAGGTTCTCGTCGATGCCTATGATGCTACCGTAACCCTGGCAGGTGGGACAGGCGCCGTAAGGGTTGTTGAAGGAGAAGAAGTTGGGGTTGGGCTTCTCAAAGGTGATGCCGTCGGCCTCAAAGCGGTTGGAGAAGAAGTGATAGGAGAGCGAGGAGCCGTTTGTTTCACGTCTCTCGTCTGCCGTCTCATATCCCAAAACACAGGTGCCACGGCCTTCAAAGAAAGCGCTCTGCACACTTTCGGCGATGCGGGCGGGTTGTCCGTCGTCGTCGCGATGCAGTTCGATGCGGTCGATGACCAGATACACGTCGCCGTCGAGTTGCACGCCGGCCAAGTCATCGAGGCGCACAATGGTGCCCTTGACCAAGACACGTTGATAGCCCTCTTGGCGGAGGATGTCGAGTTGCGACCGCAAGGGCCGCTCCTTGCTATCCTCGAGGGGTGCCAGGATGAGCACCTTGATACCTTCGGGCAACTGCATGATATGGTCGACCACGTCGCTGACCGAGTGGCGCCGCACTTCTACACCGCTGATGGGGGAATAGGTGCGGCCGATACGGGCATAGAGGAGCTTGAGATACTCGTAGACCTCGGTCTGCGTGCCCACAGTGGAGCGCGGGTTGGAGGTGTTGACCTTCTGCTCGATGGCCACAGCAGGCGCCAGACCATGGATGTAGTCCACATCGGGCTTGCTCATGCGGCCAAGGAACTGACGCGCATAGGAGCTCATACTCTCCACATAGCGACGCTGCCCTTCGGCAAAGAGGGTGTCGAAGGCCAACGACGACTTGCCGCTGCCGCTGAGGCCTGTAACGACAATGAGCTTGCCCTGTGGCAGCTCAAGGTCGATGTTTTTCAGGTTGTTGGCGCGAGCGCCATGAATGACGATATCTGACACTAATCCACAAACTTAAGGGTAGCGGTACGCACCTTCTTGCCGCGAGCGGAAAGGAACAGGAGGGTGCCGTCAGGACGCTTGAGGGTGCGCATGTGTGTCTGCTTGGCTTTGGACTCGACAACGAGCTTGGAGACGTCGCCATTGTCGGCAATGGTATAGACCACAAGATTGGACTTGTCGCCGACGACATACTTCTTGGCATCGTTGGCAATATCGTAGGTGGCGGGGAACTTGGGGTGCTCAGCCTTGACGAGGGCGAGGCCCTTGTTGGTGGTGGTCAGGCCAACGCCGAGGAGATAGTCGGTGCCCTTGGAGATGTCGTTGCGGCGGAAATTGCGTATCCATTTGACTTTGCCGAGGGTGTCGATGGCCACCATGTGGAGACCTACCGACTTGCGGGCCTCGACGAGGTCGCCAGCGTCGTCGGTGATGGTTTCGGTGAAGCAACGGCTTACAACCATAGCGGCACCGAAGGGTGTGGGCGTATAGGCCAGCGTTTCCACATGGTCGGCATATTGGTCGCGCTGCATTTTCTTGGTCTTCTTGTTGTAGAGGATGTTCATGTCCTCATTCTGCAAGGGACGCATGAAGAAGCCGGTGAGCGCGGCGTGATCAACGTCAAAGGAGAGGCCGATTGTACCGCCGGTGAAATTCTTGGCGGGGTCTTTCTCGGGCGGGTTGATGGTGCCGAGGACGAGGGCGTGGTTGCCAATAACGTTAACCAGCTTCATCTCACGGATGGGGTCGCACTTAACAGCGACGGAATAGGCGGCATCCTTGTATTGGCTGAGGACATTGAAGATAAAGTGGGTCTCTTCGCCTTCGGGCTCGATGCCGAAGGTAACGATACGACCTTCGTTGGTGACAAAAAGGTTGGACATGCTGCCGAGGGCGAATTCTTTACCCCACAACTCGTCACCGTTGGCGCTAAGAAGGCTGATTTCGGAATGATACTGTTTCTGCTGGGTAAAGACAACGATAGAGACCAGGGCAATGAGCTTGCCGTCGGGCGAAGTGGTGCCCCACACCATACATTCGTCCTTACGACCGTAGGTAATGTTCTGCAGGGTGTCGGGAACTGTGCCGACGGTGCCGGTGGTGAGGTCGACGGTGTGACGCAGCACAAGGGTACGCTCCTTTTTGCTGTCGTCGGTCATAATGACTGTGGCGGTATTGCCGTCGATTGCGGCGGTGAGCACCTTGGCATTGCGGCTGTCGGGAATCTCGACAAGACGCAGGGCCTCCAGGTTCTGGTTTGTCACCACCAGCTGTTTAACATCCTTCTTGCCCTCGAAAATCCAGCAGTCGGCATTGTCGTGCATACCAACATAGAATCCCGAAGCAAGGTTCTCTGGGCTTACATTCTTGGTTTCACTGCCACGGGCCACGATGGCCTGCTGGGCGGCGAGGCTGGCGCTGACTGCCAGGAAGAGGAGGATAATTGTACGTTTCATGTGTTGTATGTTTTAGATTTATTATTCGGTTAGAAGGGGATGACGCCAATGCCTACCTTGAGCAGCAAGAGGTTGTGCATCATGGCGTCGAGACGCGAGTATTCGTTGGCGGGGAGCTTGTCGGACCAATGCTTGAAAAGGGCTCCGTTGGAGAGGGTTATGCCATAGCGGGCTTCAATGTTGAGCACCAGACGCTGGAAGAAGATGTAGTTGCGGCCGGCGGTGGCGTGTACGCCGAAGGAGGTGAAGTCGGCATTGCTGCCGTCGCTGGGATTGGTGAGTGTAACCACATGGAGGCCGAAGCCGCCGTAGGGTCCCAGCGGAGCGAAGTCGGTGTTGCTGTAGTTGTGGGCCGTGAGGCTCCAGGTGGTCATGTTCTTGGAGTAGTCCATGTTGGTGTAGGCTACTTCATGCTGTCCAACATACCAACCGCTTGAGTTATATTGATCCTCCATTTGGGTAAAGTTGTTGACCCCGTCGTAGGCGGGCTGGTAGCTCCAGGTGGCGGCAATGGTCCATTTGCGCGCAACGGCGACCTCGACGGCGGCCCAAGGGGTGAGGCTGAAGGTCTTGTCGATGGCGAACGTCTGCTGACCGGCGAAGCCCAGGTTGGCACCACCAGCCAACACGAAGTGGTGGCCCATGAAGCCCACGGGATTCTTCTTTTCGTTCTTGACGCGCGCATAGGAGTCGTATATCATGGCATCGAGCAGGGCGCTGTGGTCGGCCACCTCGTAGTCGTAGTATTGGCGCGAGAGCACCTTGCCCCGACGGGCGTCGATAATCATCAAAATCATCTGGGTACGCTCGGTGCCGGCAAAACAGTTGTAACCAATCACGGGGGCCAGCGGCAGGAGCCAGAGATAGCCGGGAGACATCTCGGCATCCAGATTCTCATGGTTCAGCACGGCCGTCATACAAAGGGTGCTTGCATCGTAGCGCTCCATCAGGTCATCCATCTCGGGCTGCGTCAGGCGGTGCAGGTCGAACTGACCCTTGTTCTGCCAGAACTCGTTGACCCACTCGTTCAACAGCACGAAGTCGTTGTATTCGTCGTCGTTCTCCAGCGCCCGCAGGCTCTCGTCCGAGAAATCGACGCTGCTACGACCCAACTGCTTTCCAGCCTTCATCACACGCGCCGTGAGATCTTTCTCCATTCGGTTGCTCTCGTCGACCTTGAGGTCGTCCGTGTGGCCGTTGACCACCCGATAGGAGGGGCTGTAAACAATCATGGCGGCGGTGTCTTCCACTGTTTCCTCTTCTTTACCGCTCTTCCCATTGCCTTTCAGGTAATCGCGCAGGGTGTTGTTGAAAAGGCTGTCGGTCGCCAGCAGGTCGGTCAACGCGAGGCCGTAGGGGCTGCGTTCCGACTGTGCCTGGCGCTTCTGCTTGATGCGCTCATATTTGGTCATGGGCTTGTTTTCAGCCGCTGCGGTCTCTGTCTTCTGCACAGTGTCGTCCACAGGGGGAGTGAAGACCAGGTCGATGGTCGACATCTTCAGCGAGGAGTGCAGTTCCTCCATCAGATCCTCGCACATCTCGGCGTATACTTCATTCTCGGGGTGGCTCCGGTGGAGCTGCCATACCATGTGCAACGCCGCCAATGCAGCCTGCTCGTTGCCCATACGTCGCATGGCGTAGTACACTTGCTGGCTCTCACCTTCAATCTTGCGGTAGTCGCCGGTGACCGAGTTGGTGCCGTTGTGTATCTTGCTCACAGCGATGCTGTAGAGCGCCTGGGCCATGCTGCCCTCATCCTTCATCAGCCAGGCATTGTAGAAGGCCCTGGAATACTCACCGTAGATGAGCTCCTGGCGCACACACTCCTGACGGGCCAACTGACGCACCCACTCAAACTCCGCTTTGGTGGTCACCACATACTGCTCGCCGCCATAGTAACCATCCAGCGCGGCGGCGGTGTTGCGGCGACGTCTCAGGATGTTGGGGTGCGAACTGCGGCTGTCGTCGTAGTTGTCGCGGCTGGTGATGTCGGCCGTGGTGTCCAGCCAGCAGCCCGTCAGCTGGTAGTAGGGAGTGTTGAAGAAGGTGGTGTCGAACTTCACGTCGTCGAAGGGCAGCGCGCTGTACTGCAGCACGTCGAACACGCCCTCGGTCACATTCTTGTCGTAGGGGCTGCGCAAGTAAAACATGGCGATGCCGAGCGAATCGGACTCATTCTCCATCTCATGACTGCGATTGTGCTTGCGCAGGAACTCCGTCAGTTCCGCATCGTCGCCCTTCACGTCCTCTTTGCCCGACTTCTTGCCGCCTTCATGACGGCCCACTATCTCCTCCATGCTGTGGTTGCGGTAGTAGTGGATAATCTCGTGGCTGAGGATGAAGGCCAGCTGGGCCTCGTTCTCCACCTGCGCCACCAAGCCGGCGTTCACGAATATCATACCCTGGCCCGTAGTGTAGGCGTTCACCTCGGGGCTCTTCACCGTATAGAAGCGCAGTTCTTTGCGCAACTCGGGATAGTTCACCAGCAGCGTATCGGCAATCCGGCTCAATAGGCGGCTCACGGGGTCGCCATATATAATCTTGCCGCCGGCCATCATCTTGCCCACCGAATAGGATGCCTCGCGCAGCCGTGCACGGTCCTTTTCCTTCACCTTGCCGCCGGTATACACCTCAGCGCGCTTCAGGTCGGCCTGATAGATTTCGTCGGCGCTCATCTTCAAGTCGGCCGGCACCTTGCCTTCACTCTTCAGCTGACACATGGCGGTTCCCGCCACAGCCAGCATCAATGCCATTACAATGGTCTTTTTCATCTTGTCCTATTTCAGTTTCAGTTTAGCAAAACACCCCTGGCTCTTGCCACGTATAAAGAGCAGATAGTCACCGTTGTCCAGCCTATGGGGATAACCCAACAAACTCTGCTTGGCAGGCATCTCGAAGTGCTGGCGCACCATCGAGCCATCGCTATCCAGCAAGGCCGCCGTCAGCATACCGGCACTGTTCATCGGAGTGTACACCTTGACCTGTTCTTCATCAGGTATCTCCTTCTTGTTCTTGGCTTCGGCCCACACCAACATCGGACCGTTGGCGGTACGCACCCAGCGGTAACCCGACATTGAGCGGGAAGACCAAACCGACGGGCCATAAATGCGGAAGGTATTCACCCATTCAAACTTGCCGTCGTTGCCAATGCGGGCCACCATCATTCCGTAGCGGTTCCACTCCGAGGGTGTGCCGTTGACAGTGACACGCCACGATTGGTCGAACATGGCATAGCAGCCGTCCTTATCGGGCATCACCTGGTTGAGGCTGAAGAACACCACGCGATAGTCATCCTTTTTATTACTCATGACATTCTTCACCTTAGAATCATCTCTGAAGTTGTTGTTCAATCGGTTATACTCTACCTTTGTGATTATATGCTTGTCCACCGTGCTTTCCTGGCGTTTGGTATCGTAGCACAGCGAGGCGATATAGTCGACCATCGGATGGATTTCGTGTTTCTCACGTCCTGAATGGGCCAGCACAATGTATATCTTGCCTTTGGCATAGCGGGCGATACGGGCCTCGGAAATGTTTCCGAAATTCTCCTCGAAGTCGTAGCTCACCTCATTCTCGCCGTCCAGCACGGTGACGGTGAACTTGCCCGGGTTGCTGTAGCCGCCGATGAGCACCTCGCCGCTGTCGGTCACAAACACAAAGTCGAGCTTGCGGCAGCGCGTGTCCATCTTCCAATACTCCTCCAGCTCACGGCTGTAGAGGCCCACCTGCATCTCCACAGGCTGCCCCTCACGGCCGATGATATAGATGCCAGCCAGCAGTTCCTCGTTGGCCGAAGGCTGGATGGTGAAGGCCATCTTGTCGCCCTTGGAGCCGTGATATTCCGACAGCACCAGCGGCTCGCCCTGCGGTTGCAGCGTCGCCTTGTCGCGACGGTCACGATACACCTTCATGTCATCGCCCTTCCACTCGGCCATCAGCAGGTCTATCCCCGAGGCATTCAGATAGCCACCATAGCAGCGCAGGTCGTCGTTCTCGGTCATACGCACACGACCCAACTCCTTCTGCTCCATGTCGTAGCTCACCAACTCAGCCTTGTCCTTCATGCGGCCTGCCATCTGCACAAACACCGCCTGCTGACCGTCGCTGCCAATAAACTGCGGCTCGAAGGTTTTGGCGAGGCCCTTGCCCTGCTTGTAGTTCTCCATCTCGCCCACCTGGGCGTTCACGCCCGCTGCCATCAGCATAGCCAGCAAGCACAATGTCATTCTCTTTATTTTCATTTATTTTATTGTTTTAATATGTAAAAAAACAGATTGCAAAATTACGAAAAAGAATTGGATTAGAGAAATTTTTGTATCTTTGCAATGCAATTATTCAGCAAGCACACCTGTTAGAATAAAAACAATCAATAATTTACAATAAAAATAACAAACAATGAAAAAAGCATTTATCCTCCTTGCAGCAGTCATTCTCTGCGGTGTCGCCAATGCACAGTACTACTATTACACCAACGCCGCCCCCTGGGACGGCAACAAGGCCTACAGCATCAACGTAGGTACCGACTTCAGCATCACTCCGCGCAACTTCGGCGAACTGACCACCGACCTCGTTTCCACCCCGGGCCTCGCCGCCTCTTTCCGCTACGAGGGCGACAAGAACATCAGCGAAAAACTCTCCTGGGGCTACCAGGTCGAGCTCAGCTATCTGTCGCAGAACTTCAGCTACAACAAGACCCAGACCGAGTATCCCACCAGCTCCTCTACCCAGGCCGTCGACGTCACCGAGTACGCCACCCTCAAATGGTGGGACGGCCAGCTCGACCTTCGCCTCTCCTTCTCCTATTGGCTCAACGACAACATCGAGCTGCAGGCTGCCGCCGGTATCTTCTACGGCGTGGTCTACGGTGTCTCGGGCGAGACCTACAAGGAAATCACCGCCACCCACACCGAAATCCCCGGCACCCGCGATACGGTCAACGTGCCCGCCAACATCTTCAGCTTCGACATGGGTGTCAGCACCATGCTGCAGTGCAAGTACTTCTTCAACGAGAACTTCTTCGTCAGCCTCTCGGCCCGCGACAACATCGGCCTCAACTTCTTCGGCGATGACTTCGAAGGCACGGGCCTGAGCAGTAAAGGCGGCCAGCGCGGCGTCATCATGGCCGGCGTCGGCTACAAGTTCATAAAATAAAGCATCTCCCACTTCGTGAGATCTTGGAAATCTTGGAAATTACAGATTGGTTGTGATTTCCAAGATTTTCTTTTTGTGCATATAGCAAATCCTGGAAATCAATATGCAGATCTCCAGGATTTCCATAATTTCCGCCGCAGGCGGGGCAACGACTACCTCGGGCGCAGGACCACGAAGGGCACCAGGCACTCTTCCATCGAGATGCCGCCGTGCTGGAAGGTGTTCATGTAGTACTTCACATACTCGTTGTAGTTGTTCGGGTAGGCGAAGAAGTCGCCCTGGTGGCAGAAGATGTAGGGGCTCGTCAGGTGGCGGCGGGGCAGGAAGAGACGCGCGGGGTCCTTCACCTCGAACACCTCCTTGGGGTTGTAGTCCAGCAGGCGGCCCTGCTTGTAGCGCAGGTTGACGCTGATGTCGCGGTCGCCCTTGACGCGCACAGGGCGGTCGATGCGCACACTGCCGTGGTCGGTCGTAATCACCACATTCACATCACGCTCGCTCAGCGCCTGCAGCATCTCCATCAGCGGCGAGTGCTCGAGCCACGAGAGGGTCAGCGAGCGGTAGGCCCGCTCGTTCTCGGCCAGCTCGCGCACAATGTCGCTGTCGGTGCGGGCATGCGAAAGCATGTCGATGAAGTTGTAGATGATGACATTCAGCGGCGACCGCATCAACTCGGGCAGCCGGTCCACCAACTTCTTGCCATACTGCGCGTTGAGCACCTTGTTGTAGGTGTGCTTCAGCCCCAGGCCGTGACGGCGCAGGTTCTCGTCGAGCAGCTCGTTCTCGTATTGGTTCTTCCACCCCTCCTCGTCTTCGTTGACCCAATACTGCGGGTACTTGCGTTCAATCTCGCTGGGCATCAGGCCGGCGAACATGGCATTGCGGGCAAACTGCGTGGTGGTGGGCAGGATGGTGTAGTACATCTCGTCGCGCTCCACGCGGAAATACTGCTCCACCAGCGGCTGCACGAACTTCCATTGGTCGTAGCGGAAATTGTCGATGACAATCAGGAAGGTGGTCGATGGCTGGTTAGCGGCAGCCTGAGACTGACCGCCCAGCAGCGGGAAGAGCCACTGCTGCAGCACGGTCTGGCTCATGGCGGGCTTCTCTTCGCGGCCGCCGAGCCACTCGAGGCAGTGGTCCTCATAGAAGCGGCAGAACTGCGCATTGGCCTCGCGCTTCTGCGAGAGGAATATCTCGTGGATATTGTCGTCTTCGGTGCCGGCCAGCTCCAGGTCCCAATAGACCAGGCGGCGGTACATCTCCTTCCACTCCTCGGCGTCCATGCGGTCGCCCAGCTGCATGCCGATTTCGCGGAACTGCTGTTGGTAGTCCATCGTGCTGCGCTCGCTCTGCAGACGGCGCAACTCGGTGTGCTTCTTCACCGTGAGCAGTATCTGGTTGGGGTTGACGGGCTTGATGAGGTAGTCGCTGATTTTGCCGCCGAGGGCGTCCTCCATAATGTGCTCCTCCTCGCTCTTGGTGATCATCACCACCGGCAGCTGCGGCCAGCGCTGCTTGATGGTGCGCAGCGTGTCGATGCCGCTCAAGCCGGGCATCTGCTCGTCGAGGAACACCAGGTCCACCTGGCCACCGGCTTCCAACTCGTCGAGGGCGTCGCGGCCCGACTGTACGGGCACCACACGGTAGCCCTTCTCCTCCAGGAAAAGTATATGGGGCTTCAGCAGATCAATCTCGTCATCGGCCCAAAGAATTGTCACTTCCATAGTCTTGCTAATTTACCACCATAACGGCGAAACGCCCGTTTTGGTATCTGCGCGGAGTTCTTTTTTCCACACAAGCAAGCACAAAGGGCCACAACATTGCGGCCCTTTGTACTTGTTTTCGACATCTGACACTATTTCTTCACCAGCTTGAGGTAGTAGGTCTGGAGGCTGTTGCCGTCACGCACCTTGAGGCGCACGATGTAGGTGCCCGAGGGCAGGGAGGCTACGTTGAAACGTTCGCTGTCACGGTGCAGCGCCATCTGGCGGCCGTGCATGTCCAGCACCGCCACCTCGGTCACCTCGTCCTTGGCGCCTGTCACCCTCACCTCGCCCGTCGTCGGGTTGGGCTGCAGGGCTGGCAGTGCTCCCATATCACCCTTCAGTCCGGGGCCGCCCTTCTCTCCTTGCGACTTTGCCCCTATCGTTTCTCTAAGTTCATCTGCCGTGACACAATAGGTATACTTGCACAATTTATCCTCGCAGCACATAATGACATGGAAGCACAGCTCCTCGCCGTCGGCTGCCAGCTGTGTCAGCAGCGCCATATCGAGCATCCCCGTGCCCGTCATGATGCCGGTCGTACCGTCATAGTTGTAGCCTGTAATCATCGGCGGCTCCGAGTAGACGGCTAAGACGTTGCCGCACTCTGAGGGCAGATTGATTTTGAATCCGTAGAATACCACCGCATCGCTGGCAGGCTCTTGCAGGCGCCACAGGTCCATCTCCCTTATCGTCACCTCGCAGTCGGTCACGGGCAGGCTGACGCTGAACTTCTTGACACATCCGAGGCAGTGAGTGTCCACCAGCTGCAGCAGCACGCTCATCGGCTCGAGCGACGACACCGTCAACTTGATAGTGTAATCCTCGCAGTCCCCGTCAGGCAACGGCGGCCAGGGGGCGCCCGTCTGCGCCACCTGCACGTTGGCGTCCACCGAGAGCACCTTCAGTGTGTCGAAGCAGAAGTCGCCGCCCGAGTTATTGCAAATAGTCAGTATTACAGTATATATCAGCTTACAACCCTCTTTTATGTTTGGTTCAATCTTTGCCACCGTCACTGCTATCCCCTCGCAGTCGCAGACCGGTTTCGAGGTGATGGTCAGGTCGGGCGAGGTCTCGCTGCAGTTGCCGTTCTGGTAGGTGACATCCAGGTGGTGGGTGCCGAAGCTCACTGGCAGCACCAGCGGCAAGCCGTAGTAGACACCCGAGCCAAAGGACACCTGTGTATTGTCGCGCCACCATTCCCAGCCCACCATCTGCGTGGTGTTGGTCAGGCCGTAGACGGGCAACTCGTAGTTTCCCTTGCACTTTTCATAGCAGCCTGTCAGCAGGGCGTCGAAGTCCGGCTGGCGCTCGATAAGGATGGAGTCCGCTCCCGAGGGGCAGCCGTCGGAGGGGTCATAGTAGTAGGCTTTGGCATAGCCGTAGGTGTAATATTGTGTGGTAGCGCCGACGGTGCCGTTGCTCCAATGCAGGGTGCTGGTGGCGGGGTAGCCCGAGGCCACAAGGTCTACAGGTCCATTGCCGAGACATTGGTTGGCGCCGAAGGCCAGCGTGGGCGCTGCCGCCGGCGTGCGGACATTGATGGTCTGTGTGACCTGCGTGGAACAGCTGTTGCTGCCTGTGACGGTCAGTGTGGCCGTATAGATACCGACAACAGAAGCCGCAAAACTGATGGACGGGGTTGCTGCCGTGGGAACTACAGTGTTGTTAGGATCTAAAACAGACCAAGTATAGGTCACATTTCCCACCGAATTATGCACCGTGCCGTCCAAGGTCACTGTCTCGCCCACGCAGCACTCGGCCTGATCCGTGCGGATACGCGCCGTCGGCACGTTGAGAAAGCCCACATACCCCGTAGCCTCCTTCTTACAGTAGTTGCTGTTAGTCGCCATGGCATAATAGTTGTCTGGGTATTGCACCGCATGGGGATTGTTGTCAATTGCCGGTATTCCTCCCACCGCGCACCACTGATAAGTTGTATTTATAATGTTTGGCATAAATGTAACATCATTGTTATTGCCGGGACATACAGATGGTGTAGTGGGATCTAAATATGCACCAGAGAAAGGATTGAGATGAGAATTAATAAAAAATGGCGATGAGGTATATTGGCATCCGATATGATCTGTCACACTTGAAGTAACAAAATAAGGTAATGTATGGGGGTATTTAAATGTATGACAAATATACCCACCACTCGTTTCATAGGTGCTTCCATCACTGAAATTCCATAGTGAAGAAGCAACCGTGCCACTGCTCAGCGTGGCGGTGAGTCCGATGGGAGTGTTGTCGCAAGTTTGGTGTTGGTGATTGGTATTGTCGGTGCTGATGCTTACGGTCCGCGAGGGCTTGCCAGCCGACACCGTCCCGATATAGCACGGCGTGGCAAGGACGGTGCTCCCCACTTGCGTCAAGTAGACTTCATAGTCGCATGTCGTACTGGCATAGAACGTCGGCACATTGTAGACATACGATTCCTGCGAGGCGGTGAAAAAAACAGGCTCAATAAGACCGCTACATAGGTTTTTTACATCAAGGTATACCATCATGCTGGCATCAAGGTACTTTGAATGATTGTCAATGACAATCTTGTCACAGTCCCTGTTGAGTGTAAAGTTGGGCAGGAAGTCCACCATGAAGGAGGTCTCGCCTTTTTCGCAATCTTGAGGAAGCATCGGATCCGAACCATGAGCCTTAACGGTATAGTATCCAATACTCCCTACCGCTATAACGACATTGCTATTATTGGTGCCGCTGGTGGATGCCACAGTGCCATTGCCCGTAACTGTCCAATAAAGGTAAAATGTTGGATTTGTGGCCGAGACCGTCATTGTGTGTGTGCAGTAGTCAAAGGTGCCATGTGTCACTATGAGTTCATCACAAACATTCATACTTCCTGACGATTTAGTGTGTAAGAGTGTTTCCGTGCATCCTGTTAAGGTGTTGGTGATTGTACATTCGTAGACACCATCGCCAAGTGAATTAAGTGTACTGCTTGTACCAACCACGGTGAAACTGCCGCCCAAAAGCGGTTTATAACGCCATACATAGGTACAATTGCTCTGGGTCGGCTGTATCGATAAAACAGATGTCCCCACAATATTCATCTCCGGGAACGATGCCACCATCACCGTCTTGATGTCGGTGGAAAAATAGTCGCTATTTGTGCAATAGTTATAAGGGTTAAACGTCAGTTGTACCTCCTGCGTACCCGAAGACGTAAACGTGGGGGTGATCGAGGCAACACCTGTCTGAACACTGCCACAGGCTTCCCATATATAACCGGCAGAGTTTCCGCCAGATCCGCTATAAGTAGCGCTATTTCCTTCACATACAACATCAGCACCCGAAATGCTCACCTGTGTGTTGTTTAGGGGTTCCACAATCTGCACCGTAGTCGTCTGTATATACATACCGCACCATGTGCGTGTCAGGCTCACAGTGAAGGACTCCGGCAGTGTCACCTCGTTAAGGGCCAGCGTTACGCTGTTTTCCAGATGGCTCCCCTGCACCGAGGCACAGTACTGCTTGTCGTTCTGTATACTCCACTCGTAGAGCATGCCAGCGGCGCGCTGGTCCGGCACCTCGGCATTGCCCCAGGTGATGACCGTATTGGGGCAGGCGGTGATGCTACTTGGCAGGGTCAGTGAGGCGGGCGTTAGTGCGCTGACGGTGTGCACATAGGGCGTGGTAGACATGCAGCCGAGCCGATGGTCGTAGTAGTAGACGTTTACATTACACACATCGGCTTGGTAGTCGATATTCACCTGGTCGCCAGAATATTGCTGCGGCGTGGCGGTGCTGCAAGCAGGCATCCACACCAGGCTGTAGTCGGGGTTCGAGGGGGTGCCCGACAGGGCGATACCGCTGTAGGGACAGGCCGTGTGGGGGTTGTCGGGCGACAGGTCGGCCACCGTAGGAGGCGCGGGCGGATTCTTGACGGTCAGCACAAAGGTGGCGGGGCCGCAGTAGTCGGGGTGCTCCGCCGTTATCAGGTAGCGACCTGCCGAACTTAATGTCTCAATGTAGGTGGTGCCTGTGGTGGCGCTGCCCACCGGCTGGTTGCCGTTGTCCAGGGCGTAGACATGCCAGATGGCCGTCACCGCGGGGGCGGTGCTCAGCGTGCAGGGGTTGCCGAGGCACAGCTGCTCGTCGCCCGTGATGGCGAACTTGGGCTTCACCGTCACCGTCAGCGGCGCTGCCTCGTGGGGGCCGCAGTCGAGGAACTCGCAGCGGTAGCTGACCCGTATCGTGTAGGTGCCCGCCTGCAGGAAGATGATACGTGCCTCGTTGCCGTGGGTCACCATAGCATCGTCCACCCCGTTCAAGGGGGTAATCTCCCAATCGTACTTCGTAGAGCCGAAGAGCGGCAGGCGGTAGAGCACCGCCTCGCCCTCGCACACCTCGGTCTCGCCCTGGATGGTGAGGCCCGAGTGTATGACGGGTATCTTGCGGCTCATCAGCACGGGGCAGGCCTCGTCGCAGAAGGTGCCGTCGAGGCCGAGGATTCCGTAGCCGTCGTGCGGACGGTCCCACTGCACGGTGGGCGAGGCTGTGCCCTGTCCACCGATGAGGGTGCCGCCGTCCACATACCAATAGTAGTCGCTGCACGTGGGGGCGTTTGCCGTGTAGGTTACCGTATCGCCCTCGCACACCGTGCCGTAGCATTTGAGGTCCAGCGACGTGCCATCCCTCACCTCTATCAGGAATGTCTCCTCGTCGTAGCAGCCGCAGTTGTTGTAGACGCGGTGGGTCACCACGTCGCCGTCGGCATAGCTGTCGAGGGTGAAGTTGGGCGTGCTGGTGGAGGAGGTGCTGCTGCCGGAGACCTGCCACAGGATACCCGCGATGTCGGCCCCCGGGGCCTGCGATTGGTCGAGGAACTCGATGATACCTTTAGGGCAGACGCGGATCACCTTGTCGCCGTTGGCGGTCACCGTGTAGGCAGGCAGTGTGGTGGCCACCGCCGTGGGGGCGTCGATCAGCTTCACCTGCACCGAGTAGGTACAGGTGGCGGTGCCGTTGCCATCGGTGTAGGTCGCCGTCACCACCAGCACTCCCCACTCGCCGCCGCCCCAGGTGACAGTCAGCTGGTCGCCCGAGGCGCTGTGCGACACGTCGCCCGTCACCGCCCAGCTGTAGGTCACCGTCTGGGAGGTGATGAAGTCGAGGTGCGCCGTGTAGGTCACGGTGCTGTTTTTGCAGGCCACCAGCAGGTCGTCGTACTCCTCTTCGGAATACAGGTCCTTGTAGTCGTAGATGCATACCGACTCGAAGTCGCCCAAAACGGTGATGTGACACTGCGCCCATGTGGCACCGATGGTCATGAGCACGAGGCTCAACAGTAATACTACTCTTTTCATAAGACAATGATTTTTTGATGATACTTATTGTTGTGGGTCGTAATTTCGAGGAGATAGACCCCTGCGGGGCAGCCCGTGAGGTCCACCAGGTCGCCGTCGACATGCAGCGGC
>JAGCOF010000009.1 GCA_017645585.1 Bacteroidales bacterium
GGGACGGTGATAACGGCCTCCGTCACCTCGGTGCCGAGGTAGTCTTCGGCGGTCTTCTTCATCTTCTGCAGCACGATGGCGCTGATCTCCTGCGGGGTGTACTGGCGGCCGTTGATGTCGACGCAGGGGGTGTTGTTGTTGCCGCGCACCACCTTGTAGGGCACAGCCTCAATCTCCTTGGTCACCTGGTCGTAGGTCTCGCCCATGAAGCGCTTGATGCTGTAGACGGTGTTGTGGGGGTTGGTGATGGCCTGACGCTTGGCGGGGTCGCCCACCTTGCGGTCGCCATTCTCGAGGAAGCCCACCACGGAGGGGGTGGTGCGGTTACCCTCGCTGTTTGCAATAACTACAGGCTCGTTGCCTTCCATGACGCTGACACAGCTGTTGGTTGTGCCGAGGTCGATTCCGATGATTTTGCTCATAATATGTTTCCTTTCTTTTTTTTGATTTCTTTTTTCTTTTCTCCTTCAGATTTTAAAAGATTGTAAAAGAACTTGTCGCAATTTTTTCTTTTCAAATCTTTTCCAATCTGCTGGAGATTTACACCCATCATACAACAACAACCGTGCCAAAGGGTAAAGTTTACCGTTTACTGTTTACTGTTTACTGTTTGACTGACAAAATGGCAGTCACTATGTCAGTAGGTCCGGCCCTTCGACGGCTGTTCAACGGCAGTTCAACGGTAGTTCAACGCTTTTTTCCGTCGAACCACCGTTGAACTGCCAGACTCCGACCGTTATCCAATCGGTCTTTAACCGTTCTTCAACAGTTCTTCAATTTTTTTTTGAAGAACTGTTGAAGAACGATTGAAGAAAACACAATAAACGGTGGGAGTCAGCGTTTATTAGAACAAAAAGCAACATAACGCCATGATTGACCGACTGTATCAAGCCTATCTGCGCTCGCGCACGGTGACCACCGACTCGCGCAATATCACCCCCGGATGCCTTTTCTTCGCCTTCAAGGGCGAGCACTTCGACGGCAACGCCTTCGCGCCGCAGGCCCTGGAACAAGGGGCCGCCCTCTGCGTCATCAGCGATGAGAAATACAACGTCGACGACCGCTGCATCGTGGTGCCCGACGTGCTGGCCACCCTGCAGGAGCTGGCCCGCGAGCACCGCCGCCACCTGCAGATTCCCGTCGTCGGCATCACCGGCACCAACGGCAAGACCACCACCAAAGAACTGGTGCATGCCGTGCTGGCCAAACGCTACCGCACCTCGGCGACGAAAGGCAACTTCAACAACCACCTGGGTGTGCCGCTGACGCTGCTCGGCATCCCCGAGCATACCGAGCTGGCCATCGTCGAGATGGGGGCCAACCACCCGGGCGAGATTGCCTTCCTCTGCGGCATTGCCGACCCCGACCTCGGCCTCATCACCAACGTGGGGCGTGCGCACCTCGAGGGCTTCGGCTCGTTCGAGGGGGTCATCCAAACCAAGACCGAACTCTACCGCCACCTGGCGGCGAAGGGGGGCACGGTGTTTGTCAACGCAGACAATCCCATATTAATCAAGAATTTAGAGTTAAGAACCAAGAATATTGTCAGATATGGCAAGGGGGAGAGCGCCCAAGTTCGCGGCACTTTGGTCAGCGCACCGACCTCCGAACTCCGAACTCCGAACTCACCTTACCTGCACTTCTACTTCGAGGTGGGCGACAATGTCTACAACGTGCGCACCCACCTGCTGGGAGCCTACAACTTCGACAACTGCATGGCCGCGGTGGCCGTGGGCTTGCACTTCGGCGTGGAGCCGTGGGACATCAAGGAGGCCCTCGAGGAGTATGTGCCGAGCAACCAGCGCTCGGAATGGAAGCAGACCGCCCGCAACAACCTCTACCTCGACTGCTACAACGCCAACCCCTCCTCCATGGCGGCGGCCATTGAGTCGTTCAAGGGCATGGAAGGCAATATGGCCATCATCGGCGGCATGCACGAGCTGGGCACCGAAGAGCGTCAGGAACACGAGCGCGTGGTGGAACAGCTTGCCGCCTGTCATCTCGACCGTGTGCTGCTGGTAGGTCCCGAATGGGAGCCCCTGCCCCACCCCGACAACATGACAGTCTTTGCCGACACTGACTCCGTGCGCAGCTGGCTGCAGGAGCATCCCGTCAGCGGTGCCACCATATTAATAAAAGGGTCCAACACCAACCGACTATGGACCCTCGAGGAACTGCTTTAAAAAGCAAAAGCTAAAAAAAGCGAGACAACGGGAATTCCCATTGTCTCGCTTTTTTTAGCTTTTACATAAATCAATATTTGTAGAAGCCTTCGCCGGTCTTACGGCCGAGGAGGCCGGCACGGACCATCTTGCGGAGCAGGGGGTGAGGACGATACTTGGGATCGCCGAACTCCTTGTAGAGCACCTCCATGATGGCCAGGTTCACATCGTTGCCGATGAGGTCGGCCAGGGCCAAGGGGCCCATGGGGTGGTTGGCGCCAAGCTGCATGCACTTGTCGATGTCCTCGGCGGTGGCGATACCGTCGGCCAGGATGCCGACAGCCTCGTTGATCATGGGGATGAGGATGCGGTTGACCACGAAGCCGGGGGCTTCCTTCACCTCGACAGGCTGTTTGCCGATGCTGGTGGCGAGGTCGACGACGCACTTGGTCACCTCGTCGCTGGTGAGCTGGCCGCGGATCACCTCCACCAGGGCCATGCGGTCGGCGGGGTTGAAGAAGTGCATGCCGATGAACTGTGCCGGACGCTTGGTGCAGGCGGCAATCTCGGTGATGCTGAGCGAGCTGCTGTTGGTGGCGAAGATAGTCTCGGGCTTGCAGATGGCGTCAAGCTCGGTGAAGACATCCTTCTTAAGCTGCATCTCCTCAACGGCGGCCTCGATGACGAGGTCGGCGTCGGCGAAGGTGGCGTAGTCGGTGGTGGTGGTGATGTTCTTCAGCAGGGCGTCGACGGCCTCCTGGGTCATCTTGCCTTTTTCAACGAGTTTGCCGTAACCTTTGGCGATGGAGGCCATCGCCTTGTCGAGGCTGGCCTGGGTGCGGCTCTTCATGACGATAGGCATCTGGGCGGCAAAGGCTTTCACAATGCCCTTGGCCATGGTGCCGGTTCCAATAACACAGATTTTCATAATGATGATGTTTTTATTGATTGTTAATTATTTTCCTTGGAATACATATTTACCTTTTTCCAGAAAAGCTTTCATGCCGTTCTTCTGGTCCTCGGTGGCGAAGCAGTGGCCGAAGATGCCGCTCTCGTACATGATGGCCTCGTCGGCCTCCATGTCCCACTCGGTGTTGATACACAGCTTGGCGGCCTTGACGGCAAGGGGGGCGTTGACGGCAATCTGGTTGGCCATCTCCATTGCCTTGTCCATCAGTTCGGCCTGGGGCACCACAGCATTGACAAGACCGATGCGCAGCGCCTCGTCGGCCTTGATGGGCTTGCCGGTGTAGATGAGCTGCTTGGCCATGCCCATGCCCACCAGACGGGCCAGGCGCACGGTGCCGCTGAAGCCCGGGATAATGCCGAGGCCTACCTCGGGCTGGCCGAAGCGGGCGTTGTCGGAGCAGATGCGGATATCGCAGGCCATGGCCAGCTCGCAGCCACCACCGAGGGCAAAGCCGTTGACGGCAGCGATGACGGGCACATGCAGCGTCTCCAGCTTGCGGAAGACGGCGGCGCCACGGCTGCCGAAGGTCTGGCCCTGCGGCACGTTGAGGGTGGCCATCTCGCTGATGTCGGCGCCCGCCACGAAACTCTTCTCGCCGTCGCCGGTGACGATGAGGCAGCGGTATTTGTTGCAATCAAATTGGGTCAGGTAATCGTCCATCTCCTTGAGGATGGCCGTATTGAGCGCGTTGAGGCTCTTCGGTGCGCTGATGGTCATAATGGCTATGGCGCCACGCTCTTCTATCTTCAAATGTTCGTACATATCACTAAATATTTGAGACTGCAAAATTACAAAATAATATTCATACCGCCAAAAAGTTTTTTATTCCACCGGCTGCAGGCCGAGGTCGGCGGCGAGGCGGAGCATCATCTGCCAGGCGGCGTCGCGCTCGTTGGGTATCTGACCGTCGAGGATGGCGTCCTTGATGGCGTCCTTGATAGTGCCTATCTCGCGGCAGGGGCCGATACCGAAGGTGCGCATGATGTCCTCGCCACTGACGGGCGGCTGGAAGTTGCGGATGCGGTCGCGCTCTTCCAGCTCGACGAGCTTGCGCTTGACGAGTTCGAAGTTGGCCTTGTGCTTACGTACTTTCTCGGGGTTCTTGCTGGTGATGTCGGCGTTGCAGAGCAGCATGAGGTCGTCGATGTCGTCGCCAGCCTCGAAGAGCAGACGGCGCACGGCGCTGTCGGTCACCTCCTCTTCGCTGAGCACGATGGGGCGCATGTGCAGCATGACGAGTTTTTCCACATAGCGCATCTCGGCTCCCATCGGCAGACGCAGGCGCTGGAAGATGCGCTTCACCATGCGGGCGCCACGGGCCTCGTGACCGTGGAATGTCCAGCCCTGCTTGGCGTCGTAATGCTTCACACCAGGTTTGCCTATATCATGCAGCAGAGCGCTCCACCTCAGCCACAGATTGTCGCTCTTCTCGGTAACGTTATCAAGAACCTGGAGAGTGTGATAGAAGATGTCCTTGTGGCCGCGGCCGTCGACAGTTTCGATGCCTTGCAAGGCGCTGATCTCTGGAAGGATGAGCTGCATGAGGCCGCTCTTCTGCATCAGTTTAAGACCCAGGCTGGGCTGCGAAGAGAGCATTATCTTATTGAGCTCGGTAGTGATGCGCTCAGCGCTGACAATCTTGATGCGGTCGGCGTTGCGGCCGATGGCCTCGAAGGTGTCGTCGGCGATGCGGAAGCCCAGCTGCGAGGCGAAGCGTACAGCCCGCATCATGCGCAGAGGGTCGTCGCTGAAGGTAATGTCGGGGTCGAGGGGGGTACGCAGGATGCCCTCGTTGAGGTCGCGGATGCCGCCGAAGGGGTCCATCAGTTCGCCGTAGCGGTCGGCATTGAGACAGATAGCCAAGGCGTTGACAGTGAAATCGCGACGGCGCTGGTCGTCCTCGAGGGTGCCGTTTTCCACCACAGGCTTACGGCTGTCATGGCTATAGCTCTCGCGACGGGCCCCGACGAATTCAAGCTGCAAGTCATGATAGAGAAACGATGCGGTGCCAAAAGTTTTGAAGACCGACACCTTGCTGCCACCCACGGCCTCGGAGACAGCTTTAGCCAATTCGATGCCGATATGCACTTCCCCACCCTCAGCGTGACCGATGCAGACCACGTCGATGTCGGTGCAGGGACGCTGCAGGAAGTAGTCGCGCACCACGCCACCCACGGCATAGGCGTCGACACCCATGCGGTCGGCCTCGCGCCCGATGACGCGGTAGATATCAAGCCCCAAATCAATCATATCAGATGACTACAGACAACCATCAATACTCCTTCGTGCCGGCCAGGTTGCCCAGGGCGTCGTATATCTCCCAGGTGCCCGAGGGCTTGCCGTCGGTGTACTGCCCGATGTAATAGGGTGCACCGTTCTCGCGGTAGACACGATAGTCGCCCTCCTCGCGGCCAGCCACATAGTTGCACTCGCTCTGCACCTTGCCGTTGGCGTGGTAGGTCACCCAGCGGCCCTCGCGCAGGCCGTTGACGAGGCGGCCCTCGCTGCGCAGCTGCATGGTGGAGTAGTACTGCAGCCAGAGCTGCTCATTGCCCTTGTAGTAGACGATGGTCATGGGGTGGCCGTCTTCGCCCACCTCGACCACGCGCATCGAGTCGTAGTCGGCCATGGGCTCATTGCCCTGGGCATCGGTGATTTTCCATTGGTCGGTGCCCACTTTGACGGTGGCGGTCACCGAGCCGTCGGCGGCGCTGAACTCCTGTGTCTTGGGAGTGCAGGCGACCGTCAGGGCTGTCAATAACAACGCTAAAACCATAGAGTATTTCATACCGTATTATTTATTGCAAAGTAAGGGAATTGCCATTGCCCGAGGTGGTCACCGTGGCGCCGCTATAGTAGCCGTGCCAATTGGTGCCGCCGCTGATGGAGGGCGAGGTGTAGTATTTGTAGCTGTTGCCCGTCTGCAGGTCGGGTGTGGAGATGTAAATGCCACTCTGGCCTCCAGGAGGCGGCTTGGTGCCATTCTCGAAACCGCTACCCGAGACGTTGATCCACTTGTAGGTCAATATCTGCGTGTCGGTGGTCTCGTTCTTGATGCAGAAGCCGCTGGTAGCCACCGACGAGCTGCTGATACGCACTGACTTCTGGTTGGTAACCGTAGGCGTTGCCTCAGTGGTGCCCATATTGCCGCCGTAGAGGATGACGGTACCGCCAGAGATATAGAGACGGCCGCTGTGGTCGCCGTTGTCGTCGACAGCCACCTCGCTGCCACGGGCAATGACGAGGCCACCGTTGATCTCCACACGGGTGCCATTGCAGTCGATGCCGTCGTTGCCACGCGAATAGGCCCATACACGGCCACCGTTGATTTCGATATAGCTGCCGGCATTGATGGCGTCATCGTAAGCATTAGCCTCGACATCGCCACCGTTGACGATGAGCGAGTCCTTACTCTCGATAGCCTCGCCGGTGCTGCTGCCGCTGGTCTGCGAGCAGTAGCTCTGCAGGTGGCCGCTGTTGATGGTGATGTTGCCGTCAATCTTGACTGCCTTGGGCAGGCCTTTCCAATAGTCGGTTTGGATTCCGCCCGGACCAGGACCGCCACCGTTAACCGCGTTGACGGGGGCGCCGCTGGTGGTGACATAGATGTGCACCAGGCTGTCGGCCGCACCGGCCACACCCACCGTGAGGGTGCCGTCGGCCACCAGACCACGGCCTCCCTTGCCGGTGCTGCTGCCCTGGAAGGAACCTGCAACGAAGGTGATGTCGCCATCGGTATTGAGACAGGCAGGGGCGAAGCCGTCGGTGCAAGAAGTGCCGGTGCCAATGGTGGTGAAGCCCGCCGCGTTGGTCGACGTGGTAACCGAGCCGCCGGTTTGCGTATAGTTGCCGTCGCAGGTGATGGCACGGCCGCCGGCGGTGGCCGTAACGGTGCCGCCACTGACGACGATATTGCCGTCGGCCTTCAGACATGCCGAAGAATATTTGTCGTAGGTACCCGTGCTGTCGGTATACTTGGCGCAGCCTCCTGTGGCGGTGAGGTTCAGCGTGCCGCCACTGACAGTGATATTGCCGTCGGCACTCACTGCCTTGCCGCCCTCATTGGTCGTGGGGCAGGTGACGGTGGTCTGGCCGCTGACGAACAGGATGTTGCCGTCAGCCTTCAGGCCGGTGCAATAGGAGGGGTCGTAGCCGCTGCCTGCCGCCTCGAGCACCAGGGTGCCATTGGCGTTGACATTGATGATGCCGCCACTGACCACAAGGTTGCCCTTGGTCTTGACGGCCTTGGATTGGTCGCCGGTGACGGTCACCGTGACGGTGCCGCCGGCCAGCGTCAACGTACTGTCGCAACATATTCCTTTCACATCATCTGCCGTGCAGTTGACGGTCACCGTGCCGCCATAGATGCCTATGCAGCCTTGGTCACCGTCGATGCCGTCGCCGTTGGGATTGGTAACATTGACGGTGCCGCCGTTCATGAAGAAGCAGTCCACATTCAAACCGTCCTTGGCGGCGGTGAGCACATTGATGTTGCCACCGTTGACCGTGCAGCTGCCACTGCTCTGTATGCCGTGTTTCTTCCTGCTGCTGACGTTCAATATGCCGTTGCCTTGGAAGGCAATCTTGCCGGCGCTCTGCAGGGAGCCCTTTTGGCTGCCGCTGTTGCCGTCGCAGAGGGTGCTGGTGCCCATCAAGTGGAACACAGCCTTCTTGTCGGAAGCCACCTGCAGGGCAGGCCCCGAGGAGGCGGTGAGCGACAGGTCGTCGAGGCAAATCAGCACCTTCTTGTCGGTAGTGAGGACGAACGAACCGGCACCGCAGCTTCCGCTCAGCACATAATGGATATAGGCGTTGCTGGAACTCGACGTCACATTGACGTTGGTGCCCGTCACCGTCACGCTGACGCCCGACGAGGCCAACGGATTGACGACCGTCGCCGTGTCGTCGCTCCACGTGATGCGGACAGCCCCCACGGTGTCGACCGCCACGGTGTCGCTGCCGTCGGAGGCATCGCTGACAAACACCAGGCTGTCGATGGCAGTGATAGCGGTAGTCCAGCTGCTACCGTTATGGGTGAAGGTGGCGTCGCCGTGGTTGAATTTCACACGGTTGCTGTCGGCTGTGGAGGCGCTGTACACCTCTTCGCCGCCCGAGTAGACCTTAATATAACGTTGCTGGGCTTGCAGGGTTGCGGTACCGAAGACCAGCACAATCAATAATGCGGAAAGTATCTTTTTCATGGCCTGCTATCTTTTGATGAGTTTGACAACATTGCGGCCCACGCGCACCAAGTAGATGCCCTGCGGCAGGGTGCTGACCTCCACACGCTCGCCATCGCTGTAGCGGCCCTGCAGCACCGGTGTGCCGCTAATGCTGTAGACCGTCAGCAGCTGGGGTTCATTGCCGATGCCCTTCACTGTGAAGTGCTCAGATGCGGGGTTGGGCATGATGGTGAGCTCGGCGCCACGCACGTCGATAATCCGAGCCGAGCCGCTGAAGAGCACCTTACGCACGTCGTCCATCTGGAAGGTCTCCAGCTGCGAGGCCGACGCGGTAGGCATAATGGCCATGTAGTCAGTGCCAAAATATATTTCACCTGTAGCGTCGACAGCCACCTCGTGCGAGGTGCCGTCGGTGCCGACCACAGTGACGGTCACTTGCGCCTGCATTGCCCAGACAAGGAGCAGCAACGCAATCATAATCAGATGTTTCTTCATTACAATAGTATTTATATTAAAAATGCAAAAATAAACAATAATTTTAAATTACGCACATACTTATGCAAATTTAACATTCTCGTGCCGCGTCCCTACAGACTCAGAAAAAAGACACTACCTACTCCATCAAAACAGTCAAAAAAAGACCTGTGGACTCCCACCGCGGTAGTCGATGGGAAGTCCTTGGTAGGTTCTTGGTAAGTCCTTGGTAGGTTCATGACAAGGCCTTGGACAGGCGCTTGGGTCTAATAAACACCCGCCGTACTCAGTCGGCAGGTTGGTAGAGGCGTCCCGGGAGGGCTTGGACAACCTTCTGCATCTCGAGGTCGAACATCATCCCCGCCACCTTGGGCATGGACATGCCGCTGAGGGTAACCAGCTCGTCGAGCGTCAGTTGACCTTGCCCCTTCAGCAGGTCGTAGAGGCGTTGTGCATCGGGCGAAAGTGTCCGGAAGAGTTCCTGCTGTGCCTCGCGCTTCGACTGTCGGTTGGGCAGCGGCCACCCCATTTGGTAGCACAGGTCGTCGGCATCGCGCAGGATAATGGCCTTGTTGGTGGCAATCAGGTTGTTGGTGCCTTTGGAATAGGTATCCGTTGGACGGCCAGGCACGGCAAAGACCTCGCGGTGGTAGCCGCCGGCGATGGCGGCAGTGATGAGCGCCCCACCCCTCTCGGAGGCCTCGACGACCACCGTGGCATCGGCCAAAGCGGCGATGATGCGGTTGCGGGCAGGAAAATAGCGAGGGTTGATGGCTGTACCCGACGGGTATTCCGTCACCAAGGCACCGCCTTGCTCAATGATTTGCTCTGCAAGATGCTTGTTCTGCGATGGATAGATGATATCGAGCCCATGCCCCAGCACCGCCACGGTGGGCAGACCGTGCTCAAGGGCGGCTGTATGGGCAGCAGAGTCGATGCCATAGGCCAAACCACTGACAATAGGCGTGTTCAAAGGCTGCAACTGCCCAACCAGCAGGTCGGTGAAGTTGCGCCCCTGCGGGGTGGCGCGGCGGGTGCCGACCACGGCGACGGACCGCTCGGGGTTGAGGTCAAGCGACCCCTTGACGTAGAGTAGCACGGGGCAATCCTGCGTCTCCTCGCGGTTCAGCCGTTCAGGATACTCTGGATCAGTGCAGAAGAGCACACGCAGGCCATTGCGCTCGGCGAAGCGCAACTCCTCCTCGGCACGCGCGTGGGTGGCCTTGTCCAGGATGGCCTCGGCAATGGCAAGGTGGCCATTAAAGACAGACTTCAGTTCCTTCGAAGGCAGGGCAAAGATATCCTCATTCGGGTAGAGATCGAGCAACTTGCGGCAGCTGGTAGGACCCAGACTGGGTATCATCGAGAGGGCTATCTTGGCGAGGGTGTCCATGAGTTATGGTGTTTAGATTTTCGACAGGGTGCGCATGGTTCCGTAGGAGTGTCTAAGCTTGCGGCACCAATCGTTGTAGTCGGTCCACCGGCAGGCGGTGATGCCCTCCTCGCGCTGGGGATGGGTCGCGGGCTCGAAACCCTCGGTGCTCATCTTGAACCAAGAAGTCTGCTTGAGGTGCCAGCCTCCGTAGAGGTTATAGATGTGGTAGGTTTTGGCCACGAGGCGACCGCCATAGAGCGGGCTGACGCCGGTCTCCTCCTGCACCTCGCGGAGGGCGGCCTGGGCGAGGGTTTCGCCGGCCTCGACTTTGCCCTTGGGTAAGTCGTAGCGACCGTTGCGGAGGATGAGCAGGCGCCGTCCCTCGTCAGCCTCGACGATGCCGCCGGCGGCCCGTACCCACCGCATGCGGCGCTTCAGAAAGCGCAGGAAGCAAAGCGGCACATGGAAAGTATAGTATTTGTAGGACAGTTTCATTGCAATTCAAACTTCAAAGTCTCTTTGCCACCGCGGAAGAGGGTGAGCATGTAGGGGGTCAGCAGACAGGCATCGGCCTTCTCCAAGAGGGCCAGGTAGCGTTCCTGCACTGCCATGTCGCCTTCGGGGCACTGCACGTCGCCGCCACTGAGGTCGGTCATCTTGATGCTGTAACGCGTGCCTTCGGGCGTCACTTCGTTGAGGCGCAGCGTATAGTCGGCGAAATAGCGGTTGCAGGCAATCAGGCCACGGATGGCATTGCCTTCGGGATAGAACATGAGGGTCACCACCCCGTCGGAAGCTTTGAACTCTTTGCCACGCATGGAGACGAGCTGCCACACCTGGTTTTTGTCGAACGAGAGGGGTGGCTGGTCGCCGACGACCGGTGAGCGGTGGCCGGAGCAGGCGGCAAGAAGAAGGGCCGACAGGAGCAGTAGAAGGGTTTTCAAATTCATTGTTGATAAATATTCGAATATAAAAATACGAAATAATAACGACGCGCGTTATTAAATATTATGAACAACGGTAAAAAAGTAAGGATAGCGATGGCGGTGACCAACGACTTGGTGACCGACCGGAGGGTGGACCGCCACTGCCGCACGCTGGTGGAGGCGGGCTGCGAGGTGCTGCTGATCGGGCGCCAGCTGCCCGAAAGCACCGCGGTGGAACGTCCCTACCCCACCCACCGGATGGTGCTGCGTCACCGTCGCGGACCGCTGTTCTATGCCGAGTTCAATCTGGCTCTGGCAAAATATTTGCGCTTACAAGAGGCAGACATCATCTGGGCCAACGACAGCGACACGCTGCCGGGCTGCTGGCTTGCGGCACGCCGCAAGCGCTGCCGTCTGGTGATGGACGCCCACGAGCTCTTCCCCGAGCTGCCCGAGGTCATCGGCCGCCCACCGATACGGCTGGCCTGGAAAGTCATCAACCACCTCTTCATGCCCTGCTGCGACGCGCTGCTGACAGTGTGCGACAGCTTCGCCAATTACTACAAGAAGCGTCTGGGCGTAGAGATGACCGTGGTGCGCAACGTGCAGTCCACCAGCGGTGTGGAGAAGCCCAAGGCCGTGACTCCAGAAAGACCTGTGCTGCTGTATCAGGGAGCCGTGAACGTGGGGCGCGGAGTGGATTGGGCCATCGACGCCATGGAATGGCTGCCCAACTGCCTGCTGAAGATAGCCGGCAACGGTGACCTGATAGAGGAGATGCGGGCCTATGCGTCACAGAAGCCCTGGGCTGACCGCATCGAGTTCCTGGGCCGCCTGCCGCATGAGGAGCTGGACCGCCTGACACCGCAGGCCGACGTGGGACTGCTGATGCTGGAGGATATGGGACTGAGCTACCACCTGACGCTTCCCAACCGCGTGGGCGACTTTGTGGCCGCCGGTGTGCCTATGGTGGTGAGCGATATGCCAGAGACGGTGGCGGTGGTGCGCCAATACGACATCGGCGAGGTCATCGAAGGCACAGGGGCCAAGGCGCTGGCAGAAGCCGTGCAACGCCTGCTGAAACGCTGGAGCACGCTGGACAACGCCGAACGTGAGGCACGTTTCGCTCCAGCCCGCAAAGACTTGAATTGGAATAATGAGAAACAAAAACTAATTGAATTATGCTATACGACATTCTGTTAATCATGTATTTCCTGGGCACCATCCTGGGACTGTGGTTTGTCTTCAAGAAAGCCGGAGTGGCGCCGTGGAAAGCACTGGTGCCGGTGTACAATATCGTAGTGTGGCTCCAGATATGCGGCAAAGGGAAGAAATGGAAATGGTACATCGCCTTTCTGATCCCCGCCATCAATGTGTTCTGCTTCCTGCTGCTGGTGGTGGAGACCGCCAAGGACTTCCGCCGCTACAACTTCTGGGAGCAAACGGCAGCCGTCATCTTACCCTGGATATACCTGCCCATCCTCGGCCTGCACCCCAAGATGCAGTACCACGACCCCATTGCAGAACCGCCGGCCAAAGTGACAGGAGGTCGTGATTGGGCCGACTCTATCGTATTCGCACTGATTGCCGCCATGATTATCCGCGGCAATATCTTCGAGTTGTATAATATTCCCTCGTCAAGCATGGAGAAAAGCCTGCTGGTGGGCGACCGCGTGCTGGTGAGCAAGCTGGCCTACGGTCCGCGCGTAACAATGACGCTGCTGGCCATCCCGCTGGTGCATAACGTGGTGCCGCTGTCGGGCGGCAAGGTAGAAAGCTATTCGAAGCTGATACAACTGCCCTATCACCGCTATCCTGGCTATTCGCATGTAAAGCGCTTCGACGCCGTGGTGTTCAACTATCCCGACGGCGACACGATGTGCTCGGCACAGTTCAGCAACCGCAGCTACCACGACCTAGTACGCAACTACGGCCTCGAGGCGGTGGAGCAGGACCGCGTGTATGACAAATACAGCGGCGAGCGCATCGAGATAGGCAAGATACGTGTGCGCCCTGTGGACAAGCGCGAGAACTTCATCAAGCGCTGCATCGGTCTGCCGGGCGAAAACATTCAGATTGTGGACCAGCAGGTGCTCATCAACGGAAACCCCATCGAGACACCCCACGACGCACAATTCAGCTACGGCGTGCTCTTCGACCCCATCGCCAACCCCTCACACATGCTCGAAAAGATGGGCTTCAGCTACGACGACATTAACAGCGCCTATGCTCGCATGCAATACAGCGGCTCACCCTACTTCTTCATACCCATGAGCCGCAGCACGGCACAGCAGCTGGCTGGCAAATATGAGGTGCGCGACGTGCAGAGCATCGTCTACCCCGCCGACTCGTCCGACAATACCGACCTCTTCCCCCATGCCGTCGGCCACCCCTGGAGCGTGGACAACTTCGGGCCGGTGCACATCCCCGCCAAGGGCGAGACCCTGAAGCTCACCCTGGAGAACCTGCCGCTCTACAGCCGCGTGATTGCAGTGTATGAGGGCAACACCCTCGACGTTAAGGACGGACAAATCATCATCAACGGCCAAGCCACCACAGAATATACCGTCAAGATGGACTACTATTGGATGATGGGCGACAACCGCCACAACAGCGTCGATAGCCGTTATTGGGGCTTCGTACCTGAGGACCATATTGTGGGCAAGGCCAAGACCATCTACTTCAGTCGCGACAAAGACCACAAACGCATACGCTGGGACCGCTTCTTCCGCGACGCTAACAAACTATAAGAATTGCAATGGACGAAATAGAAGAAATACAGGAGCAAGGCTCCACCCTGTCGCTGAACAGCATGTTCAAGGACTATTGGATTGACTATGCCAGCGACGTGATACTCGACCGCTCGGTGCCCGACATCGACGACGGACTGAAGCCCGTGCAGCGACGTATCCTGCACGCCATGAAGGAGACTGACGACGGACGCTTCACCAAGGTGGCCAACATCGTGGGTAACACCATGCAGTACCACCCTCACGGCGACGCCAGCATCAAGGACGCCCTCGTCAACCTCGGACAAAAAGACCTGCTCATTGACTGCCAAGGTAACTGGGGCAACATCCTTACCGGCGACGACGCCGCTGCCGGCCGTTACATCGAGGCACGTCTTTCCAAATTCGCCAAGGAGGTAGTCTTCAACCCCAAGACCACACAATGGAAACCTTCCTACGACGGCCGCAAACAGGAGCCCGTCAGCCTGCCCATCAAGTTCCCTTTGCTGCTGGCACAAGGTACCAAAGGTATCGCTGTCACGCTGACCTCGGTCATCCTGCCCTACAATTTCTGCGAACTGCTGGAGAGCAGCATCAAGATACTGCAGAACGTCCCGTTTGAGATTTATCCCGACTTCCCTACCGGTGGCCTGATTGATGTCAGCAAGTACAACGACGGCGCCCAAGGCGGCCGCCTGCGCATCCGCGCCAAGATGCACTACGACGAGAAGCGCAAGGCCATCGTCATCACCGAACTGCCCTATACCGTCACCACCGACGTGCTGATAGACAGCATTGTCAAAGCCAACGAGAAGGGCAAAATAAAAATCAAGAAGGTGGACGACAACACCGCCGCCGAGGTCGAGATAGTGGTCTACCTGCCCGCCGGCGTCAGCCCGGACCAGACCATCGACGCCCTCTACGCCTTCACCAACTGCCAGATCAGCTTCTCGCCCCAGACCTGCGTCATCGTCAACGAGAAACCCGTCTTTATGACCGCCAGCGACATACTGCGCCACAACACCATGCGCACCCGCGACTTGTTGCGCCAGGAATTGGAGATACAACTCGGCGAATTGGAAGACCGCTGGCATTGGGTCTCTCTCGAAAAGATATTCTTCGAAAAAGGCATCTACAAGAAGATGGAGCGCAAAGACAGTGTCAGCTGGGAGGAGCAAGTCGACGACATGCTGGCCGCCTTCGGACCCTACCGCAAGAAGTTCAAGCGAGAAATCACCCGCGATGACGTGCTAAAACTCACCGAGAAGCCTGTCAAGAAAATATCAAAATTCGACATCAAGAAGGCCGCCGAAGAGATTGAGAGCATCGAGATGACCATCGACGAGGTGAAGAACCACCTGGAGCACCTCACAGACTACGCCATCCGCTACTTCCAAGACATACTGAAAAAATACGGCAAAGGCCGCGAGCGCAAAACCGAGATACGCAACTTCGAGGACATCGAGTCCACCGTCGTGGCGCTGGCCAACGAGAAGCTCTACGTCAACTACTCCACTGGCTTCGCCGGCTGGGGCCTCAAGAAAGAGGAGGGCGTCGAGGTGGCCTGCGAGTGCTCGCGCATGGACGACATCATCGTCTTCCGCCGCGACGGCACCATGATGGTCACCAAGGTGCAGGAGAAGGGCTTCGTGGGTTCGAAGGACTGCAAGGAGCTGCTCTTCATCAGTGTCTTCCGCAAGCGCGACGAACGCACAGTCTACAACATGATCTACCGCGACGGCAGCGCCGGCTACGCCATGGTCAAGCGCTTCAGCGTCACCGCCATCACCCGCGACCGCGACTACCCGCTCACCAAAGGCACCAAGAACAGCAAGGTGCTCTACTTCACGGCCAACCCCAACGGCGAGGCCGAGGTGGTCACCGTGCACCACGTCAGCAATCCCAAGCTCAAGAAGGTCAGCTTCGACTTCGACTTCAAGACGCTGGCCATCAAAGGACGCGACGCTATGGGCAACATCCTGACCCGCAACGCCGTGCGCAGCATCAACCTCAAGGACGAAGGCGTCAGCACTCTCAGCGCCCGCAAGATATGGTTCGACGAGAGCGTCAAGCGCCTCAACGTAAACGAGGCAGGCCGCTACCTCGGCGAGTTCCGCGGCACCGACAAGATACTCAGCATCAACCAGAGCGGCACCTACCGCACCACCACCTTCGACCTGGCCAACCACTACGACGACGACCTCATCGAGTTGCGCAAGTTCAATCCCGAAGGCATCGTCACCGCCCTATACCGCTCGGCCGAAGGCTACCCCTACCTCAAACGCTTCACTCCCGAAGCCACCGACCGCAAGACCCCCTTCCTCGATGACGACGGCAGCACCCTCATCAACCTCTGCCTCGACTACTACCCGCGCCTCGAGGTGGTCTATGCCGAAGGCAGCGGCAAGAAGATCCAGAGCGAAATCATCGAGGTGGAGGACTTCATCGGCGTAAAGAGTCACAAAGCCAAAGGCAAGCGCATCACCACCTTCGCCGTCGACCGCTTCAATTGGCTCGCCCCCCTGAAGCCCGACCCCGAGGTCACAGAGACCTCCGAGGAAGCTGAGAACTCCGAAAACACCATCCCTGACGAGCGCATGGGCTTCGCCGAAGGCACCCAAACCGAATTGTTCTAAACCATGAAAATCCTCGTACTGCTGCCCCGCTTCCCCTACCCTCTCGACAAGGGCGACAAACTGCGTGCCTACCACCAGCTGGTGGAGTTGGCCAAGCGGCACGAGGTGCACCTCTTCGCCATGTCGCACGAGGCTGTCGGCGAGGCGCAAGTCGAGGCCCTGCGTCCCCACAGCAAGAGCATCTACGTGGAACGCCTGCATGCCCCCGCCATCTGGTGGGGCGTTCTGCGGGCCTTCCTGAAAGGGCAATCCTTACAGTTGGGCTATTGGACCACCCGCCGCGCACAAAGGCACTACCACGCCTTCGAGCAACAAGTGCAGCCCGACGTGGTCTACTGCCAGATGGTGCGCACCCTGCCCACGGTGACAGGTTCGCCCTACCGCAAGGTGCTCGACTTCCAGGACGCTCTGTCGCTCAACACCCGCCGCCGCATGGAGCGCGCCCACGGCCTCTGGCGACTGATACTTAACTACGAAGAGAAAGCGTTGAAGCGCGCCGAACAGGAAGCCCTGCGCCTCTTCAACGCCACCACCATCATCAGTCCCATAGATCGCGACGCCATCAGCCCCGCCATCACCCTTGTTCCCAACGGCGTCGACACCGACTACTTTAAAGGTGAAAGGTTAAAGGTGAAAAGTGAAATGGAAATACTCCGCGACACATCAGCCGATGTTATCGAGGCGGGATGCTTCGACGAGTGGCTGGAC
>JAGCOF010000010.1 GCA_017645585.1 Bacteroidales bacterium
TGGCCTGATGGACATGAATAACTTCGACTACGAGAGCCTCATGGGCACCACCTTCGGCATGGACAAGAAGCAGCGCGTGGCCACATTCGCCAGCGGCTCCTCCCACGCCATGACCCTCTGCGCCGTCGACCTCGACAAGGACGGCAAGCCGCTGAAGTGGATGGTCGAGAACAGCTGGGGCCCCAACTACGGCTGGCAGGGCAACCTCATCATGACCAACGATTGGTTCAACGAGTACATGTTCCGCGTGGTCCTGGAGGAGAAATACATCCCCGCCAACATCCGCGCCATGATGGACCAGAAGCCCATCATGCTCCCCGCCTGGGACCCGATGTTCGCCCCAGAGGAATAGCACAATAAAAAATGTGGCGACACGTTATTGAGGAAAAAAGAAATCATGAACAGCGTAAACCTAAACATCAGCCTGCCAAGTTACGGTACATTCTCGCCAGAGGAACTTTCCGAGCTTGTCCGCCGTTTTGCTCTGCGTCTTGTATCGCCAAGAAGCGATAGCGTACAGACGGTCAAGGAAGAGGAACGTGAACTTGACCGCCGCATGGATGCCTACGAGCGTGGCGAGATGCATACAATCCCTCAGGAGGAGGTGTACAACAACGTAATGTCACGTCTGGGCGATGAAGGTAGAATGGCTTGATGCTGCGAACAACGACCTGCTCGAAGTTGCCGAACTTGTGTTTTTGCAGTTTGGCCTAAGTGCTGCACGGCGGGCTGTGGCCGAGGTGACTGCCGATACAGCGCGCATTGGCGAATTTCCAGAGATTGGGCGCCGATGCAATGAGTATACTTCAACGAAGCGTCAGTACCGTGCCTTGCACACGCGCCACAACCGCATTGTCTACACAATTCAGCCTGATTGCGTCCTCATTGTCGCCATCTTTGACACACGCCGCGATCCAGCTAAACTTGAGGCTTTGCTCCGTTCAAGGGAGTAGTAATGTAACAGTACAACACACATTGAGCAGAGGGGGCGCCATTCGGCGCCCCCTCTGTATTTTACTTCTTCTTGTAGTATCCGGCCCAATTGCTGTTGGAAGGGTTTCCCTTTTCATAGACGATTTCGAAGGGGAAGCCGGGCTGGAGGTTGTCCCATATCGAGTCGGGCGGCGATGTGTGGCCGTCGTACCATTCGTTTACTGTCGTATGAACGTCAAATCGAGTTCACTTACGTACAAGGAGGAACCGTTGACAGTGAAGTGGCCGTCCATAGGGTCCTCCTCGGTGACAATGTGTATAGTGCCGTTAGGTGCAGTGTAGGTGTAAGTGCCGTTGAAACTGACATATTCCTCTCGGAGCCCCTCTGTATAGGTTACGGCTGTTGACGAGGTGAACTGAATAGTGGCCCATTCGCCGGTTGTCTCTCCTGCCCTCCATGTGGTTCCTGTAAGGCTATCGGAACCGGTGTTGTTTGTATTGTTTGTGTCGTCTTTACCACACGAAGTGGCAAATAATGTTGCTGCGACGAAAAACAGCACTGCAATTTTTTTCATGGTATTCATTATCATATTGTGTTTTTGAAATCAGGTGCAAAGTTACGACAATTATTTGGAACGGCAAAATAAATTTTTGTGGATGAGGGCGGTTGGGAGGAGTGGGAAATTAGGTCGTGCACGATATAAATGGATCTTTTGTGGAGTTGGTGCCGGTGGTTTTGGGAGGGTCGGTGGCCGTTGGGTGGCGGTCGAGGGTCAGGGGGTGGTAGTTGGTGGTTTTGTGGTAAGGTACAGTTAATCAGTATTATAGGGTGGTGCAATATCTAATGCGTTGAAATTCAGTGCTGAGGATGCTCTATGTCCGACTGTGGTCCGAGTCAAGTCCGACTCAACTCCGACTGATGTCCGATTTTGGTCGGACAAAAGACGGTGTTGGTACGGTGTAGACAGGGGGTGGGTGAGGGGTGGTTGGAATTAGGTCGTGCGCGATATAAATGGTTCGGTGAAAATAATTTTCGCCACGTCAGGATTATTTCGTATCTTTGCATCGCGAAAAATATATAAACAATTATTATAAACAGATGAAAAAAGTATTCTTATTCCTTGGCGCTGTTGCCATTTGCGCCAGCTCTGTGTTCGCACAGGACGAAAAGAAAGAGGACGAGGGCTACAAGTTCGACACCGTCAAGGTGTTGCCCATCACCTCGGTGAAAGACCAGAACAACGCCGGCACCTGCTGGAGCTACAGCACCATCGCCTTCCTCGAGGCCGAGCTGCTCCGCATGGGCAAGGGCGAGTATGACCTCAGCGAAATGTATGTGGTCGAGAAGACCTACAACGACCGTGCCGCCGCCGCCGTGCGTACCCATGGCGATGTGAGCTTCAGCCAGGGTGGTGCCTTCAACGATGTGCTGTATTGCCTGAAGCATTACGGCATGGTGCCCGACGAAGTGATGCCTGCCGGCGCCATGTATGGCGACACGCTCAGCAACCACACCGAGCTCAGCGCCCTGACCGACGCCATGGTGGCTGCCGTGGCCAAGGGCAAGCTGAAGAAACTGCAGACGAGCCCCGATGGCGAGCCGCTGTGGCAGAAAGCCATCGCCGCCGTGCACGAGACCTACCTCGGCAAGTTGCCCGAGAAGTTCTACTACAACGGTGCCCAATACACTCCCGAGAGCTTCGGCAAGAGCTTGGGCCTCAACCCCGACGACTATGTGAGCATCACCAGCTACACCCACCACCCCTTCTACGAGAAGTTCGTCCTCGAAATCCAGGACAACTGGCGCTGGGGCCTGAGCTGGAACCTGCCGCTCGACGAGATGATGGAGGTCTTTGACTATGCCATCGACAACGGTTACACCGTGGCTTGGGGCGCCGACGTCAGCGAGCCCGGCTTCCGCTACACTCGCAAGGGCTTCGCCGTGCTGCCCGCCACCGACGGCAAGGCTGCCGGCAAGGTCGGCAGCGACCAGGCCAAGTGGAGCGGCATGAGCGCCACCGAGATTGCCGACGAGGCCGCCAAGCACCCCACGCCTCAGCGCTGGGTGACCCAGGCCGAGCGTCAGCAGGCCTACGACAATTGGGAGACCACCGACGACCACGGCATGCTCATCTTCGGCAAGGCCAAAGACCAGATGGGCAACGAGTACTACATGGTGAAGAACAGCTGGGGTAAGTACAACGGCGAGTTCGGTGGCAACTTCTTCTGCAGCAAGGCCTTTGTGCGCTACAAAACCATGAACATCGTGGTCCACAAGGATGCCATCCCCGCCCACATCAAGGCCAAGCTCGGCATCGAGGACAACAACGCCAACAATACCAAGAAGGGCAAGAAGAAATAAGCCTTGCACCTACTGCTCATCACCCCGCCGCTCACGCAACTGAACACACCCTATCCGGCCACGGCTTACTTGAAAGGGGTGCTGCGTGACGAGGGACACACGGTCCACCAGCTCGATTTGGGTATCGAGTTGGTGGATTGTGTTTTGACCGAGTCGTTCCTGCAATCCATCGGATTGGAGCGGCAGGCGCGGCTCATCGAGCCCGTCAAGCGCTTCCTGCGCGGACAGGATGACACCCTGGCGCCCCGCATTGCCAACCGTTCGCTGCTCCCCGAGGGCAAACGGTTTGAGCAGATTGACAGCGACAACCTGGAGTGGGCTTTCGGCACCGCCGGCACCACCGACAAGGCGCAGCACCTGGCCACCCTCTTTGTGGAGGAGATTGCGGATTACATCCGCGAGCAGGTGGACCCGCACTTCGACCTGGTGCGCTATGCCGAGTATCTGAGCAACGACGCCCCGAGCTTCGACCCGCTCTACGAAGAACTGCAGCAGTCGCCGTCGCCTATTGACCACATCATGTTGCAGTTGTTGGAAGCGTGTGTGTCGCAATTTAATCCCGACGAGGTGTGGCTCACCGTTCCTTTCCCAGGCTGCCTCTACGGTGCGCTGCGCTGCGGACAGTGGCTCAAGGCCCACACCAAGGCTACCGTTGAGATCGGCGGCGGCTTCCCCAATACCGAGTGGCGCCAGCTGAGCGACAAGCGCATCTATGAGTTCTGCGACCGTGTGCTCATCGACGGGCATCCCGAAGCGGTGGAGCATTGCCCCGACTTCGGCGACCTGCCGTTGGACAAGTACCTGTCGCTTACCGAGATGACCAACCCCATGCACCGCCTGTGGAGCCAGGGGCGCTGGAACAAGATGATGATGGCCCACGGCTGCTATTGGCACCGCTGTGCCTTCTGCGACACCTCGCTGCCCTATATCGGCCGCTACCGCGCACCGGCCGCCACCACGGTGGTGGACCACATGGAACGCGTCATGCAGCAGACGGGCCGCACAGGCTTCCACTTTGTCGACGAGGCGTTGCCGCCCAAGCTGCTCAAGGAGGTGGCCGAAGAGATACTGCGGCGTAATCTGGCTGTCAGCTTTTGGGGTAATATCCGCTTCGAGAAGGCCTACAGTGCCGAGCTGTGCGACCTGCTGGCCGAGGCCGGTATGGTGGCCGTCAGCGGCGGCCTTGAGGTGGCCAGCGACCGTCTGCTGAAGTTGATGGACAAGGGCGTCACCATCCAGCAAACAGTGGAGGCTTGCCGCCATTTCCGCGATGCCGGCATCATGGTGCACACCTACCTCATGTACGGCTTCCCCACCGAGACGCTGCAGGAGACCGTGGACGCGCTGGAGACGGTGCGCCGCATGTTCGACGAGGGCATCGTGCAGAGTGCCTTCTGGCACCGCTACGCCATGACCTGCCACAGCCCCTCGGGGCTCAACCCCGAGGTTTACGGGGCGCGACGCGTTACCCTTGAGCCGAACCCCTTCTGCAACAACGAGGTGGATTGGACACCCGAATTCCCCTACGACATCGAGGCGGTGGGGGCGGCCTTGCGGCTGGCCACCTACAACTACATGAACGGCTTGGGGCTTGACCAGCCTCTGCGCTCATGGTTCCCAATTAGAGTACCTAAACCAAGCATACGATGAAAACCATATTCCTGGCTGCGGGCTGTTTCTGGGGCGCGCAGCATTACCTGAAGCAGATACGCGGCGTGGTGGAGACCGAGACGGGCTTCGCCAACGGCGACACCGAGAAGCCTACCTACGAGGAGGTGTATACCGACCGCACGGGCTATGCCGAGGCGGTGCGTGTGGTGTTCGACCCCGAGGTGCTGCCGCTGCGCAAGCTGCTCAACCTCTACTTCGACTGCATCGAACCCACCAGCGTCAACCGGCAGGGCAATGACGAGGGCACGCGCTACCGCACGGGCATCTACTATATCGAGCCCGAAGACTATCTGACCATCAAGGAGGTGTTTGATGAGGTGCAGCGTGGCTACAGCGCGCCGCTGGCGGTGGAGGTGAGCCCGATACGTAATTTCTACGCTGCCGACGAGTATCATCAGGACTACCTCGACAAGCACCCCGACGGCTACTGCCATCTGCCGCAGGCGTTGTTCGAATTTGCGCGGCAGGCCAATTAGAAGGTGAAGTTCATGCCGAAGCTGACCAGCAAGGGCAGCTGGTTGACGCGCTCATAGGTGACGCGGTTGAAGTAGAAGATGTTCTGCCGGCTGTAGACATTGGTGGCGCTGAGGCTGAGGTCGAGGATGGAGCGCTTGCCCACGGCGAAGTGCTTTTTGATGCCCAGGTCGAGGCGGTGGTAACTCGGCAGACGTCCTTTGTATAACTCGGCGTAGTACAATCCGTACTCGCCGTTTTCACGTGTATAGTCGTTGACAATGTCGTTCCCGAAGACCAGCTGCTGGAAGACGCCCTGCGTCTGCGTGTAGGGGAAGCCCGAACCGAAGGACCAACGGCCGCTGACCTCCCAATCGTTTTGGGTGCCGAACTTGTAGGTGGCCAGCAGGTTGACGGTGTGGCGACGGTCGTAGTGTGGACTGTAGGAAGACACCACCTCGTTGCCGCGTCGCACAAAACCGAGCGAGTAGGTGGCCCAGAGGTAGAGCTGGTCGAGGTCGGCGGTGGCGCTGATGTCCAGACCTGTGGCATAGCCGTTCTCGATGATGTAGTCTTTGGTCAGATACTCAGGCTTCTCGTAGTCGCCGCCCGGCCGATAGACGGGGTCGGTGTCGTCATACATCTTGTCGCGGTTGGCGTTGAGCAATTGGTCGAAGTATTTGAGGTAGATTTCGGCGTTGAGGGTGATGTAGTCGGCCACGTCGTATTCGGCACCGGCAATGATGTGCTTGGCGCGCTGCACGTAGGAGTTCACCTCCTTGCCCATGAACGAGTTGGGCAGGTTGAGCTCCGACGAGCCCGTGAGGAAGCCGGTGAAGAGGTTGACGATGTCGTTGTCCGAGCGGGCGTCGAGGAACACCTGGCTGTAGAAGCCGCCGGCGAACTTCAGTCGCAGTTTGTCGGTGGCGTTCCACTTGGCGGCCAGACGCGGCTCGGGCGACACGGTGTTGACCGTCTGCGAGGTGTAGGCCACCAGACGGAAGCCCGGGTCGAATAGCCAGCGGCCGTTGTTGAACTTGTAGGTGCCGAAGACGGAGAGCACCGGCGACGGTTCGTGCTGCGAGACGCGCTTGCCGTATTGGTTCCAGAATTGGTAGTCGGTGTTGTAGCCCTCGATGCAGAGGCCGTACTTCAGGCGGTTCTTGCCGATGAAGTTGGTCACCTGCATATTGAGGTTGAAGCCGTTGATGGAGCTGTATTTGTCATATCCCGACCCGTCGTCGAGCGTGATGCGGTAGTCGGAGTAGGCGATGGTGCCCTCGAGGAGCGCCGAGGTGCCGGTGACGAGGCTGAAGTTGGTGCCGGCGCCGTAGTTGCGCCAATGGTAGTTGGCTATGGCCTGGTAGTTGCTCACCGAGTCGTCGAAATAGAAGCCGAAGATGCTGGCCTTGCTGCCGGTGCCCGAGTTGATGGAGAGCTTGCCGTAGAGATCCATGAAGTCGAATGGCAGGCCGCCCTGCACGGCAATCCTGTTGAGGCCCATCGATGCGGGTAGCTTGTCGTAGAGCAGCGTCGAGGTCTTGGAGAGGTAGGAGTTCTTGGCCGTCAGCAGATAGGTGATGGTGGTGTTCGAGGTGCTGGATTCCTTCTTCAGAGGGCCTTCGAGGATGAGGCTGGCGCCGAATGTGTTGAGGCCCACCTTGCCGGTGTGGTGGCGTTTGTTGCCGTCGCGGGTCGAGATGTCCATCACCGACGACAGACGGCCGCCGTATTCGGCACCGAAGCCGCCGGTGTAGATGTCGGCGTTGAGGATGACGTCGGTCTCGAAGATGGAGTAGAGGCCTATGCTGTGGAAGGGGTTGTAGACAATCATGCCGTCCAGTAGGCAGAGGTTCTGTATCATCGAGCCGCCGCGGATGTAGAGCTGGCCGCCCTGGTCGCCGGTGGAGTTGACGCCCGGCAGCACCTGCATATACTGCGCTATGTCGGCCTGTCCACCGATGGAGGGCATCTGCTGTATCTGTGCCGAAGTCAGCTTCTCGACGCTCACCTGCGTCTTGATGCGGCGTTCCTCGGCCTTGCTGTCGGTAATCTCCACCGCCTTGAGCATCTGTGCCGCCGGCTTGAGGTGGATGGTGAGGGTCACGGTGCGGCGGTCGGCGATGGTAATCTGCTGGGTGTATTCTTCATATCCCAAGAAGCGCGCGCGCAGCGTGTAGTCGCCGGCGGGCACCTTGTTGATGAGGAAGAAGCCGTTGAGGTCGGTGTTGCAGCCGTGGGTGGTGCCATCGAGGATGACGCTGGCGAAGGGGATGGCCTCGCCGTTGCTCTCGTCAAACAGCACACCCTTTACGGTTCCCTGAGCCTGTGCCGAAGTGAAAAGTGAAAAGTGAAAAGTGAAA
>JAGCOF010000011.1 GCA_017645585.1 Bacteroidales bacterium
GACTACTTGTCACCTAATCTCTTACCAGGCGAAGAGGGGACGGTTCTGCATCATCTCGTTGACCTGGCCGGTGATCTTGGCGCGGACGGCCTCGTCGGTCGGATTACAGAGGACGGTGTCGATCATGTCGACGATAACCGGCATGTCAGCCTCTTTCAGACCACGGGTGGTGATGGCGGGAGTTCCGACACGGAGACCGCTGGTCTTGAAGGCGCTGCGGCTGTCGAAAGGAACCATGTTCTTGTTGACGGTGATATCGGCGGCCACGAGGGCGTTCTCGGCTTCCTTACCGGTCAGCTCGGGGAACTTGGTGCGCAGGTCGATAAGCATCAGGTGGTTGTCGGTACCGCCGCTGATGACCTTGTAGCCCTTGTTGACGAAGGCTTCGCACATCACCTTGGCGTTCTTCATCACCTGCTGGATGTACTGGTCGTAGCTGTCGGTGAGGGCCTCGCCGAAGGCGACGGCCTTGGCGGCGATGACGTGCTCCAGAGGACCGCCCTGGGTGCCGGGGAACACGGCGCTGTCGAGCAGGGCGCTCATCTTCTTGATCTCACCCTTCGGTGTGGTCTTGCCCCAGGGATTATCGAAGTCCTGACCCATGAGGATCATACCGCCGCGCGGTCCGCGGAGGGTCTTGTGGGTGGTGGTGGTGACAATGTGGCAATACTTGACGGCATTGTTCAGATAGCCCTTGGCGATGAGGCCGCTGGGGTGGCTGATGTCGCCCATGAGGATGGCGCCGATACGGTCGGCAATCTCGCGCATCTTGGCCCAATCCCAGTCACGGCTGTAGGCGCTGCCGCCGCCGATGATGAGCTTCGGGTGGTGCTCGAGGGCCTTCTTCTCCATGTCCTCGTAGTCGACGGTGCCGGTCTCTTCCTTCACCTGGTAGCCAACCACCTTGTAGTTGATACCGCTGAAGTTGACGGGGCTGCCGTGCGAGAGGTGACCACCGTGGTTGAGGTCCATGCCCATGAAGGTGTCGCCGCTGTTGAGGCAAGCCAGGAACACGGCCATGTTGGCCTGTGCACCGCTGTGGGGCTGCACGTTGGCCCAGCAGGCACCGTAGAGCTTCTTGGCGCGCTCGATGGCGATGGTCTCGCTCTGGTCCACCACCTGGCAGCCACCGTAGTAGCGCTTGCCGGGGTAACCTTCGGCATACTTGTTGGTCATCACGCTGCCCATGGCTTCCATCACCTGGTCGCTGACAAAGTTCTCGGAGGCAATCAGTTCGATGCCTTTGGTCTGACGCTCACGCTCTTTCTGGATGAGGTCGAAAATTTGGGTATCTCTTTGCATATCTGTTTATTATTTATTAATTTGTATTCAACAATATTTTGCAAATTTACATATTTTTTTCAAATTATACACAGACGTATGAAAATTTAACATTATGTAGGGACGCAGCATGCTGCGTCCGCAAGATTATGTCATAGTTCCCCATGTTGGACTTACCAAGAACCTACCAAGGACTTCCCAAGGACTTCCCATCGACTACCACGATGGTAGTACACAAGTCGTATAACAGTCTAAAAACAGGCTCTATGGAGATTTTTTGGGGACGTAGGGAGCGTAATTTGATATTTTTGTGTATCTTTGCAGCCGAAATGAAAGGTGCCAGAATACTTCTGCGGGCCGCCTTATGGTTGCTGCCAACCCTGCTTCCCTTGCTGTCGCAGGGGCAGTATATCACACTGTGGCACAACAACAAAGGCAGTTCGCTGCAGTTCAACCCAGACCGCCTGTGGAGCTACAACCTCTATGAGCACTCGCGCTGGGGCGGCGGATTGAAATGGACGCTCGCACCGCGCCGCGTGGACGGTTCGCAGGTAAGCTTCGACGGCCATGTTGGATACGGCGTGCAGGACCGTCAATGGAAGGGCGGCATCGGCAATGAGATACGCGACGGCCGCAGCCCATATGGGCTGGTGCAATACATCACCGTGGGGCGCGACTATGTTTCGGCCGGCAGCCGGCACATGGCCGTCGGCAGCATCACCGACCCCGCCTCGCTGGCGGCGTTTATGAGCCGCCGGATGTACGACCGCGCAGGCTTGGTTTGGGGCTACCGCTGGCGCGTCCGCGGTGTGGAGCATTGCATCGACGCCACCTTGTTCGCCGGCAGCCGGTTGTTTGATAACGAGCGGCTGCTCTACCGCGTGCAGGGCGACACCCTCGCCGAGGCCGACGGAATGGTGCTGCGTTGGACCCTGCACCTGCCGCAAGGTTTCACTTCGCAGGTGGAGGCCGGCGGCACCTGGCCCAACGTTACCATGGTGGCGCGTCTGCTGGCACAGTATGACCGTAAGCTACAGCTCTCGCCGGTCGAACTGTCGCTCTACCTCCAAGGGGGTATCACCCCACCGCGCACCTCCTACCTCTACATGTTCGACCTTGGCGGCACTTTCGGAGCCCCGCTCTATTTCCGCAACAGCCTGCTCACCGCACGACCCAACGAGTTCACCGCCAACACTTTCGTTTTCCTCTCGCTGCACCTCGGCCCCGAGAAGCCGTTGTGGCATTGGTGGAGCAGTTTCGCCTCCATCGGCACCTCGCCCAAGCCTTTCGTCGCCCTCGATGTGGCGTGGGGCTGGCTGTGGGGACAGGACGCCAACGGACGGCTGACCTGGGAGGGACTCGACCTGCAGGCCACGCACCTCGGCATCATCGAGGCACTGGCGGGTGTGGACGGCCTTGTGCGTTGGGGGGCCGTGGATTGGGGGATTGCAGCTGGCTACCGGCTGACACACCCCTCGGCTCCCTACCACCTCACACAAATCCAAGACAACCTGGCGCTGCTCATCACAGCAGCTCTTATATTCTAACCCTTATGAAAATCAAAGAAGTAATAGACTATCTGGACAGCGTCTTCCACCCCGAACTGCAAGAGGACTACGACAACAGCGGCTTCCTGTTGGGCGACGGCGAGAGGGAGTTCCGCGGCGCGCTGGTGGCGCTCGACCTGACTGAGGCCGTGGTCGACGAGGTGCTGGAAACCGGAGTATTCAACCTTATCGTCACCCACCATCCTTTCATCTTCAAAGGCATGAAGCGGATTACCAACAACGACGAGACAGGTCGGATGGTCTGGAAACTAATCAAAAACAACATCGCCGTCTATGCCGCCCACACCAACCTTGACAACCTGCCGTGGGGTGTCAGCAGTGCCCTCGGCGAGCGGCTGGGAATGCAGAACTGCCGCATACTGCAACCCCTGGCAGACAAGCCCGATGCAGGCGCCGGCCTGGTGGGCGAGCTGCCCGAAGCGGAAGAGACCAATGCCTTCCTGCTGCGCATCAAGCAGTTGCTCGGCCTCCCCACCCTGCGCCACTCGAGCAACCAGGCAACCGAACATTCAACCATTCAGAAAGTGGCCCTCTGTGGCGGAGCGGGCAGTTTCCTCATCGAAGAGGCGATGGTTGCCGGTGCCGACATCTACCTCACCGGCGACCTGAAATACCACGACTTCCAGCGCACCGACGGACGCATGGTGCTGGCCGACATCGGACACTACGAAAGCGAGCAGTTTGCAAAAGAAATAATTTTCCGAGCGATATCAGAAAAATTTTGTAACTTTGCAGTCCGAATTTCCGAACGACAGGGCTCTATCGTTCAATACATTTGATTGTAAAACAAATATATAAATATATTATGGCCAAGAAAGTCAGCACTAAAAAAGCGGTAGAAACCGTAGAAACCCCCACCATTCTGCGTCCCGATGTCGACGTGGCCGTCGAGAAACGCCTCGTAGCCCTCTACACCCTGCAGAGCGTGGACAGCGAGATAGACAAAATCAAGATTATCCGCGGCGAATTGCCGCAGGCCGTACAGGACCTGGAGGACGAGATTGCCGGCCTCAACACCCGCATCGAGAACTTCACTGCTGAAATCAAGGAGACCGAAGCCGCCAACAAACAGCGCAACGTGGAGATCAGCGAGCACCAGGAGCAAATCAAGAAGTACCAGAAGCAACAGGACAATGTGCGCAACAACCGCGAGTATGAGTCGCTGAACAAAGAGATTGAGTTCCAAGACCTGGAGATACAGCTCTGCGAGCGCAAGATGAAAGAAGGCACCGCCCACATCAAAGAGCTGAAACAGCACATCGACGCCGCCAAGCTGCTGCGCGAGAACCGCGAGAAAGACCTGACGGCCAAGCGCGAGGAGCTGCTCTCCATCACCGCCGAGACCGAGAAGGACGAACAGCGCCTGCTGGCCAAGTCGAAAGAGCAGGAACAATACTTCGTGGGCAACGACGAGCGCTACCTCACCGGTTACAAGCGCATCCGCAACGCCGCCCGCAACGGCCTTGCCGTGGTGCAGATCGACCGCGACTCCTGCGGTGGCTGCTTCAGCAACATCCCGCCCCAGCGCCAGATGGAAATCAAGATGCACAAGAAAGTGATTGTCTGCGAGAACTGCGGACGTATCCTCGTCGACGACGACATCGCCGCCAAAGCCAAAGCCCAATTGGAGAAATGAACTACACTTTCAATCCCGAAGAGAAACTGACTCTTGCCAAGATACAAGAGATTATCGACAATAAAATGACCCTCGCCCTGGGTGAGGAGGCCGTGCGCCGCATCGAGAAATGCCGCAACTACCTCAACCAAAAGATGGAGACCCAGAAGGTGCCCATCTACGGCGTCACCACCGGCTTCGGCTCGCTGTGCAATATCAGCATCAGCAAGGAGCAGCTCAGCCAGCTGCAGAAGAACCTGGTGATGAGCCACGCCTGCGGTGTGGGCGACGAGGTGCCCGCCGAGGTGGTGCGCCTCATGCTGCTGCTCAAAGCCCAGAACTTCTGCTTCGGCTACAGCGGTGCCCAGCTGCAGACCGTGCAGCGCCTCATCGACTGCTACAACGACGACGTGCTGCCGGTGGTCTACCAGCAGGGCAGCCTCGGCGCCAGCGGCGACCTCTGCCCACTGGCCAACCTGATGCTCCCCGCCATCCTCGGCATGGGTGAAGTCTATTGGCACGGCCGCCGCTGCGACGTCAGCGAGGTCTACCAGGCCAAAGGCTGGCAGCCCATCGAATTGCAGAGCAAAGAGGGTCTGGCCCTCTTGAACGGCACACAGTTCATGAGCAGCTACGCCGTGTGGAGCCTACTGAAGGCCCAGCGCCTCAGCAAGCAGGCCGACATGGTGCTCAGCCTCTCGCTCGACGCCTTCGACGGCCGTATCGAACCTTTCTACGAGAGCCTCCACATGGTGCGCCCCCACAAGGGTCAGCTCGAGACCGCCGAGGCCGTGCGCAACTACACCGACGGCAGCGAGATTATCCGTCGTCACAAAGAGCACGTGCAAGACCCCTACAGCTTCCGCTGCGCCCCGCAGGTGCACGGTGCCGCCAAGGACACCATCCGCTACGTGGCCTCGGTCGTCGAGACGGAGATCAACTCCACCACCGACAACCCCATCGTGCTGCCTGACGAGGATATGGTCATCAGCGGTGGCCACTTCCACGGTGAGCCCCTGGCCATGGTGCTCGATTTCCTGGCCATCGCCGTGGCCGAACTCGGCGCCATCAGCGAACGCCGCACCTACCAGCTCATCGACGCCAAACGCGGCCTGCCCAGCTTCCTCGTGGCCAAGCCCGGTCTCAACAGCGGCTTCATGATACCGCAGTACACCGCCGCCGCCATCGTGAGCCAGAGCAAGCAGCTCTGCACCCCCTGCTCGGTCGACAGCATCCCCAGCAGCCAGAATCAGGAAGACCTCGTCAGCATGGGTGGCAACGCCGCCACCAAGTGCTACCGCGTGTGCGAGAACACCGAGCGCGTGCTGGCCATCGAGCTCTTCAACGCCGCCCAGGCCCTTGACTTCCGTCACCAGGAAGGTCTCAAGAGCAGCCCCTTCATCGAGAAGATGGTGGCCGACTACCGCAAGGCTGTCAACTTTGTGGACATCGACCAAATCATGTACAAGCACATCCACAGCAGCGTCCGCTTCCTGCAAGGGATGGCAATTTGAATTAAGAATTAAGAGTTAAGAATTAAGAGTGGAGGCTCCGCGCGCAGCACGGGGCCTCTATAATACAATGGCATGAACATCGAACTGTCTGGACACTACACCCACCAACGTATCGTGCGGTCGGTGCTGCCAAGCATCGGCATGGTGCTTGTCACGTCGATTTATTCGATTGTGGACGGTTTCTTTGTGGCCAATTACGCGGGCAAGACGGGCTTCGCGGCCATCAATCTCACCTTCCCTGCCATCATGATGATTGGTTCGCTGGGCTTGATGATAGGCACCGGCGGCGCGGCGCTGGTGGCGAAAATCAAAGGCGAAGGCTACCCTGAGAAAGCCAACCGGGTGTTCACCATGCTGGTGCGCTTTGGGCTGGCGCTGGGGGTGCTGCTGGGCGTGGTTCTGGCGGTGGCGGCGCCTACGGTGGCTCGCTGGCTGGGTGCCGACGAGCCGATGATGGACGAATGTGTGCTCTATATCCGCCTGAACATGATTGGTATGCCGGGCTTCGTGCTGCAATGCGCATTCCAATCGTTCTATATGGCTGCCGAGCGACCACAGCTGGGGACGCTGATGTCGGTGGTGGCGGGTGTCACCAATATCGTGCTCGACGCCATCCTGGTGTGGGCGCTGGGCCTGGGGGTGGCTGGCGCCGCCATCGCCACCGCTGCCGGATGCCTCGTGGGCGGACTGTTCCCGGTGTTCTATTTCTCCTCGCGCTACAACCGTGGCACACTCCGCATCATACCGACACGCATCCTCTGGCCCTACATCGGCAAGGCGTGCACCAACGGACTGTCGGAGTATGTGGGCAGCATCGCCATGAACATCGTCACCATCTGCTACAACCTGCAGCTGATGCATTACATCGGCGAGGACGGCGTGTCGGCCTACGGCGTAGTGATGTACATCGCCTTCATCTTCGCCGCCGTATTCATCGGCTACAATATCGGCATCACCCCTATTATCGGCTACCACTACGGTGCACGCGACATCAACGAGCAACGGTCGCTGTTTCGCAAGTCGCTGACCCTCATCGGAGTCCTTGGGGTGCTGATGGCCCTCACAGCCGAGCTCTTCGCCAGCCCGCTGGCGCGGATCTTCGTGGGCTACGACGAAGCCCTGACGGCGTTGACCATCAGGGCCATGCGGCTCTATATGCTGGCATTCCTCATCAATGGAATTAACATGTTCGTCTCGGCCCTGTTCACCGGCCTCAACAACGGCGTGGTGAGTGCCGTGGCCTCCTTCACGCGCACCTTGGTCTTCGAGATGGCCTGCGTCTGGATATTACCCTCCCTGCTGGGCATCGACGGCATCTGGGTGGCCTGGCCCATCGCCGAGGTATTATCGCTTCTCCTTTCCACCTTTCTGGTTATCCGCTTTGCACATCAACTGCTTAGCGGTCCAAAGCGTGCTTCATGATATTGTTGTAGCCGTTGTAGTTGCGGGTAGTGCCGTCGGAGAAGTGGAAGGTGATGTCGGTGACGCGCATGTATTTGATGCTGTTCTTCTCGGACCAGAAGAGTTCGTCGAAGAGATACTGCGCCGGCGTCCCCGGTCGCACAGGGCCCATGCAGCGCACCGTGCGCACCGAGCGATGGAAACGGTCCTCCTGCACGCGGCCACGGTCGTTGTAGGGCGTGACGGTAATCTCAATCTTGCTGATGGTCTTGGAGAAGCAGTTATACAGATTGAACTCGAGTCCAAACATGTAGTCGCTGCGGGCGGGCCGTATGCTCATAAAGAAGAGCTCCTGCCGGTTCATGCGCTCCTTGGTGCGTTCTACCTCGGCGCGTGTCTCTGCCTCCACCTGCGCTATGGAGTCGCTTTGCATGGCGACAACAATGCTGTCGGCCTGACGCTCCACCCTGGTGATGATGTCGGCCAGCGAGTCAATCTGCCGCTGCAAGGCGGCTTGACGCTCCTCCTGCTGACGCTTGATGACGTTGTGCTGCGCCACATAGACCTGCCAATCGGCCTGACTTGCAAAGGAACCCCACTCGGCCAGGCGTTCCAAAGCACGCAAGCTGAGGCGTTGCGGGCTGCCACCGCCCAGGGATACGGTAAAGAAGACCGGCGTCTCCTCGGAGGGCTGGAACTCGTAGCCCAGCCAGACGATGTTGGTGTAGCGGCCATAGGTGTGGTCGGTGGTGTCAACCAGCAGCAGTCCACCCAATTGCTCCATGTCGATATAGGACCATTGCACCAACGAGCTGTAGCGCTGACGCCAATAGCTGTGCGACACCAGGTGCGGCAGCAGCTGTGCGGCCAATGCCTCGGGCAGGCGGAAGTCATGCTGCTGGTTCTGGAAGCGTATGTAGTGCTTGCCCCGAAGGATATAGGGTCCCGAGAGGTGGTAGGATTGGTTGTAGACATCGGCGGTTCCGGCTGCCTGGCTCACCTGCAGGTGCAGGTCGCCCGGCGGCATCACAAAGTAGGCGTCGTCCATGCAGGCCTCCTCGAGCGAAGAGAAGTTCCACGGATGCTGTGCCTGTGCCGAGGTGAATGGTGAAAGGTGGAAAGAGAACAGTACGCCCACAACGAGGAGCATTCTCATATTCCATTTCTCATTTTTCATTTCCATACCATTTAGTGTGCTGCCAGCCAATTCTCACCCACGTCGATGCCCACGTCGATACTGATGCCATCCAGAGGCAGGGCGTTCTGCATCTCGCGTGTGACGAGCGCGCGCACCTCCTCTTCCTCGGGGCGGTAGAGGTCGAAAACCAACTCGTCGTGCACCTGCAGTATCATCTTGGTGCGCAGCTGACGACGCTGCAACTCGCTGTAGATATTCACCATCGCCAGCTTGATCATGTCGGCCGAGGTGCCCTGGATGGGCATATTGACGGCGTTGCGTTCTGCGAAGGAGCGTGCCGATGCGTTGCGGCTATTGATGTCGGGCAGGTAGCGGCGGCGACCCAGCAGCGTCTGGGCATAGCCATGGTTGCGTGCGAAGGTCTTGCTTTCCTCGATGAAGGCGGCAATGTCGGGATACTGCGCGAAATACTCGTCGATGAGGGCGGCAGCCTCCTTGCGGGGGATGCCGAGCTGCTCACTGAGGCCGAAGGCCGAGATGCCGTATACGATACCGAAGTTGACACTCTTGGCGTTGCGCCGCTGGTCCTTGCTCACCTCCTGCATAGGCAGGTGGTATATCTTGGCGGCGGTGGCGGCATGAATGTCGAAACCGTGCGCGAAGGCCTCGAGCATGTGGCGGTCATGCGCCAACGAAGCGATGATGCGCAACTCAATCTGCGAGTAGTCGGCCGCCAGCAGCAAGTGGTCGGCGTCGGCAGCCACGAAGGCACGCCGTATCTCACGCCCACGCTCGGTGCGGATGGGTATGTTCTGCAGGTTGGGATTGGAGGATGAGAGGCGCCCTGTGGCAGTGACGGTCTGGTTGTAGACCGTATGCAGGCGTCCCGTGGCAGGATTGATGAGCTTGGGGAAGGAGTCGAGATAGGTGCCCACCAGCTTGGTGATGGAGCGGTATTCGAGAATGAGGGGGATGATTTCGTGCCGGTCGGCCAACTTCTGCAGCACATCCTCGGCGGTACTATACTGCTTGGTGGACGTGCGGGGCGGCTTGTCGGTCACTTTCAGCCGCTCATAGAGCACCTCGCCCAGCTGCTTGGGCGAGCTGATGTTGAACTGCATACCCGCCAACTGATAGATTTTCTCTTCTATCCCCTGCCGTTCCGCCGTGAGACACGTGGCGTAGTCCTTGAGGGCCTGCACGTCGATGCGCACACCCTCGCGCTCCATGTCAATCAGCACATCCACAAGGGGCATCTCCACCTCGCTGTAGAGTTTATCGAGGTTGGCGGTGCGCATCTTGGCAGCCATGAGCGGATAGAGCTGCCAGAGGGCGGCACAAGAATTCGCGGCGTCCTGCGGCTCGAAGCCCAACTGCGACGAGCAGATGAAGTCGAGCGTGTGGCGCATCTCGGCGTCGAGCAGGTAGTGAACCATCTGCACATCGAAGACAACACCTTCGACCGTGCAATCAAGTTCGGCGAGGATGTATTTAAGGTTCTTGATATCGAAGCACACCTTGGTGGTGGCGGGGTCCTGCATAAGACGGGCAAAGAGCGGCACGTCAAGGTCACCCACCGAGGTGCTGAAGACGGTGTCGGCGTCGGTAGACAGCAAGACTTTGGGACCATCGAAGAGCAGCGCGATATCCTTGCCTTGCAGCGAAGCGAGCACCTCGCCCGTGAGAGGCATTGCCTGGTGGCTTTCGACCGGCTGCGGCTGCGGAGCCGTATCGAAGAGTGTGGGGGCTGGCTGAGGAGCCTGGTTGACCCAAGCCACTGCCTTCTCGGGCTGGTTGACGGAGAGGTCGGTGAAGACACGGCGTGCAAACTGACGGAACTCAAGTTCGTCGCACAGGCTGCGCAGCGTCTCATAGTCGGGCGTCTCCACCTTGAGGCTTTCCTCCTCAAAGGCTATCGGCGCCTCGAGGCTGATGGTGGCCAACTGCTTGGAGAAGAGGGCATCGTCGGCATGGGTGCGCACCATCTCGCGCAGCTTGTCGTTCTTGATATCGTCAACATGGGTCACCATCTCCTCGATAGAGCCGAACTGCGCAATGAGCTTCTTGGCGGTCTTCTCTCCCACCCCGCGGATGCCGGGGATATTGTCGGAGGCATCGCCCCAGAGGCCCAGCAGATCGATGACCTGACGCGGGTCGCTGACGTCGAACTTGTCGAGCACCTCCTGCACGCCCATAATCTGGTCGGGCTTGCCCATGCGGCCGAAGCGGTACATCTTGACATGCGGAGTGACCAGCTGCGCGAAGTCCTTGTCGGGCGTCACCATCAGCACCTCATCGAAGCCAGCCCGCTCGGCGGCATGGCTGAGGGTGCCGATGACGTCGTCGGCCTCGTAGCCCTCGCAGGTGAGCATGGGAATGCGGAAGGCCTCAATCATGCGGTGCACCCAGGGCAGGCCAAGCTGTATCTCCTCGGGCATAGCGTCGCGGTTGGCCTTGTATTCGGCATACATCTCATGGCGGAAGGTGGGCTTCTGCAAATCGAAGGCCACCCCTATATGGGTGGGGCGCTGCGAGCGCAGCAGGTCGTAGAGGGTGGTGGTGAATCCCAGCACACACGAGGTATTCATCCCCTTGGAGTTGACACGCGGGGTGCGGTTGAGGGCGTAGTAGGCACGGTAGACGGCAGCCATGCCGTCTATGAGCATCAGTTTCTTCATTTCAGCGGGTCGGCGTTCAGTTCGTCGTACTCATAGCGGTGCTTGAGAATATTGCAAGCCAGATAGACGGCCGAGCGGAACGACTGCTCGCTGGCCTGGTCCTTGCCGGCAATATCGTAGCCTGTGCCGTGGGCCGGCGAGGTGCGCACATAGGGCAGACCGGCGGTGTAGTTGACGCCCTCAGTGAAGGACATCAGCTTGAAGGGAATGAGGCCCTGGTCGTGGTAGAGGGCCAGCACGCCGTCGAACTTGTTGAACTCAGAGCTGCCAAAGAAGCCGTCGCTCGGGAAGGGGCCGTAGGCCAGCACGCCTTTGGCCTGCACATCGTCGATGACGGGGCGGATGACGGTCTTGTCGAAGTCGCCGATGACACCGCCGTCGCCGGCATGCGGGTCGAGGGCGAGCACGGCAATCTTGGGCCGTGTGATGCCGAAGTCGCGCTTTAGGCTCTCGTTCATGAGCATCATCTTGTCGAACAGCAGGTTGTGGGTCAGGGCTGCTGGCACATCCTTCAGTGCCAGATGGTTGGTGACGATGCCGATGCGGATGCGGTCACAGACCATGAACATCAGGCTCGAGCTGCCGAATTGATGCGAGAGGTATTCGGTGTGGCCGGGGAAGTCGAAGTCGTCAGCCTGTATATTGCGCTTGTTGATGGGCGCGGTGACCAGCACATCGACCTTGCCGGCCTTGAGGTCGTTGCAGGCGCGGTTAAGGCTCTCGCGGCTCAAGCGGCCGGCCACCTCGGTGCTCTTGCCGAGGTCGATCTTGATTTCCTCCTGCGTCAGGTTGATGACGTTGAACTTGCGGTCCTGCGCCTCGGCGGCATCGCGGATGCCGGTGAAGGTCATCTCCTGCGGCATCGAGGTGAGCAGTTTCTTGTGGTAGGAGGCCACCTTGGTGGAGCCATAGAGCACCGGCGTGCAGACATCATACATGCGGCTGTCGCCAAAGGTCTTCAAAATCACTTCGTAGCCCACCCCGTTGATGTCGCCGTGGGTGATGGCCACCTTTATTTTCTTGTCGTCTTGCATTGTTGTGTTTGTTTTATCGTTTATTAACTCCTCTCCGCGCTCCCTGATAGGTTCTACCCTTCACCGGTTGTTCGCTGGTATTTCGACGGAAAAAAGCGTTGAAATACCGTTAAACTACTATAGAAATGCAGGAGTCATTGCGGAGCAGGTTTTATTTTTCAATCATGTCTTGCATCTGAAGGAAGGCGTAGAGCAGACGCGTGCCGTAGGCCGAAGCACCCATGCGGTAGCAGTGCTGTGGCTTGGTGAAGTAGGCCACGCCGGCGATGTCGAGGTGGATGTAGGGCACCTCGCCTGCGAAGTGGGCCAGGAACTTGCCGGCGGTGATAGTGCCTGCCTGCGGCGTGGTGCTACTGTTGCGCAGGTCGGCCACGTCGCTCTTGATATACTCGTCGTATTCGCTCCACATGGGGAACTCCACCAAGCGCTCGAACACCTGGTCGCCCACAATCTTCAACAGGTTGAAGGGGTCGGCGGCATGCTGCTGCATGGCGGCGATGCCGAAGGTGCTAATGGCGCGCACGGCGGCGCCGGTGAGGGTGGCGGCGTCAATGATGAGGCGTGGATGGTAGTTCTTGGCGGCATAGGCAATGGCGTCGGCCAGGATGAGGCGGCCCTCGGCGTCGGTGTTGATTACCTCGACGGTGGTGCCGTCATACATGGTCAGTATGTCGTCGGCAGCATAGGCGTTGAAGCCCGGACGGTTGTCGGTCATCGGCAGCAAGGCCACGATGTGGACCGGCAGGTGGTTGTCGGCGGCGGCGAAGAGCACCGAGGCCATGGTGGCAGCGCCAGCCATGTCGCTCTTCATCTCTTGCATGTAGTCACCGGGCTTGATGTTGAGGCCGCCGGTGTCATACATGATGCCCTTGCCAACCAGGCAAATGGGGTCATTCTGGTTCTTCAGGTTACGCGGCTTGTATTCCAGCACCACGAAGCGGGGGTCGTCGACCGAACCGCGGTTGACTCCCAACAGGCCACCCATGCGCAAGCTCTCTATCTGCTTCTTGTCCATGACGGTACACTTGACCTCCTCCATGTCGGAGGCGATGCTCTGCAGTTCATCGGCAAAGGCGGCGGCGTTGAGGTCCTGCACAGGCAGGTTCACCCACTCGCGGCACCAGAAGATGCGGTTCCACAGACGCTTGGAGGCCTCGAGGGCGGCGGGCTGCATGAAGCGGTCGTCGATGGTGAGGGTGGCCAGGTGGTAGGCTTCCTTGTTGCGGTAACGGTCGAAGCTGTAGTCGGCCAGCGTGAGGCCCTCCACCACGGCGGCCATCTCGTCGTCCAGGATGCCTTCGCCTGTGACGGTCAGGTCGGCCACCTTGTCTTCCTCCAGGCGCTTGAGCACCTTCATGGCACTTCGGCGCAGGCCCTCCTGGCTTTCGGGAGTGGGTTTCTCGCTGTCGAAGGAGAGCAGATAGAAACGATAGGGCAAGCGGTCGAAGACCAGGAGGAAGTCGCGCTTGTCGGCGCGGCGCTCCTTGACGAGGGCAAGCTCGCGGCGGCTGAGCGGCAGCGAACGGTCGCTCACTTCGTCGCCGTATAAGAAAAGCACATTGGCTTCAAGGTCTTTGGGTAGGGTTTCAAGATTGTAAGTCATAATTATGTATGTGTTATCATTATTACTATTTTGTTGCGGCTAAGGGTATCGAGCATGTCGAGCAGGTGGCGGCGGCTGTCGTTGTCAAGCCATGCCAGAGGCTCGTCGAGCAAGAGGATGGGGGCGTCGCTTTGCAGCGCACGCGCCGTGGCAACACGCTGCCACTGCCCCATGCTGAGTTCGGCACCGCCGTCGAACATACGGCCCAGCTGGGTGGCATAGCCTTGGGGCAGACGGTCCACAACACTGTCGGCACCAGCCTTGCGGGCGGCAACGTCGGGCGACATCTCAAGGTGGTCAATGTCACCAAAGGCGATGTTGTCGGCCGCAGTGCAGTTGAAGCGCAGAAAGTCTTGGAAGAGCACCCCCATGCGGCGGCGCAGTTCCTCGAGGTCGAACAGGCGCAGGTCGGTGCCGTTGATGAGTACGGCGCCCTGCTGCGGGTCGTAGAAGCGGAGCAGCAGTTTGACGAGCGTAGACTTGCCATAGCCATTGCGGCCCTCGATGCGGGTTATCTCCCCCACCCTGGCGGTGAGGTTGAAGTGCTGCAACACGTCGCGCTCCATGTCGGGATAGCGGAACGTGATGTCGCAGAACTCGATGGTCTCTATACGTTCGGGCATGGACACGGGCTTCTCGGGCGAGAACACCGTGGGCTCAAGGCCGAGGAACTCGAAGAGGTTGCTGATGAAGAGGCGGTTGTCATAGAGACCGGCGATGCCTGCCACCAATGCAGAGAGGTAGCCCTGCCCGCGACGGAAAGCCTCGAAGAGCATCACGAAGGAGCCGAGTGTGATGGCGGCGGCCACGGCCTGGCGCACCAGCAGCCACACTACCAGCAGCATAGCGGCGGCCTCGACCACAGCACACAGGATGTCGGCTGCACCGAGGCGACGCGAGATGCGGAGCAAGCGGCTCACCAGACTACTGCGCACCTCGACAAAGAGGCGGCGGAAGAGAGGTGCCAGACGGTAAGCTCGCATCTCCTTGGCGGCCTCGCGCGAGGTGAGCAGGCTGCCATAGTAGGCCGTGCGGCGGTAGAGTTGCGTATTTGAGCGACGGAAAGCATAGATGCAACGGGCCTTGTAGAGCCTCACGGCAAAGGAAGGAAACACGGCGACAATCATCACCACCACGACCCACCACGAAGCAGTGACCAGCAGGGCCACCACACCGACAATGGAAATCAGCGAGCCGATGACAGCCATGCTGTTGTCGAGGATGCGTATCGGTCGCGAACCAGCCTCCTGTTGGGCACGGTGCAACGTGTCGTGGTAGGCGGGCGTGTCATAGTAGGCCATATCGAGCCGCGCAGCCTGACGCTGCACAAGGTCACTCATATAGTCAATCAGTCGCTGGGCAAGGACATCGTTATTGATGCCGTTGAGCGCCGCCACTGCGCGGTTCAGCAGGAACACCCCGACCATCGCCAGCAGATAGGGCAGGCAGACCGTGGCAGGCAGCACGCCGCGCACAGCATCGGTGACGCTGTCGACCAGCAGTTTGAGGATATACAGGTTGGCAAGCGGCAGCAGGCTGGAGAGGATCACATAGAGGAGCCTCCTCCGGAACGAAGCGGGGTCGCACCGGCGCACCATCATCAGGGCTTGCCACAGGTTCTTCATGAGTTGTCAGTTGTTAGTTGTCAGTTGTTAGTTGTCAGTTGTTAGTTGTCAGTTATTAGTTGTCAGTTATTAGTTGTCAGGAAATCAGTATTTTCTTTATCACTTCGCCGCCGAGTTCTTCGTTCATCTTCTGCCGAAGGCTCTCGCGTCGGAACGTCATCTCCTGGCGCAGGGCGGCAGCTGGATACTTGAGTCGGAGGGTGCCTTTCTTGAATGTGATGCGCTGCGTGAGGCGGGTGATGAGGTCGCCGGCCAACTGCTTGTAGACACGCTCCACCTCTACCTCGGAGGCGAAGTCGGCCAGGTCCCATTGGCGAAACATTTTCTGGATGTAGTAGTCGGCTGTCCTATCTTCCCACGTCATACACACTTCCTTTCTTTACCTCGAACACGCGGTGTTCCAGCTGCGGCAGCTCGTCGAAGATGGCCTGCACACGACCAGGCTGGGTGTCGGTGAGGAGCACCTGTCCAAAGCGGTCGCTGCCCACCAAGGCCACCAACTGCTTGACGCGCAGGAGGTCGAGTTTATCAAATATATCGTCAAGGAGGAGGATGGGTTTGACACCAAGGCGGTCGTTCATGTATTGGAACTGTGCCAACTTCAGCGCCAGCGCAAAGCTCTTCTGCTGCCCTTGCGAGCCGAACTTCTTCAACGGGAAGGCGGACTCCAACATAAACAGGAAGTCATCCTTGTGGGGGCCACAGGTGGTGTACTGCGAGAACTTGTCGGCCTGACGGCTCTCTGTCAGTTGCGCCTCCAGCGGACGGCTGTCGCGTTGGTATTCGATGCTGCCGGGTTCCTCCGCACCGGCAATGCTATGGTAGTATTCCCAAAAGAGAGGGATAAAAGCCTCAATGAAGCGCTCACGTGCGGTGTAGAGATATTCGCCGTGGCGAACCAGCTGTTCGTCCCACATCAGCACCTGCTCTTCTTCCCACAGGCGGTCCTCCCACATCTGCTTGAGCAGGCGGTTACGCTGTTCGAGGGCCTTACTGTATTGTATCAGGTGGTCCAGATAATTATGGTCGGTCTGCGAGATGACGCCGTCGACGAACTTGCGCCGCACATCGCTGCCGCCGGTGATGAGTCCTTGGTCGCTGGGCGACACCATTACAAGCGGTATACGGCCGATATGCTCCATCAATGTTTTGCAGACCTTCTTGTTCCAGCGCATCTGTTTGGGTTGACCCTTCTTGAGGATGCAGCTGGCCACATCGTCGCCATAGTATCCGTGGATGGCAAAGAAGTCCTCGCCAAGGCGTATATTCTGACTATCAACCGGATTGAAATAACTCTTGCAGAACGAGAGGTAGTAGACGGCATCCAGCAGGTTGGTCTTGCCGGCACCGTTGTTGCCCACAAAGCAGTTGACATTGCCGCAGAGGGCGAGGTCGGCTGCCTCGTAGTTCTTGAAGTTGCTTAGTATGAGCCTATCGAGTTTCAATTCTCACTTTCTATTTTCAGTTTCACCTCCTCCATCAGCCAGCGCGGAGTGGAGGTGGCGCCGCTGATGCCCACGCTGGTGGCACCGGCGAACCACTCGCGGCGCACCTCGTCGGCGGTGGCGATGAGGTGGGTACGCGGCTGCACATTGCGGCAATATTCATACAGGTAGTGGCCGTTGCTGCTGTTCTCACCGGCTACGAAAAGCAGCACATCCACGCTGCGGGCGAAGGTCTCCAGCTCCTTGGCACGGTTGGCCACACGGTTGCATACCGTGTCGTAGGCCACAAAGTCGGCCCCCTGCGGCAGGCGTGCTTCGATGTTGGCAATCAGGCGGCGGTATTCGTCGCGGCTCTTGGTGGTCTGACTATAGAGGCGTATGGGGCGCGTGAAGTCGATGTGCTCCAGCTCATCCTCGCGGCTGACGATGACAGCCTGGCCCTGGCACTGCCCGTTGAGGCCTATCACCTCGGCGTGACCGGGCTTACCGAAGAGCACAATCTGTCCGTTGCAGGCGCGCATCTCCTCGTAGCCACGGCGTATGCGGCCCTGCAGGGCAAGAACAATGGGGCAGGTGGCGTCAATGAGTTCTATGCCACGCTCCTTGGCCATGCTGTAGGTCGAGGGCGGCTCGCCATGGGCACGGATGAGCACCTTGCTGCCGGAAGGCAACTCTCGCATGGCGGCATGGTCTATCACACGCAGTCCTTTCTGCTTCAAGCGCGACACCTCGGCACTGTTGTGCACGATGTCGCCCAGACAGTCGAGGCTGCCGGCACGGCCGAGTTCTTCCTCGGCGGCGCCAATGGCCTTCACCACCCCGAAGCAGTAGCCTGCATGTTCATCAATCAATATTTCCACCTTAAACCGTTAACTTTAAACCTTAAACCACTAACTCATGCTCTGGTTCTCCTGACGTGCCAACTCGAGCACCTCCTCGTATTCCTCGGGAGTGAGATCGTTGAAGAAATAGTAGACAGGGTCCACCTTCTTGCCATTCTGTATCACCTCGTAGTGCAGGTGCGAGCCGGTAGACATACCGGTGCTACCCACGGTGCCTATCTGTTCACCACGCTTCACCTTCTGTCCCATGCGCACCTTGGTGTTCTGCAGATGTGCATAGAGGGTCTGGAAGCCGTAGCCGTGGTCGATGATCACCACCACGCCATAACCCGACAATCCCTGCGGATTACGACCGGACACGCGCACCACACCGTCGCCGGTGGCGTAGACGGGTGTACCCTTGCCGGCCGTCATGTCGATACCCGAGTGCAGGCGCCGGTAACGCAGTATGGGGTGGAAACGGTAGCCGAAACCACTGACCACCTTACACTTGTCCTTGGCCACAGGCATGATGGCCGGCATGGCCGACAGGCGCTCGCTCTTGTTGCGAGCCATGTCGTAGAGCTCGTCGAGCGACTTGGACTCCACATAGATGCGCTTTGTCAGGTCGTCCACCCGCTTGGTGGTGTTCTTCAGCAGTTCGCCATTCTTCATCTGGTCGAACTCCTCGTAGCGCTCCACGCCGCCGATGCCGCTGTGCCGTTCGGCTTCACTAATGGGCGCGCTCTCAAAGATGGTGCGGTAGAGGGCGTCGTCGCGCTCCTCCAGGTTCTCCAGCACCTTCTCGGCACGCTCCACACGGTCATTCAGCAGACGTGTCTGACGCTTGTACTGCGCCAACTCGCGCTCCATCGAACGCTCCTTGGGCGACTCCATGAACTGCAACGCCACAAAGACAATCACCACACCGAGCACCACACCGAACAGCACGTTGAAACTGATGCGCCGCACCTGATCGCGCAGCGACACAAACACTTTCTCATACTTCAGCGTGTGAGGGTTGAACCGGTAGGTATGTCTTTCGCGTTTCTTCACAACAGGGCTTTCAGTTTGTTGGCAGTCTCGACAAATTCAACCACCACACGGGCGTGGTTGAAGTAGAAGGTCAGGTCGAGGCCCGGAATAAGTATCATGCAAGCGGCATCACCCACTCGCGAAGAGAGCAAATCGGTAGTCTCCTCAATGGCAGTCTCCTGGCAAACCATCGTCAGCGGCTTGAGGGGCATGATGTCGAAGTCCACAGAACTGCGCGCCACAATGACGGCGTCGGGCAGCAGATAGTAGCAGACGCCCTTCGAGTCACGCATGATGGGCAGGAAATTGTCGGTGCGGATGAAATCAAAGATGCCGAGGTCGAAGAAGACCTGCTTGAATTCGCGCGACGCCTTGTCGCCCTGATGCCACACGCGGCGGCAACGGGCAATCATCTTGGCGAAGGCCTCCACCACTTCGTTGTAAGCCTGCATCACCTCGGGGCTGTAGTGCTTCTCCACATGATACTCCACCGACGACATATCGTGCTCCAGCTGCGCTATTTTGCGCTTGAAGTGGCTGATGATACTGACGAGGTGTTTCTTGTGATGGTGGCCCATCTTGTCCTTGACGCCGCGGATGATGCGCTGCATCTCCTCCTCCATGCGGCCGATGGTGAGGGCGTTGACGTAGCAGTCCACTATCTCGCGCTTGCGCTCGTCGGTAGTGGCGTGCAGCAACTCCTTGGCCCGGTTGAGCTCGCGCTCATAATTGGGCTCGCGATTGAAAAGCAGGTTCAGGTATTTGGGACGTTGCACGGCCATGTGGCGACGCACGAACTCGTGGTAGCTGTGGCTCTCGCTTTCGCGCTCAATAAAGCCGGTGCCCGGAGTGCCGGTGCAAATGTAGCGACGACCGTAGTGGCCCACCTCGCTGAAGTCGCGCACTCCAAAGTCGGAGTAGAAGAAGTGCTGGCTCACCCTGATATACTGCCTGTCGCTAATTTTCTTGATTTTGTATGGTACTATGGTCATAACACAGCGGTTTAAGCGTGAATAGCTTCGCCGTGGGCGGCCTCGAAGGCCTCCATGACGGCCTCGCTCATGGTGGGGTGCGGATGGATGGCCTGCGCCACCTGACGGGCGGTGAGGCCCTGCTCGCGGGCAGCCACTATCTCGGCAATCATCTCGGTGACATTGTCGCCGCACATGTGGCAGCCGAGGATAAGGTCGGTCTTGGCGTCGACAACCACCTTGACAAAACCGTCGGTATTGCCGGCAGCGGTGGCTTTGCCGCTGGCCTTGAAGAAGAACTTGCCCACCTTGACCTCATAGCCGGCGTCGACGGCCTTCTTCTCGCTGAGGCCCACGCTGGCCACCTCGGGCACCGTATAGGTGCAGCCGGGCACATTGCTGTAGTTCACCTTGGTGGCTTCGCCCTTGACGATGGCTTCGACGCAGCAGATGGCCTCCTTGCTGGCCACATGGGCCAGGGCCGGTCCGTGCACCACGTCGCCGATAGCGTAGTAGCCGGGCACATTGGTGCGGTAGTAGTCGTCCACCTCAATCTTGCCGCGCTCGAACTTGATGCCGGTCTCTTCGAGGCCGAGGTTCTCGAGGTTGGTCACCACGCCCACGGCGCTGAGCACCACGTCGACGTCGATGACGGTCTCGCTGTTCTTCTTCAGGTCCTTGACGGTGACGTGGCACACGTCGCCCTCGATGTCGACTTTCTCGACCGAGCAGCTGGGCATCACCTTCATGCCCATCTTGCGGAAGCTGCGGCTCATCTGGGCGGCCACCTCCTCGTCCTCGTTGGGCAGTATCTGGGGCATGAACTCGACCAGCGTCACCTGGGTGCCGATGCTCTGGTAGAAGTAGGCGAACTCCGAGCCGATGGCGCCGCTGCCGCACACTAACATGCGGGCAGGCTGCTGGCGCAGGGTCATGGCCTCACGGTAGCCGATGATGTGCTTGCCGTCCTGCGGCATGGCCGGCATCACCTTCGAGCGGGCGCCGGTGGCGATGATGATGTGGTCGGCCTCATACTCGGTGCCGTCCACGTCGACGATATGGTTGGGCTTCACCTTGGCGGTGCCGTTGATGACCTCCACGTTGTTCTTTTTCAGCAGGAACTCGACGCCCTTGTTCATCGTCGAGGCCACGCCTCGGCTGCGGTCGACCATCGCGTTGAGGTCGGCCTCCACGCCCTCGGCCTTGACGCCATAGGCGGCGGCATGCTTGGCATAGTTGAACGCCTGGGCGCTCTTCATCAGCGCCTTGGTGGGGATGCAGCCCCAATTGAGGCAGATGCCGCCGAGATTCTCGCGTTCCACGACGGCGGTCTTCAGGCCCAGCTGGGCACCCTTGACGGCAGCCACATAGCCTCCCGGGCCGCTGCCGATCACTATCAAATCGTATTTCATAGCATTATTAATTTAGTTCCAATTTTATATATAAAAGAGACTGCAAAGATACACTTTTTTCCATAACCAACAAAAAAAAGTTGCCAACTGCCTGCCATACACGTACAAAGGCCGGCCTTTCACCAATCGTTCTTCTACAGTTCTTCAACAGTTCTTCAAAAAAATCTTGAAGAACTGTTGAAGAACTGTCGTTGAACGGTCGACGAACTGTGGGAGTCAATAGGGAGGCATGCCGGAGTGCCGGGGGTCGATTTTTCAAAACAAAAAAAAGTGCATCTCGAGGATGATTTATTAACGCAGTTAGGTGCATAAATCGACCACAAAGCACATGCTCAAAGAGTTAGTAATCCACCGCCGGAAAACGGGGTTTGATTTTCAGCGGATTGTAGAAATATTCTGCGTTTCAAGCAATTACCCACCTTGTCAACTCACAAATAATTAATCTTCAATCGGCTGTCCATTTATCAACAAAAAAGCATCTGGGCACCCTATTTTTTGCAAAAAAATTTTATTCTCTCAAAAAAAAGTCGTATCTTATTAAGGGTGCCGAAATGTTAAAATCGGAAAACGGTTGGTGAAAATTAATATGTTAGGAAAAGGGCTTTTTTTGGCAGGTCGGAAATTGGCGAAAACTTTACAAAAAAAATCAGATACAAACAAATTTATTTTTCATATTCTGTGCACAAATAAATAGTGAACTTTGCAAGCAAAGAATAACACACAGGAATTGTGTAAGTGATTGAAAAAAGTAAAGTTTTAGAGAAATGATTGAGGAAGATTACAAGCGAGTTTGGGCGGAATGTCTTGACGTCATCAAAGATACCCTCGGCCCCGAGAACCGCAAGGCCTACGAGACATGGTTCACCCCCATCGTCCCCCTGCAGCTCGACGGCACGACACTCATCGTGCAGGTGCCGAGCCCTTTCTTCTATGAGTGGATCGAGGAGCACTATATCGACCTGCTGAAGCGCGTCATACGCATGCAGCTCGGCCCCAACGGCATGCTGAAATACAGCATCGTCATGGACCAGACCATCCCCACGGACCCGCTGCTGACCACCCTGCCGTCGCACAACCGCCGGTCGACACGCAACCCGCTCACCGACCTGCCCGTCAATATTAATAAGGAAGGCGAACGCGAGATACCCAACCCCTTCGTCATCCCCGGCATACAGAAGACCCGCGTCAACTCACAGCTGAGCCCCAACTACACGCTGGAGAACTTTGTCGAGGGCGATTGCAACCGCCTGGCACGCTCGGCCGGTTACGCTGTGGCCGAGAAACCCGGTCAGACGAGCTTCAACCCCCTGCTGCTGCACAGCGGCGTGGGCCTCGGCAAGACACACCTGGCCAACGCCATCGGTCTTAAGACCAAGGAGATGCACCCCGACAAGACCGTGCTCTACGTCACCAGCGAGCAGTTCATGCAGCAGTATGCCGAAGCAGGCCGCACCGGCACCACCAACGACTTCATCCACTTCTACGAGATGATTGACGTGCTCATCATCGACGACATCCAATTCTGGGCCGGCAAAGCTCCCAGGACCCAGGAGGCATTCTTCCACATCTTCAATCACCTACATCAGCGCAACTGCCAGATTATCATCACCAGCGACAAAGCCCCCGGCGAGCTGCAAGGCCTCGAACCCCGTCTGCTCAGCCGCCTGAAATGGGGTCTCAACGCCGACCTGCAGGCGCCCGACGTGGAGACGCGCACGCGCATCCTCAAGCAAAAACTGCAGAACGACGGCATCGAGATGAGCGACGACGTCATCGAATACATCGCCTATAATATTAATACGAATGTGCGCGAACTCGAGGGTGCCCTCATCTCGCTCATTGCACAGAGCTCGCTCAACCGCAAGCAGATTACGCTCGAGCTGACCAAGCAGATGATCGACAAGTATGTGCAGAGCAGCGCACGTGAGGTCACCATTGACTACATCCAGAAGGTGGTGTGCGACTACCTCGAGCTGCCGGTGGAGAGCATACAACTCACCTCGCGCAAGCGCGAGATTGTGCAGGCCCGCCAGTTGAGCATGTACTTCGCCAAGAAGATTACCAAGTCGAGCCTCGCCGTCATCGGCGCCCAGTGCGGCAACAAGGACCACGCCACCGTGCTGCACGCCTGCAAGCAGATTGAGAACCTGCGCCAGACCGACCGCTACATGCGCGCCATGGTGGACGAGCTGGAGAAGAAGTTCGCCGAATGAAAATAAGCTTCAAGCCCGGGACAATGATCTACCCGCTGCCGGCGGTGATGGTCAGTTGCGGCGACGATCCCGAGAACTATAACATTATCACCATCGCATGGACGGGTACGCTCTGCAGCGACCCGCCCATGTGCTATATCTCCGTGCGCCCCGAGCGCCACAGCCACGACATCATACAGCGCACCGGCGAGTTTGTCATCAACCTCACCACCGCCGACCTGGCCCGTCAGACCGATTGGTGCGGCGTGCGCAGCGGCAGGGACTACAACAAGTTCCGCGAGATGGGGCTGCACACCGAACCGGCCCAGCTGGTCAAGGCACCCCTCATCAAAGAAAGTCCGCTGAACATCGAGTGCAAGGTGGTGGAGATGCGCCCGCTTGGCAGCCACGACCTGTTCATCGCCAATGTGGTGGCTGTCGATGCCGAGGAGAGCCTGATAGACAAAAGCACGGGTCAATTCCAGCTGAACCACGCCGGTCCCCTCGCCTTCTCGCACGGAAAATACTACGCCCTCGGCGAAAAGCTGGGCGGCTTCGGCTTCTCGGTCAAAAAGAGAAAATAATTTTTACCATGAATATTATTTGTGTAGAAAGCCTCGGCATCAGCCAGGCCCACTTCGAAGAGTTGAAGCAGCACTACGCCTCCAAGGGGCATGCATTCACCTATTATATGGACCGCCGCGAGGATGAGGCCTCTCTGGTGGAGCGTATGCACGAGGCCGACATCGCCGTCATCAGCAACATCAAGCTGCCGGCAGCGGTGCTCAGCCAATGCGCCAACCTGAAATACCTCAGTGTGGCCTTCACGGGCTTGGACCATATCGACTTAGCCTACTGCCAGGAGCGCGGCATCAAGGTACAGAACGCCGCCGGCTACAGCACCACCGCCGTCAGCGAGTTGGCGGTGGGCATGATGCTCGACCTGCTGCGAGGCGTCACCACGATGGACGGCGTTATCCGCGACGGTAAAGGCCGTGGCGCCTTCTTGGGCCGTGAACTGCGCGGCAAGACCGTGGGTGTGGTGGGCACAGGCGCCATCGGCACCGCCACCATCCGCCTGTTGCTGGCCTTCGGCTGCAAGGTGCTGGCCTACAACCGCAGCCGCCATGCCGACGTGGAGGCGCTGGGCGTGAAATACGTAGAATTGCCCGAACTGCTAAAAGAGGCCGACATCATCAGCCTGCACACGCCGCTGACCGCCGAGACACGCGGTCTGGTTGGTAAGAAAGAGCTGCAGATGATGAAGCCCACGGCGCTGCTCATCAACACCGCCCGCGGCCCCGTGTGCGACATTGCCGCCGTGGCCGAGGCCCTGAACAACGGCACCATCGCCGGCGCCGCCTTCGATGTCTTTGAGCAAGAGCCTCCCCTACCCGCAGAACATCCGCTGCTTTCAGCCAAATACTGCCTACTCACCCCGCATGTGGCCTTCGCCACCGAGGAGAGCTTCGCCGCCCGCGCCGACATTGTCTTCGGCCATGTGGACGACTACTTGCTGAAATGACCCTTCAATGAAGTAAATGTCTTATGGCCCAGGAGGTAATACTCCGGCACCAGAAGACCTTGATAGACCTGCGGCACTTCATGGGTGCCGTTTTTTGCACGTTTCTCCCGCAGGGCAGGCTTCCATGCACGATACTGCTTGTGGGCCTTGCGCACCGCCGTATACTCGCCCACATGCCCCTCCAACAGGAATTTGACTGCCGCTACTCGGTCGAGCCACATACGCATGAAGAGCACCTTCCAGCGACGACTCTCCGGCAGGTTCTTGTAGAGCATGGAGAGGTTGTTGCGGAAGTTGAGCTCCGTCTTAAAGGGCGACGACTTGGGCAAGGTGCCGCCACCGACATGATAGACTACCGACCGCGGACAGTAGCACACACGGTAACCGGCCAGATGGACACGCCAGCAGAAGTCTATCTCCTCCATGTGGGCGAAGAAGTCGCCATCCAGACCACTCAATTCCTTCCACACCGAGGCACGGACAAACATGGCCGCACCCGTAGCCCAGAAGATGTCGTGCTCGTCGTCATACTGCCCATGGTCCTGCTCCAACGTATTGAAGAGGCGTCCACGACAGAAGGGGTAGCCGTATTTGTCGATGAAGCCGCCGGCACCGCCGGCATATTCATAGGTGTCCTTCTGGTCATACATCAGCAGCTTGGGCTGCGCCACAGCCACTTGCGGCTCGCGCTCCATTATCTCCACCACCGGCACATACCACTGCGGAGTGCACTCCACGTCGCTGTTCAGCAGCACATAGTAGTCGGCCTCCACCTGCGCCAGGGCCTTGTTATAGCCCTCGGCGAAGCCATAGTTTTTGTCGAACAGCAGCAGGCGCACCTGCGGATACTGCCGCTGCAGGAACTCCACCGAATCGTCAGAAGAGCCGTTGTCGGCCACCACCACCTCGGCCCCTTCGCTGCAGGCGAGGACCGACGGCAAGAAGCGCTCAAGCATGGCGCGTCCGTTCCAATTGAGTATGACTATGGCTACACTTTTCATGGTTTGATGATTTTAAGGGTGCCGTCCTTAAGTATGCGGCCTTCACGGGTGAGTTTCCAGCGGCGATGACTCCACAGCCAATACTGCGGGGCAGCCTGTATCTCTTGCTCCAGGCGGCGCACGTAGCTCTCCACAATGGAATACTGAGGCACCTCTTCGGGCCGCTCACAAAGCGGACTGAAGGTTACCTCGTAATAGCCACGCTTGACTTTGCGGACGGAATAATAAAGTACGGGATAGTTGTATTTGCGGGCGAAATACTCGGCACCGTAAAGGAAGGCCGTGTCACGCCCGAGGAACTGTGTCCAATAGCTCTTGTGGGGATTGCTGGGCGATTGGTCGCTGAGCATCATCAGCGCACAAGGCACATGGTAGCGGTCATAGAAAGCCACATGCTGGCGCACGTCGCTCTGGTCCACTACCTGGGTGCCGTAGCGTGTGCGACGCCGTGTGATGAAGGCTGCCACACTCTTGTCGTCGAGCGGCTTGCCCACACCGATGCCGTGGTGCAGCAACTGCATATTGAGCGAGCTGACCATATACTCCCAATTGCCGTAGTGGGCCGACATGAGCACCACCGTACGGCCCTGTTCATAGTAGCGGTCCACCAGCTGGCGGTTCATCAGCCGGTAGCGTCGCTTGATGGCCTCGGGCGAGGCCACCAGATTATAGGCGCCCTCAATCAGCAGGTCGCACATGTGCCGGTAATACTGCCGTTCTATCTTGCGGCGCTCCTGGATGCTCTTGTCGGGGAAGCAGGCGGACAAGTTCTCACGCACCACCTTGCGGCGATAGCCGGCCAGATGGTAGGCAATGAAATAGAGTATGTCCGACAGCAGATACATCAATAGCCTCGGTTGAATTGCTCACCCACCTCGCCCACAACGCCCTCGTTGAGCTGCTGGCGGCAGAGGCGGCGCTCCCAACCCGGATCCTGCACCTCGCCACGGGCGTTGCTGTTGAGCAGCGTATAATAGCCCGAGCGGTGCTCATCCCAGAAGAGGAAGACGCGGTTGGGGTCATCGGTGGCCAACTTGTTGTAGCGCCACAGCTGGTAAGGCAGGTAGAACACATGACCCTGCGAAGTGCCCTGATACATGGGCGACCCATCGCGCTGCGCGTTGCCGAGCTGCATGGTCGACGGCGTCTGCTCGTTGTTGCTGCCAATGCGGTTGGCCGACACATAGTTCTTCTCGTCGCGGATGAAGTCGGGCGGGCCGTACTGCAGATACACACGTCCACGGTCGGTCACGATGCCGCGCGTGCGGGGATAGCTGAAGTGCTCCTGCACGTAGTCGATGCGCTCCTTGTACTTAAGCCACTCACCCTCGGGGTCGAGGGCGTTGCGGCGCTGCCAGAAGGTGTACAGGAAGGCCTGCTTCTCCTCCAGGGCCGGACGGCGCACCAAGTCCTTGACTATATTGTTCTCCGCGTCGGAGGCAATAGGATAGAGTCCGTCGAGGTAGAGGTTCAGTTGGTCTTCGTCGGTATAGCGTCCGGCAAAGGTGGTGGCATATTCGCTCACTTCTTTTCCTTTCACGCCCGGATTGGAGCGATAGAACGGCAGCCTGCGGTAGAGCAGCAGGTGGTTGTCGCGGTCGCGCACCTCGCACACCAGGTTGTAGTTGCCCGACGGCAATTCGCTGATGTCGAGGCTGCCCAGCACCGGCATCGTGCGGGCCGTCGTCTTGCGGCTCATCACCTTCATGTCCTCCACGCGGCGACCGGTCTCCAGCTCCTCCACATAGGTCATCGCCAACACGGCGTCTTCGCCCGGCGTATGGCCACCATACACATTGTTGTCCTTGTCGTAGTATATTTTATGAACCTCGTCGGCGAAGTAGAGGTCCATGTTGTAAATCTCATAGTAGAAGTTCAGCTGCTTCACCTGCTCGGGCACAAAGTCGCTCACATAGGGCTCCATGTCGTAGCCGCCGCGCGAGAGGATATTCTCCTTCTCGGTAGGCTTGACGCTGGCCACCAACATCACGCTCGACAGGGCCTGCTGGCGCTTGGGGAAGTTGATTACCAGCTTCTCCGTGACCACCGACTCGGGGGCGTCGGTCCCTTTGTCGCGCAGCGAAACAGTCATGTCGTAGATGCCGTTGCGCACCGAGAAGCGCTGCACATCCAGGAAGCTGAAGTCCAGCTGGTCGAGACTCGGCACCGTGGGGCTGCTGAGGTCGTATTTCTTGGCGTAGCACACCGAGTCCTGCTGGCTGAGAACGATGGTCACCTCGGCCGCGGCGCGGTAACTGCCCGGCGCCACCTCGACGAAGTGCATCGTCCAGGCGTCGAACTGCAGGTAGGTCTCCACATAGGGCTGCTGCCTTTCCGGCAAGAAGAAGGTGGAATAGCTGAACAGCGCCTGCATCTGGGCGTTCACACTACCACACAGCAGCAGCACCGCAAATAATGACAATATCTTTTTCATATTTCACTTTTTATTTTTCACTTTTCACGAAATGGGCCAGCGGCGGTCGAGGCCGAAGCTCATGGGGCTCACCTTCAGCTGAGGTGCGAACTGCAAGCGCTTCCACTCGTTGCGCTTCACCTTGAGGATGGTCTTCTGCACCAACTCGCGGTCATAGCCCTCTTCAACAATCTCGTCCTCGCACATGCCCTCGTCGAGGTAGCAGTTGAGGATGGCGTCGAGCACACTATAGTCGGGCAGCGAGTCAGTGTCCTTCTGTCCCGGGCGCAGCTCGGCGCTGGGAGCCTTGGTGATGCTGTTCACGGGGATGCGCACACCGTCGCGGTTGATCCATTCGCTGAGCTGGTAGACCTCGGTCTTGTAGAGGTCGCCGATAACAGCCAGCGAGCCGCACGAGTCGCCGTAGAGGGTGCCGTAGCCCATAGCGGCCTCGGAGCGGTTGGTGGTGTTGAGCGCCAGGGCACCGAACTTGTTGGCGTAGCTCATCACTATGGTGCCGCGCACACGCGCCTGCATGTTCTCCTCGGTCACGTCCTCGGCGCGGTCGCCGAAGACGGGCTTCATGGAGGTGCGCAGTTGGTCGAAGACAGGCTGGATAGGCACGATGTCGTAGGCCACACCGAGGTTGTGCGCCAGCTCGATGGCGTCGCCCACCGAGTGGTCGGTGGAGTATTGGCTGGGCATCAGTATACCGTGCACATGCTCGGGGCCGAGGGCGTCGGCGGCCAGCGTGCACACCAGCGCCGAGTCGATGCCGCCGCTGAGGCCCAGGACGGCGTCGCGCAGGCCGTTCTTGTGGAAGTAATCGTGTATGCCGCACACCAGGGCCTTGTAAACCAGCTCTACTGCCTCGGGCTTCTCATCGGGCACGGTCTCCAGCTGCTGCATGTCCACCGTCTGGCACGACTCCTCAAAGTAGGGCAGCTGACAGAGCACGCCGCCAGCGGCGTTCATAGCCAGCGAGCCGCCCGCATAGAGGTAGTGGCCCTCGCCGCCGATGCGGTTCACATAGACGATGCCGGCATTGAGCGTCTCCACAATCTTGCTCATGCGGTAGCGTATGCGGTAGGGCTTTCTATAATCAAACACCTGGCAGCCACAGCAGACGATGAGGTCGGGCTGCTCCACATAGCCCTTGCTCAGCTCCTTGAGGTCCTCATAGAAGCCGATGGCGATGCGCTGGTCGTGGAAGTCGATGACCTGCACGCCCTCGCCGCGCACGAAGTACTTCTGTTCGTCGACGGTGAGGTATTTCTTGGTCACCACGCCGCGGATGGCGCAGTTCTGCACAAAGACGATGGCATTGCAGAGGCCCTTGTCCTGTATCTGCAGCGGCATGCCCACGAGGAAGGCGCGGTGTTCCGAGCGGGCGATGAGCTCCTGGAGCACGGTCTGCGCCTGCTTCTGCACGTCGGTATAGCCGGCGGCGGCGAAGAGCGGCGCGCCACAGACGGTGCAGGCCGGGAAGACGGTAAGCAGCGCCTCGCGCGAGGCCTCGCTCTCCAACTCGTTGAGAATCCATTCCATATTCTCCTCGTGCTTCAAAGTGCGCACATCATGCTGAACGATATGTATTTTCATCTTTTCTTCAATAATTTATAAACTCAAATAATAAATAGATAACGCCACGCATATAAATTTATTATACGCGCGGCGCAAATATTTATATTTAGTCACAGTTTTACCGCGCTACAGCGAGGCGGTGGGTGGCGATGCCAAGTGCGGTACTCACCACCAGCAGGTAGGTGCCCGCAGGCCAGCGGCTCACATCGATGGTCGTATAGTCACCATCGGCACGTTGTTCAAGCACCCTCACACCGGTAGAATTATAAGCTTCTACCCGTTCCAACCCAATAGCCGACACCACCCGTACTTGCCCATTGGCCGGATTAGGATATACCGCTGTACCCAAGTCCGCCGCAGATTGTATTCCGGAGCCATTGCCCGAAGTGTCACGCACATGGCAGTTGTGGTCCAAGATAGGGAAGATGTACAAATACCCCCCATACCTACCTTCCCCCCAACCTGTAGGATTCACATGCCATGACTCAAGGAGATAAACAGTATCTAGCAAAAAACTACCGACACTTTGTAAAGTATAAATCCCTATTGGCCACGTGGGATATTCTCCGTTTTCAAATCTGGAGTTAATTTGACTAATACCCACACCGAAGTCTCCAATAACACTTGAGACGGTATCAAAATAAGCCTCATAGACTCTTTGGTATGGTGGATGGTCCCCTACACCCGCATAAAAATAATGATCGAATGTATCCTCTGCGTAATGCACTCTTTTCTCATTAATCACCTCCCACGTATCAGTGTCCTTGTTATATGTATACAACCTTAAATACTCGAACACATTGGTTGAGGAAAGGTCATTAACCAATGAAGAATCCAATGGCATAGAGTTATTCCCATTATGAGGTATACATTCAGAGAACAATGCCGCAGCAATGCCATGAATTTCCATCACCGTGTCCGTAGACATATATTTAAAAAAATCCCGCGACCCTCCAAAACTACCCGAATTAAGCGCTTTGTTTGCTATACCAAATACCGTGTCATACGGCATATAATTACCACCAGGCCAATGTCTGAAATAATAATTATTTTTAGGGCCAATCAATGTATCCTGTGCATTTGCGAACAAACTCAACAGTATCGCAGAAACACAGATTATAAACTTATTCACATTATTGTTTTTCATATTTTATACATTTTTAATAACAAATAACATCAACAGGAACACCGAATTTGCCCCATTCCCAAACCCTTAATGGCGTCTCATTAGGGATTACTGTAGTCTCCTCATCCGTAACAATTATAGGTTTCTCGTATCTCCAATATGTCATCTTACATTCTTTTGTACAATTGCCATAAAGTCCCTGCCTAAAGACATATTTACGCAACACTTTATAATTGTTATACAGTGTATTGTAACAATTATCAAACGAGTGTCCCGAGGCAAAGGTGCTTCCCGCAAGATAACGTTTATTGACAATAGAGCTTAAGGTCTCGCAATCGTAACGGTTCCCAAATATCTGCATTGTAGGGCTAGACAGGAGACTACTGTCGAGACGATACACCACACTTAACGTATCCGCTCCCGTGAGCTCGTACTGTAGCAACATCAAATCCCGACTCCGATTACTATAACTAATGTCTCTCAATTGTGAACAGGGAGTGAGATCACTTGCCAGCGGCAAACCAATGGTGGCAATCTGTGTTGAATAATTAAAACCACTAATATATACAGCATTTTCAATTGCCGAATGACTTGCCGAAACAAAAGCATCAGACTCACACCATTCTAACAACACATCTCCATCTACTCTATATGGCAAATCTATTTTTGTAAAACCGACCGTCGGATATGGAAATACAAATCCCAAGGGAGTATATTTTTCAAAAAGTAGTATCTTTCCCGTTTGCCAGGTTACATCATGCATCGAAACAAAACCGCCACATCGTCAAATATTTCCTGAGAAGATGCAGACAAAACAATGTTCACCTGCCATTGCCCCGTGCCCAAAAGAGACGCATCCACCACACACCACTTTCCGCTGCTGTGCAACCCTGTCACCAATACATGCGCCACACCTGATTCGTCTTCAAAAACATCCAATTTCTTCACTTTAATAATTTCACACTCCCTGCGAAGTGATATGGTATCCACCGGCACTGAATGATACCATGCCGTATCTCGGAAAGACGACATAGTAAAATGGCCTATATACACGGACTTTAATACTTGATTGTACTGAGCATCACACCAATACCAATCGCCACAAAAATACACATCCTCCCCGTTTAATATTTCGAAATCATGAATATGGCTGAACTGATATCCTTGCGAAATCACTTCCACCGTAGTACTGCCCTCTGTAGTCAGCGTGAACCTGGAAGATCCTTGATAGCAATCATAAATTAAACTCTCCCTTTCATTAACTTCCCGAATGATGGAATAATTATCCTTGAAACTCGCTGGTTCCTCCACGCTCTCCTGCGCCAATGTAGTAAAGCACAACAGGATGACTGTGAGAAAAAACACCGTTCTTAAAATAATACAACTTCTTGATAAACAGTTTTTCATATCTATTTTGATCTGGATCTGGCACTACAAATATACATGTTTTTTTCAATTATGAGGAAAAAATGTATTATTTTTCAGTTCAATTGCACATCTCTTACCAACTTGGGGGAAGAAAATGAAAATTGTATTTATGTCGTGCACGATGTATTTTTGAGCGGTTGGTAATCGGTGGTCGGGGGCCGGTGATTGGGGGCGAAACCGAAGACGACTATGAAAACTTCGCCGGTGCCATACGCAATGGCGCTGACAACCAAACGGGAAAGATGGGATTTGGTGCGCAATGGATTGGTTATAAGTGCCGTATAAGGCACAGATGACTCCGAGGTGACTCCGACTGATGTACGTTTGTTGTCCCATTGTTGTCCCATTTTTGTCCCATTTAAAATGTGACAACAAATGGACAACA
>JAGCOF010000012.1 GCA_017645585.1 Bacteroidales bacterium
TGAGGTAGCTGTCCTCCAGCTCGTAGGGTACGCTGTCGTAGTTGCGGTAGCCAAGGGTATATTCCAGCGCGAACTCGCTTTTGCCCTTGTGGTAGCTGCCGAGCAAGTAGCCATTGACAAAACCCGTGGTCAAGGCAGACTGCCCCTGTGCGACGAGACTGCCACCGTCCTCACGTTCTTTCAGTATTATATTAATGACGCCGGAAGCGCCGCGGTCGAGGTAGCGGGTGCCGGGGTTGTTGCTGTATTCCACGCGCTTGATTTGGTCAGCCCTCAGGTTGCCCAGCCGTGCCACGGGCACCTCTTTGCCGTTGATTTGCAGTATGGCCAGTCCTCCATCCACCGTGATGCTCTGCAACGCCACGTCGACCTTCAGGCCCGGCAGGCCCAGCATGTCGAGCAGCACCAGCGTCCGTCCGGCGGCCTCCACCTCTTCGGGCTTGGGCAGGATGACGTAGCGGTCTACCTCTTCGGTGACGCGGCTGGCGGTTATCTCCACCTCGTTGAGCTGCAAGGCGCTCAGCGTCAGCGTGCCGAGGTCGCCCGCTTGACAGCGGACGCTGAGCCTCTCATAACCCACATACGATGCCACAAGGCGGTAGGTGCCGTCTCCGCAGGGGATGCTGAACGCGCCGTCCTCGCCAGTGGTGGTGCCGCCGAGCAAAACCGTGTCAGCGTAGAGGACCACATTGGCGAAAGCTACAGGTTGCCCGCCGTCATCTGCCAGACGGCCGGTAATGGTTTGGGCTAATGCATTCACTCCCAACAAGGCGAGCGCGAGGGTAAAAAGAATTCTCTTCATAATGGATGTCCTTTTACCTAATATAATCGCACATGCTGCTGCAAATCTTACACAAGGTGCAAAATTTTATCTAACGACTATCTGTTCGGTTCTATTTTTATCCAAGTAGAACACATCAAAATACCGCTGCATGGCATTGGGCTCGGTTTGATATATGTTCTTGCCGTAGTAGTAGTCGGCCATCACCTCATAGAGGCGGCACAATTCCTTCAGGCCGGCACGGTTCTTGTTGGCATCGATGGTCAATGATACAAGCTCCAATGCGCGGTCGGCAGCACGGTGGCATTGCTCTTCGTTGCCTTTGGCCTTCCAGCGGTTGGCACGCGACACCTCGCTGCCGATGTTCAGCATCTGCTCGGCCAGCGACATCTGCGCCCAGCGGCCAGCAGCCAGTTCCTTGTGTTGGAACTCCATCGTCAGCATGGCAGCAGATAGTTTACCGTGTCTATTATTCTCTGCCGAGTGTCGGCATCCTGCACGTCGCGACTGCGGTTGCCCTGTCCTGGACGGATGTTAATCATTGAGTCAAACTCTATGAAGTCTTCTCCGTCCATTTCGGGATACAGGTTGATGCCCCACAGGTCGTACTGCAACGAACCTTGTGCCAACAATGCTTGTTCGATGTCGGCATGCAATTCGGCATCCACACCCATCTTCTTTTGCACAATATCCACCACAGCCTTCACCATGTCGCCAAAATAGTTTGGCATCATGGCGTTCAGTATCTTTCTGTCTCTCGGTTGGTCAATAATTGTCATAACTGTTGCTATTTTATCTTCGCCCAGCTGTCCTTGAGGGTGCAGGTGCGGTTGAAGACGAGGTGGCCGGGAGTGGAGTCGCGGTCGGTGCAGAAGTAGCCCATGCGCTCGAATTGGTAGCGCACTATGCCATCTTTCCACTTTCCACTTTCCGCTTTCCACTCGCTGAGGGCAGGCTCGCACTTGGCGGTAACCACCTTGAGGCTGTTGGGGTTGAGGTTCTCGAGGAAGGTGTGGCCTTCTTCCACATCGTCGGGGGCCTCGACGGCGAAGAGACGGTCGAAGAGGCGCACCTCGGCATCGATGGCGTGCTGGGCGCTGACCCAGTGGATGGTGCCCTTCACCTTGCGGCCGTCGGGGGCGTCGCCGCCGCGCGTGGCGGGGTCGTAGGTGCAGTGGATGCAGGTGATGTTGCCTTCGGCGTCCTTCTCGACGCTCTGAGCCGTGACAAAGTAGGCGTAGCGCAGACGCACCTCCTGGCCGATGGCCATGCGGAAGTACTTCTTGGGAGCCACCTCCATAAAGTCCTCGCGCTCAATCCACAGTTCGCGTCCGAAGGGCACCTGGCGGGTGCCGTCGGCCTCGCACTCGGGGTTGTTGACGGCCGTCAGCATCTCGGTCTGTCCCTCGGGGTAGTTGTCTATGACAACCTTCACAGGGTCGAGGACCGCCATGCGGCGCTGAGCCACCTTGTTGAGGTGCTCGCGGAGCGAGAACTCCAGCAGGCTGTAGTCGATGATGTTGTCGCGTTTGGCCACGCCGATGCGCTCGCAGAACGCCTTGATGCTCTCGGGCGTGTAGCCGCGACGGCGGAAGCCGCAGATGGTCGGCATGCGCGGGTCGTCCCAGCCGCTAACGTAGTTCTCCTTAACGAGCTGCAGCAGCTTGCGCTTGCTCATCACCGTGTAGTTGATGTTCAGGCGAGCGAACTCGTACTGATGGCTCGGCCATATACCCAGCTGCTCGATGAACCAATCGTAGAGCGGACGGTGAATGTCGAACTCCAGCGTGCAGATGGAGTGCGTGATATGCTCAATGGAGTCGCTCTGGCCGTGGGCATAGTCGTACATCGGGTAGATGCACCACTTGTCGCCCGTGCGGTGGTGGTGGGCATGCAGGATGCGGTACATGATGGGGTCGCGGAACATCATGTTGGGGTGCGCCATGTCGATCTTGGCGCGCAGCACCTTGGCGCCGTCGGGGAACTCGCCGGCACGCATGCGGCGGAAGAGGTCGAGGTTTTCCTCAACGCTACGGTCGCGGTAGGGGCTGTTCTTACCGGGGGTGGTCACGGTGCCGCGCCCCTCGCGGATTTCGTCGAGGGTCTGGTCGTCGACATAGGCAAGGCCTTTCTGTATCAGGAGTTCTGCCCACTCGTAGAGCTGCTCGAAATAGTCGGAGGCGTAGTGTTTCTCGGCCCAGTCGAAGCCCAGCCAATGGATATCCTCCTGGATAGAGTCGACATACTCGGTGTCCTCCTTCACGGGGTTGGTGTCGTCGAAACGCAGGTTAGTCTTACCACCATACTTCTTCGCCAGTCCGAAATTAATGCAGATCGACTTGGCGTGGCCGATGTGCAGGTAGCCGTTGGGTTCCGGCGGGAAACGGGTCTGGATAGCGGTGTACTTGCCCTCACTCAGACCCTGTTCGATAATCTCTTCAAGAAAGTTCAGTTGCTTCTCGGCAGCATTGTTTTCTTCCATAACAAACTGATATATATAAGTATATTCTAATAAATATGCATTAATTCAAACTGCAAAGATACTAAAAATGATAGAAACGCCAAAAAATATTTACCAACTCCGACTCTTCGACAACTAATCATCAACAGTTCTTCAACAGTTCTTCAATTTTTTCTTGAAGAACTGTTGAAGAACGGCTGTCAATCAATTGGAGAAAAGCAGGTGTCAACACCACCCTTTCTACGCCTTTCCTATGGTCGTTCTTTGGTCGTTCTTTGCTTTTTTCCGTTGAACGACCAAAGAACGGTCGGAGATGGGTCGGTGCTGATTGATATTTTTTATTTTGCCATGTCAAAAAGAATTTGTATCTTTGCGGCATGAAAAAGATAACCTTAGTATTCCTCGTAGCAGGTTCTATCCTGCTGAGTTCGTGCGACGTAGTGTTGCAGATGCTCAACCAGGCGGCCAGCGTCGCCAACCTGACAAATTGTGATTTCAGCCTCAAAAACGTCTCCGACGTGAGTGTGGCGGGTGTCAACGTGAAGAACCTGACCCAGGGCAACCTGACGGCCACCGACGTGGTGAAACTCGTGGCTGCCTACCAGAGCAAACAGGTGCCCCTGGCCATGAACGTCAACGTCAACATCAAGAACCCCACCGAGACCGAGGCAGCCATGACCGCCATGGATTGGATCCTCGCCATCGACGGCAAGGACATGGCCAACGGCGTCAATAGCAAGAGCTACACCATCAAGCCGAGCACCACCACCACGGTGCCGCTGGGCGTGAACACCGACCTGGGACAGCTCTTCTCCAAGGAGGGCCTCGAATCGCTGAAGAACTTCGCCAGCAGCTTCAACAACGAGGGCATCTCCTCGAAGGTGGGTCTGCGCGTGAAACCCAGCATGAACGTCGGCACCCAGACGATTGCCTTCCCCAACTACATCAAGCTGGAGAAGAAGACCGGCAAGAGTTGATATTAACGAGTTAAGAATCAAGAATTAAAAAGTGGGCCCTGCCCACTTTTTTTTTCGCCACATGTTGTGATTGCCCTTTTCGAAGCGTCTAATATAGCGTAATGGAAACAACCGAACAGAGATTCAAGGAGATGATCCACCGGCATCGCGATCTGATATGGCGCGTGTGCAGCAGTTACCGGCTGAGCGCGGCGTGGACCACGGAGGACGCCTTCCACGAAGTGCTGTGCGACCTGTGGCGCGGGATGGGGACCTTCGACGGCCGCAGCGAGGAGCGCACATGGGTGTTCCGCGTGGCCACCAACACGATGATTTCGCTCTCGCGGAAGACCTCCAACCAGCCGACGGCGCCACCGCCCGAACGATACGACCCGGGCTACCGCGACGACGACTTCCGCGACCTGGTGACGCTCATCGAGGCCACCCCAGAACCCGACCGCACCATCGTCAAGGCACACGCACAAGGGTTTGGATACAAGGAGATTGCCGACATCACCGGCCTCACGGTGGCGGCGGTGAGCATGCGGCTTACGCGCGCATTGCGGAAATTGAGAAAACAATATAACCAATAATATTATGCGAGATTTCAAACAACAAATGGAACGATACGGCGACGAAATGAAGAGCGCCCGTTGCCCCCTGAGCGATGCGGAGCTGAACCGGGAGATACGCAGCGTGGTATGGAATACTCAAACGGACGACAATCAAACGGTCATGCCGCGTCGGCGCAGCCATTGGCTGTGGCCTTCGGTGGCGGCTGCCGCCTGCCTAGCCGTGCTCGTCCCGCTGAGCCTGCCGGCACGGGGCGCCGAGGGCATTGCCCGCGTCAATGTCAATGGCGAGCACCTCTATTTCGTCTGTAACAACGGATGCTCAGCCGAAGGCACCTTGGAAACCTTTAAAACCATGATAAGATGAAACGACTGTTATTGCCACTCATTATCTTATTGTTAGCAGCTTGCCAACGCGAGGCCGAAATGCCCGAGGCCACCTCGGCGGCCAAAGAGGTCTACATGCAATATGCCGACCGCAAGGACCTCACCGTGGCCATGATAGGCGACTACCAGGGCTACAATGCCGTCATGCTGCAGGCGCAGAATGCCGAAGGCTGGCTGCGGCTCTGCGAGGAGTTCGGCGTAAAGAAGCATGTGGACGCCGAAGCACTGGACTCGACTAAAGTATCGTCGCTGACAACTGCCAATTTCACCATCGACAGCAGCTGCTCGTTCGGACGCATCGGAGAAGACGGCTCCATCGAGATACCGGGTACCTTGGGAGAGTTCCTGACCGACTTGCTCGACTCCGTTGTCAAAGCCGAGATGGGCGGCCGCTCTTGTGGCAATTCACCGTGGGACAGCACGCTCATCGACACCTCCTTCACCTTTACCCACACCCAGCGATGGCTGAATGGGGAGCTGCAGGAAGATAGTCACGACACCATCGGGGGCAACGGTATTCCTTTGCCGAAAAACAGACTCTTCCACATCGCCACCGGCCATGGCAACCGTGGCTATATCATCCACGACGACAGCGACGAACTCACCCTCTGGCTCTTCTTCTACAGCACCATGGACGAGCTGTCGCAAATCATTGACAACATAGTATCAAAACACATACAACAATGAAACAGATTATGCTTGCAGCCATGCTGCTTCTGGCAGTGCCTGCCGTGGCCCAGAACGGCACCTACAAAGTGACCAACAAACACGAACTGAGAATTTCTGCCCTCGAAGATCGTTTGAGCTCATCTGACATTAACATAACTCCAGAAGACCCCAGGACAAGTCTTGAGGACTCGGGAACCGACACCTCGACACTGATGAACGTCTTGGCAGAATACCTGATACAGGAATACCCCGACGCCGCAGAACTGACGGCAGGACCCATCCCCGCGCAGGTAGCGATGGATGAGAATAGCGTCATCATCACTGACGATAAGGGCGATACCATCCAGGCCTATCCCGTCCGGGAAGTGAAAGGAGGTGGCACACAGTGGGTGTTCCTCTGCGAGAATAACATCGTCATCCGCCTCTATGACCTCGGCAACGGCCGTTACACCCTTTCCGTACCCAAAATGGAACGTCTTGAAATACGTAAAATCAAATAACAACACACTATGAAACGAATTGCATTAATCGTCCTGGCGGCACTACTTTTCGCCGCCTGCCAGAAGGAAGAGTCTTCTCAGGTTGTGCACAACCGCACAGCGGAAGTCGCATTAACCGGCACCACGTGGGTGGGGACCTATGATGACAACTACCAAGACTTCCCTGCCACCCTCACTTGGACTCTCGACCTCCTCACCGACAGCACCGGCACCCTCCACTTCGGCCTGGTGATTGCCGCCCAGCCACAACCTTCATTGGACAATGTCTTCACCTATACCTTCGACGGTACGAACGGAACCCTGTATAGCGACAACATGTCGGAGCCGGGCCACTTCGTGTATGATTCCACCAGGCGCACCATCACGATGACCTTACAGATAGGCGACGGGAACGTCACCCTTGGCGGCGAGACAGAGTTTCATCCGCAAGGTGAAACGCACGATGCCTTCCCCGTCAACACCTCGTGGGAGGCCGAGCAACAGTTGCCGTCGGGCGACACGCTGATGCCTGTCGAATGGGGCTTGGACTTCTGGGAGTATGGTTGGGGCGGACAGGTGAACTACTGCGCCGCAGGCACCTGCAGCGGCACCTCGTTCCTCTGGCAATACGACAGCACATTGCATACTGGTCTTATCAACATCAACGGAACACAATGCCCATTCTCTTACGATCCCGCTACCGGAATTCTCACATTAAACTACAGCACAACAATATATGGCACCGCAATCACCATCGGTGGCACACTAACATTCCGTAGTAAGCCTGAAGAATAGCTGGGCGGCAGGCTCGACGAGGGCGTCGGGGAAGTCGTAGTCGGGATGGTGCAACTCGGGTTGTTGCTCCCCGCTGCCGATGCCGAACATGGCCCCGGGCCACAGCAGCAGATACTCGGCGAAGTCCTCGCTCCAGCGGAAAGGCTCATCCTTAATGATTGCGTTAACGTGTGATTGCGTGATTGCGTTAGTGTTTGTTGCGTCAGCACTCACACATTCACGCATTAACACATTCACACATTCAGGATGGTTCTCCGTGGCGCGGAAGGGTTCCACTAAGGAGCGGCTGACTGTCAGGCCATAGCGCTCGGCAACCTCGTCAACGGTCCGATTGGCGTCGGCAAGGAGGCGCTCCATCGCGCTGTTGGTGAAGGCCCTGAGGGTGAACATCACCTCGCCGTGCCCGGCGGAGGTGCCGAAAGCGGGCTGCCCGAGACGGACGCAGATGAGTGTTGATTGCTTGAATGTCTGAATGCTTGATTGGTTGAGTGAATGTTCATTAAACCCGCTGAACCTGTTGATTATCTCGGCCACGGCGAGGCCGGGGTTGACGCCAAGCTCGGGCGTGGAGGCGTGGGTCTCGCGGCCGTCGAGGCGGTAGACAACGCCCGTCGAGGCGGCGGCAAAGGTGTGTGGACAGAGCACCACGGTGCCCAGCGGGTAGCCCGGCAGGTTGTGCAAGGCATAGAACGCCGTGATATTGTACTGCTGCAGGATGCCGCTCTCTATCACCGCCCTCGAGCCTGTGCCGGTCTCCTCGGCGGGCTGCCAAAGGAGAAGAATGTTGATACGTTGATACGTTGATACGTTTGCGTCAATAAGCTCTGCTAAGCGGAGGAGGATGGTGGTGTGGCCATCGTGGCCGCAGCGGTGACCTATGGGCAGCGCGTCGGTGTCGGCACGGAAAGCAACGGTTGGGGCAGCGGGGTCCTTGCCCCACACGGCGATGACGCCATAGCCGCCCACATGGGTATAGACCTTGTCGGGGTGCAGACCCTGCAGGTGCCTGACAATCATATCGTGTGCATATTCCTCGCATCCTGCCGTCTGCGGATGCTCATGGAGAGTTTTTCTAATTTCTTTATAATCAGCCATATCCTGTTTTTCTCAATCAGATTTTAAAAGATTATAAAAGAACTTTATTCATTGCGTAGCCTTTTTTACAATCTTTTACAATCTGATTGAGTTTTAATTATTAAGTTTCAATATCTGTTCGCGGTAGAAGTCGCCGCGGTGTTCGAAGTTGCGGAAGGCGTCGTAGCTGGCGGCGGCAGGCGAAAGGAGGACCACCCCACCCTGCGGCGTATGCTCGGCGCACCAGGGCACTATCTTCTCATAATCGTCTTCGACGATGGAAGTGGAAAGTGGAAAGTGGAA
>JAGCOF010000001.1 GCA_017645585.1 Bacteroidales bacterium
CCTGTGCTACGCGGCGCACGGGCCCGTCGTTGGGCACGGAGCCTGTGTAGCCTTCGATGTCGAGGCTGTCGCCCACGGGGGTGGTGCTGTAGGTGGGTATGGCGGTGTAGGGGAGGGGTTCGCCGACGAGCATACGGCGCAGCGGATTGCGGCGGGGCTGGGGCAGGCCGTCGTCGACATAGGTGAACTGTATGCGGGTGAAGGGTTTGAGGGTGGCCAGCTCGAGGTATTGCTGGTTGCAGTGGGGCGTGTGGTCGGGGGTGATGAGGTAGCCGAGGATGGCCACGAGGGCGAAGAGGCCGATGACCACCAGGGCTGCCACCGAGAGGGGGTTGCGGCGGAAGCGGCGCCAAGCCATCCGGTCGAGCGACCCCGACGGAGAGCCTTTCTTCTTTCCTATGAGCGACAGGAGGGTCATTACATAAATCCTAACTCTACTTTGATGTCGTCGGGTATCATGTCCATTGTCCAGGGCGGGTCGAAGGTGAGCTCCACCTCGACGTTCTTCACGCCGCTGATGTAACTTACCATCTGCTTTACCTCCTGGAACATATACTCGGCTTCGGGGCAGTCGGGGGCCGTCATGGTCATCAGTATTTTGACATTGAGCTCGTCGTCGACGTCGACCTTGTAGATGAGGCCGAGGTCGTAGATGTTGACGGGTATCTCGGGGTCGTAGATGTTGCGCAGGCAGTTGACGACGGCGCTGTTGATGGTCTCTTTGGTAGGGTTCATGTTTATTCTTTTTTGGAGTGAGAGGGGAGTGAGAGGGGAGTGAGAGAGGAGTGAGGGGGACAAATGTGTCGGCAGAGGTATTGTCTCTTTCACTCCTCTCTCACTTCCCATTCACTCCTCTTTCACTCCTTTTATATTATAGGCCAGCGCATACATCTTCATCTGTTTCACCATGGAGGTGAGGCCGTTGGAGCGGGTGGGTGAGAGGTGCTCGCGAAGGCCTATGGCGTCGATGAAGTCGAGCTTGGCGTCGAGTATCTCCTGCGGGGTGTGCCCGTCGAGGGCGCGGATGAGGAGTGTGATGATGCCGCGGGTGATGACGGCGTCGCTGTCGGCGCGGAAATGAAGCACGCCGTCGCTGAAGGTGCAGCTGAGCCACACACGGCTCTGGCAGCCACGGATGAGGTTCTGCTCGGTCTTGTCGCGTTCGTCGATGACGGGGCACTCGCGTCCCAGGTCGATAAGGTAGGCGTAGCGGTCGAGCCATTCGTCAAAGTTGGCGAACTCGTCGATAATCTGTTGTTCTGTCTCTGCTATTGTCATTTGGGTGCTTTATGGATAAGTATGCCGGCGGCGATGCCGAAGATGACCTGCGGCAGCAGGATGGCCACGAAGGGCGGCAGGTTGGCGCCGGTAGAGAAGACGGTGGTGATTTTCATGAAGACGATGAAGGCGAAGGCGATGGTGATGCCTATGGCCAGGTGGGCGCCGATGCCGCCGCGGCTCTTGCGCGACGCGATGGCTACGCCGATGAAAGTCATCACGATGATGGCCAGCGGGTTGAGCAGACGCTGCCACAGCTCAATTTGAGCCTCTTTGACGGTGCCGGTGCCGCGCATGGTCTCGCGCTCGATGTGGCGTATGAGCGCCGGCGTGTTCATGGTTTCGATGCGTTGCGACAGCATATCGAGGTCGGTGGGTGTGATGCCGTAGTCGAGGTCTATGCGTCGCTCCTGGCTGATGTTTTCGAGCCCATCGGGGGTGATGGTGCGCAGCGAGTAGCCGTTGCTGCGCCAAAGGCCTGTGAGGGTGTCGTAGGTGATGACGTCGGCGGTCTCGCGTTGCAGCAGGTGTCCGTTGGGGTCTATCTTCTCGCGGCGGAACTTGTAGGCGCGCTGCAGCTTGACGTCGTAACTCTCAGCATAGACCTGTACGCCGGGCTCCGATTGGAAATGCAGGTTGCTGTAGAAACTGGTGGCCTTGGGCTTGACGTAGTGCTCCTCGAAGTCGATGAGCTGCCGGTTGGAGACGGGGATGACGAAGTTGCCGAGCACGAAGACCACGACGGCCACGATGATGGAGCCGTGGAGGTAGGGCCGCAGCAGCCGTCGGTAGCTGATGCCCGAGCCGAGGATGGCGATAATCTCGGTGTTGCCTGCCATCTTGGAGGTGAAGAAGAGCACCGAGATGAAGATAAACAGGGGGCTGTAGAGGTTGACGAAGCCCGGGATGAAGTTGCCGTAGTAGTCGAAGACCACTTGGCTGAGGGTGGCGTGGTGCGAGATGAACTTGTCGAGTTTCTCGCTGACGTCAAAGGTGATGACGATGACAATAATCAAAGCCAAGGCCAGCAAGAAAGTCTTGATGTACTTGGCTAAGATGTATCTGTCAAGTCGGTAATAGCGCACTTACAAAAGTATCTTCTGGAAGTTGGTGAGGCAGTCGAGGACGTTGGTCTTCACGTGGATGAACTCGTCGATGCCGTAGCCTTTGTAGGTCTCCACCATCTCCTTGGGGAAGCCGGCGAGGACGAGGCTCTTCACCTTGCCCTTGAGGGCCTTGCAGACGGGCTCGGTGAGCTCGGCATATTCGTCGTCGCTCGAACAGAGCACCACCACGTCGGCGCCGCTTTCGAGGGCCGCCTTGGCGCCTTCTTCGGGAGTGGCGAAGCCCGGGTTGTCGATGATTTCATAGCCGGCCACGCCGAAGAAGTTGGTGGCGAAGCCCGAGCGTGCCTTGCGCATGGTAAGGTTGCCGTAGGTCAGCAGGAACACCTTGGGACGGCGTGCGGCGTGTTCGGTCTGCAGGCGCAGCTGCTCGAAGGGTTCGGCGCCGCGGTAGGGTTTGAGGACGCGCACCTCGTCGCCCTGCTCGCCGCAGCAGCAACAGCAGTGGCCGTTGTTCTCTATCTTTTCGCCCATCTTCTCCAGTAGGTTGGGGTATTGGTTGGTGCCGAGGATGGTAGTCTTGCGGGTGGCGATGTCGAGGTCGCGCTTGCGGGCGGTGGCCTCCACTTCGTCCTGCACCATGCCGGCGCGGAGGGCCTTGCAGTAGCCACCGGCCTGCTCCACTTTCAGGAAGTGCTCCCAAGCGCCTTGGGCGATGTTGTTGGTTAGATTTTCAATGTAGTAGCTGCCGGCGGCGGGGTCCACAATCTTGTCGAGGTAGCTCTCTTCCTTGAGGAGCAATTGCTGGTTGCGGGCGATGCGGTAGCCGAAGTCGTCAGCCTCCTTGTAGGCACCGTCGAAGGGCAGCACCGAGATGCTGTCGGCACCGGCCACGGCGCTCGACATGGCCTCGGTGGTGGAGCGCAGCATATTGACGTAGGGGTCGTAGAGCGATTGGTTCCAGCGGCTGGTGGTGGCGTTGATGAAGAGTTTGTAGGCACAGTCGCACTCGGGCTTGTACTGCTCTACAATCTTGCTCCACAGCAGGCGGGCGGCACGTATCTTGGCAATCTCCATGAAGTAGGTGCTGCCGACGCCGACGCTCAGCACTATGCGGCTGGCCACCCGATGTGCCTTGCAGCCCATGTCGGTCAGGCGAGCCACCAGCTCGTTGGCGGCGGCCAGGCCGAAGCCGAGTTCCTGCACGATGCTCGAGCCGGCGTTATGCAGCAGGTTGCTGTTCACCGTCAGCACGCGGAATTTGGGCAGCGCCTCATGGGCGTATTCCACAAGCTCCTTGGCGGCCTGTAGGTCGCCTTCCTCGCCGCGGTGGAAGCGGCCGTGTTTCAGGGCGTAGCGGAACATGTCGAAATCGCACGAGCCGCAGAGCTCCTTCGGGTCGTAGCCGTTGGCCTTGGCGTATTCGACGTAGAGTTTCAGCGTCTGCAGGTAGTCCTGCGAGCACATGAAGTTGATGCTTACGGCGTTGATATAGATGCCTTTGAGTAGCGTGGCCATGTCGTCGACGGTGGCCACTTCCTTGACGCAGAGGCCCAGCGACGTGGCGCCGCGCTCGACGGCGTCGAGGGCGATGCGGTTGGCCTCCTTGGGGTTGCGCACGTGGATGTCCTGGCGCACCTCCCACTCGTTGCCGGCGGTCTGCTTGCCGCGCGTGTAGGGGACTTGGCCGGGGTTGGCCTCCAGGTATTCAAGACCTTCCAGGTTCTCGGCGCGGTAGTAGGGCTTCACGTCGAAGCCTTCGATGGTGTGCCACACCAACTTTTTGTCGTAATCGGCACCCTTGAGGTCCTTGATGATGACTTCTTCCCATTTCTCGGTCGAAACAGGCGGAAATTCACTGAATAACTTGTTGTCTTCCATTATATTGTATCGTTTGTTCTTTCAGTTGTGTAAAATGCAAAGATACAAAAAAATATATATTACTGAAAAAAAATGTATCTTTGCAACCACAACGAGACCGATACAGCAATATGCAGAGCGCTTTAAATCCGTTTGTTATATGCAAGGCCGCCGCCGGCAGCGGCAAGACTTTCACGTTGGTGAAGGAATACCTGAAGCTGGCGATGACGGTGGCCGGTAGTCGGCAAGGTGATGATTTCCGCCGCCGTCTGCGGTCGCAATTCCGTGGCATCCTGGCTATTACGTTCACCAACAAGGCCGCCGGCGAGATGAAGAGCCGTGTGCTCGACTCGCTGGCGCAGATAGCTTCGCACGGCACCGATGCTACGCTGTCGCCCATGGGCGGCGCGTTGCTCAAGGCGCTCAACGAGCAGCCCTGCTATGCCTCCAATCCGCTGACGGAAAGTGAGTTGATGGATATGGCTGCCGAAGTGCATTCGGCCGTCCTGCATCAATACAGCGACCTGTCGGTCTGCACCATCGACAGCTTCATGCACCGCATCGTGCGCACCTTTGCCCACGACCTGAACCGACCGGTGGACTTCGAGGTGATGATTGACCAGGACGAGATGGTGGCGCAGGCGGTGGAGGGGTTGATGTCGCTGGTGGGCACGCCTGGCAACGAGGAACTTACGACGCTTGTGCAGGCCTTCGCCGACAGCCGCATGGAGGAAGAGAAGAGCTACCGTCTGGAGGGTGAATTGGCCTCGTTGGCGTCGCAGCTGTTCAAGGAGGGCACCGAGCCCTATGTGGCGGCGTTGTCGAAGCTGACACTCAGCGACTTTGCCGACATACACCGCTCGCTGACGGCCGACAACCGGCGTTTCGAGCAGCAGGTGCGCTCGTGCGGCGAGGCGATGATGGAGCTGTTGGAGCAGGTGGGGGCCGACGAGGCCGACTGCGCCGGCGGCGCCAAGGGCTACTACGGCTACTTCCGAGGCTTGGCGCGCGGCGATGTGCGGCCCATGACCAAATCAGCCGCCGAGCAGTTGGAGACAGGTAAGTTGCACAGCGCCAAGTGTGACGCGGGGCTGCGCGAGGACCTTCAGGAGGCCGGCGACGACATCCACGACCTCTACCTGCGCACCCGTGCGCTGGTGGGCGTGGCCGAGGGCGGCAATGACGAGGACGGGCAGGGGTTGCGTGACTACAACACGCGCTCGCTGTTGCTCAAGAACCTCTATTCCATGGCGTTGCTTGGCCAGCTCAGCGAGCAGCTGCACCTCTATGCCAAGGACAACGAGGTGGTGCACCTTTCGGAGTTCAACCGTTTGATAAACAAAATAGTGTGCGAGGAACCTGCGCCGTTCATCTACGAGCGATTGGGCAACCGCTATCACCATTTCCTGATTGACGAGTTCCAGGATACGTCGGTGCTGCAGTGGCACAATCTGGTGCCGCTGGTGGAGAACGGCGTGTCGCAGGGCGCCGAGTCGCTGGTGGTGGGCGACGGCAAGCAGGCCATCTACCGCTTCCGCCAGGGCGATGTGCGCCAATTCGTGGCTCTGCCACGGGTGGAGGGCATGGCGCTGCACGGCTCCACGCTGGCTGCCAAGGGCAACCACAGCCAGGTGAACCTCGACACCAACTACCGCACCGCTTCGAGCGTGGTGAAGTTCAATAATCGTTTCTTCTCGTGGTTGCTGAAGCAGAAACCCTTCGCCGACAACGCGTTGGCGCAACAGATATATGTGGGTGCAGGCGACAAGCCCGAGTTGGAGCAGCGCCTGCCCGACCGAGAGCCTCCTGTGGGGCATGTAGAGGTGGCCTTCACCGACCCCAAGGAGCCCGAGGAGGTCTACGAGCACATCAGGCAGACCATCGTGCGGCTGGTGACGCAGCAGGGCTACCGCCAGCAGGACATCATGATTTTGGGACGCAACAAGATAGACCTCGACCGGGTGAGCACCTACCTGCAGGCACACCCTGAGGATTTGCGCATTGAACTGAGCTCCAGCGAGTCGTTCTTCCTCACGCGCAGCCATGCCGTGATGGCTGTGGTGGCGGCGTTGCGCTGCCTCTACGACAGCAGCGACCGTGTGGCTGCCGCCGACCTGCTGCAGCGTCTGGCCACGCTGGGCATCATCCCCGAGGTGGAGCGCGACGCCTTCCTCGAGGGCGGTGCCGTCGACGTAGCTTCGCTGCTTGAGGGGCTGGACTTCAAGCCCCACTACTTGGCGGGCTTGGGTCTCTATGACTGCTGCGAGGAGCTGGTTCGCGAGCTGCGGCTCGACGGCATCGACACGGCCTATGTGGGGTCGTTGCTGGGGCATGTGGCCTCCTTTACGGTGCATCATGGCGAAGGACTTGGGGCTTTCCTGCAGTGGTTCGACGAGAACACCGGCGACCCCGACGACAGTCACAGCAAGCAGCTGTCGGTGTCCACGCCCGATGGGGTGGATGCCGTCAGGATGATGACTATCCACAAAGCCAAAGGTTTGGAGGCTCCGGTGGTGATATGCCCCTTCTTTGCGCCTCGTTGGAAGCCCTACCGTCTGTGGGTGGACCTGGAAGAGGGTTTCGAGGCGGGTGGCAAGCGCCTGCCAGCGGCCTTCGTGGAGATGGACAAGAAACGATCGTCGCGCTTCGACAAGGTGCGCGACGAAGAGCAGCGCCTCAATGAGGTGGATAAGCTCAATGTGCTGTATGTGGCCCTCACGCGCCCCAAAGAGCAACTCTTTATCGTCTGTCCCACGCCGGCGGAGCGAGCATCGGGCGACGATGTGAACTATCCGCGCCTGCTCAAGGCCTTTATGGACGAGTGTGCCCCCGACCTGGGCGATGTTGACTTCCGGCACGAGGCGGCGCGGCACGAGGCGGTAGGAGCATCACATGAGGCGCTGGAGCACTTGTCGTTTGCTGAGTGGACCGAGCGTGTGGCAGTGGCGTCGCCCGACGAGCGGAGCCTCGAGCCGCTGGCCGAAGACAAAGTACGCTTCGGCAACTATGCCCACGACCTGCTGGCGCATGTGCATCATGCCGGCGATGTGGAGGAGGCCGTGGCCCTCTTCGCGCAGCAGACGCCGTTGGAGGACGACGAGCGCGAGCGCCTGACGGCTTTGGTGCACAGCGTGGTGACGCATCCTGACAGCGAGCGCTTCTTCCGCGAGGAGTACGACGTGAAGAACGAGTGCGACCTGACCGACGGGTTGACGCTGGGACGTCCCGACCGTGTGGTTTTCACGCCCGACGAGACCTGGGTGGTGGATTTCAAGACGGGGCGCGACCTGGGCGAGGTGCACGATCGGCAGGTGCGGCACTACTGCCAAGCTGTCAGCGAGATGGGCTATCCGCAGGTCAGCGGCTGGCTTCTCTACCTGCTGCCCGAGGTGCGTGTGCGCCAGGTGGCGTTGGGTTAAAGAAATGTTAAAAATTCAGGTTTTTCACATTTTCTTGTTGGTAATTCAGATTTTTTTCGTATTTTAGCGGTGCGAAAGAAGGGGTCCGAAAAGGCCCTTGAATGAGAATAAACAATTAAAAGTCAAAAATATGGAACTGAAGAAAAATCCCAATGCCGACCTCGAAAACCGTCGAGGACTCTTTTTGGAGATAGGTTTGGTGGTGGCTCTGGTTGCCGCTCTGGTTGCCTTTGAAGTGAAATCCTACGACAAGGAGGAGAAAGTGCAGTTTGAGCGCCAGGCCAGCGAGGAGATCGAGGACATCCTCATCACGAACCCACAGGATGAACTTCCCCCGCCTCCTCCCCCCGAGACTCCCGAGGTGACCACCGAGTTTGAGGTCGTTGAAGACGACGCCGAGCTGACCAACGAGTTGGGTCCTGTGAACGCCGAAGTGGACGAGAACACGCAGAACATTGAGATTACTCCCGTAGCCATCGAGGAAGAGGAAGAAGAGGAAGAGACTCAGATCTTCACGGTTGTGGAGAAAGACCCCGAGTTCCCCGGTGGTATGGAGGCTCTGTACAAGTACCTGCAGCAGAACATCAAGTATCCGCAGCTGGCACGTGACAACAACATCACCGGCCGCGTGTATGTCACCTTCGTGGTGGAGCGCGACGGTTCGATTGCCAACCCGCGTGTGCTGAAGGATATCGGAGGCGGCTGCGGCGCTGAGGCTATCCGCGTGGTGAAGTCCATGCCCAAGTGGAACCCCGGCAAGCAGAGCGGTAAAGCAGTGCGCGTGCAGTTCAACCTGCCGGTCAACTTCAACCTGCAGTAAGCGCTTTGATTAGCGTCAACAACCTATCGGTGCAATTTACCGGCACCGAGCTTTTTAAGAACGTCACATTCAACATCGCCGACCACGACAGGGTCGGCCTTGTTGGTATGAATGGGGCGGGTAAATCCACTTTGCTGAAGATTCTCTGCGGTTGGCAGGAGCCCGAAAGTGGCACCCTGGTCATCGCCAGCGGCCAGACGGTGGGCTACCTGCCGCAGGAGATGGTGCCCGATGCCGTGGGGACCGTCATTGACGAGGCCCTGACGGCGTTCAGTCAGCTGGACGAGATGGAGAAGGAGCAGGAGCGGCTGACGCAGGAGATTGCTGAAAGGACGGACTACGAGAGCGCGGAGTACACACGCCTGTTGCAACGACACAACGACCTCACCGAGCACCTGACAATGCTCGGCGGTGGCCGTCGTCGCGAGGCTGCAGAGAAGGTGCTGCTGGGCCTGGGTTTCAGGCACAGCGACTTTGAACGGCCTGTGGCGGTGTTCAGCGGTGGCTGGCAGATGCGTGTGGAGTTGGCCAAGCTGCTGTTGCGACATCCCGACTTCCTGCTGCTCGACGAACCGACCAACCACTTGGACATCGAGTCGATACAGTGGCTGGAGACCTACCTCATGGGTTACACCGGCGCCGTGGTGCTGGTGAGTCACGACCGCACCTTCCTCGACAACATCACCAAGCGCACCATTGAAATTACCGCGGGCCGCATCTACGACTACAAATGTCACTACTCGGAGTATGTGGTGCAGATGCAGGAGCGGCGGGCCAGCCAGATGGCACAGCTGACAGCCCAACAGCGCCAGGTGGCGCAGATAGAGGCCTTTATTGAGCGTTTTCGCTACAAGGCCACCAAGGCAAAGCAGGTGCAGAGCAGGGTGAAGATGCTGGAGCGTATGGAGCAGGTGACGGTGGACGAAGTGAGCACCGAAAGCATACACTTCCAATTCCCGCCGGCGCCGCACAGTGGCAAGATTGTGGTGGAGACCAAGCGCCTGGGCAAGGCCTATGGCGAGCATCAGGTGTTCGACGATGTGGACCTGCTGCTCACCGCCGGTCAGAAGGTGGCCTTTGTGGGCCGCAACGGCGAGGGCAAGAGTACGATGGTGAAGGTCATCGTGGGCGAGATCAACGACTACAGCGGCACCTTCCGTCTTGGCAGTGGTGTGGTGCTGGGCTACTATGCGCAGAACCAAGCAGCCATGCTCAACCTGGACAAGACCGTCTATGAGACCATCGACGACGTGGCGCAGGGCGACATCAGGCCCAAGATACGCAACATCCTCGGCAGCTTCCTCTTCAGCAACGAGGACATTGACAAGAAGGTCAAGGTGCTGTCAGGTGGCGAGAAGGCGCGACTGGCGTTGGCCAAACTGCTGCTGACGCCGAGCAATCTGCTCATCCTCGACGAGCCCACCAACCACCTGGACATGAACTCGAAGGATGTGCTGAAGAACGCCCTGCTGCAGTACACGGGGACGCTGATTGTAGTGAGCCATGACCGCGACTTTCTGCAGGGCTTGACCGAAGAGTTGTATGAGTTCCGCGACGGTGCAGTGCATGAGTTCAAGGGTGATATTATGGAGTTTCTTGAGGCTGCCAGAAACACTGTTGTACCTAATATAACTAATAGTAATAGTATATTAGAGAAAACATCGGCGGGCAAGGCTGCCTATGAGCAGAGCAAGGAACGGGAAAGGGAGCGCCGAAAGTTGCAGAATGCGGTGGCGCAGAAGGAGAAAGAGATAGAAGAGCTGGAAAACCAGATTGCCGCCAAAGATGCTTTGCTGGCCGACGGACAGGCGCAGGAGGCTGCCTTCTACGATGAATATCAGCGGCTGAAAAAACAGCTGGAACAGAAGATGGAAGAATGGGAAGAGGCCGTAATTATGGCGGAAGGACAATAAACAAACTAAGGTACGATGGCAAAGAAGAGTGACGACACATCGCCGTTGATGCGGCAACATGCGGAGATGAAGAAGAAATTCCCCGACGCGATACTGTTGTTTCGCGTGGGCGACTTCTACGAGACCTTTGGCGAGGATGCGCGCAAGGCGTCGCAGATATTGGGATTGACGCTGACGCGCAAGATGGCCGGCGGTGGCGAATATACTGACCTGGCCGGAGTGCCGCATCATGCCATTGAACAATACCTGCCGCGTTTGGTGCGTGCCGGCATGAGGGTGGCCATCTGTGAGCAGTTGGAGGACCCCAAGACAGCCAAAGGGTTGGTGAAACGTGGCATTACCGAGTTGGTGACGCCGGGTGTAGCCTACAACGACATGGTGCTTGAGGTGAAGGAGAACAATTTCCTTTGTGGCCTGCATTTGACAGACAAGATACACGGTGTGAGTTTCCTGGATGTGTCGACGGGTGAGTTCTATGTGGCGCAGGGCGACATGGCCTATATCGATAAGTTGCTGAGTAACTTCCATCCCTCGGAGGTGGTGTTGCAGCGCAAGAAGCAACGCTGGTTTACGGAACACTTTGCCGAGAAATATTATTGCAACACCTTCGAGGATTGGGTTTTTGCACCCGATTTTGCACGGGAACTGCTGCTCAAGCAGTTCGGTACCGCATCGCTCAAAGGATTCGGTGTGGAGGACCTCGACATGGGCGTCATCGCCGCCGGCGCGGTGCTCTACTACCTGCAGGATACACAGCACAACCAGACTGCCAACATTACGCAGCTGAGCCGTGTGGAGAAGGACCGCTATGTATGGCTCGACCGCTTCACGATACGCAATCTGGAGTTGGTGTCGTCGCCCAACGACAATGCACGCACGTTGCTCGACGTGATAGACCAGGCAGTTACCCCCATGGGGTCGCGACTGATGCGCCGTTGGCTGCTGATGCCACTGAAGGAGAAAGAATTGATTGAGGAACGCTTGCAGGTGGTGGATGTGCTGGTGCGTGAGGCAGAACTAAGACAAGCCCTCGGCCATCAGATAAAGACTATTGGCGACCTGGAGCGGTTGATTACCAAGGCTGCCGTGGGCAGGATCAGCCCTCGGGAGATGTTGCAGTTGCGCCGCTCGCTCGATGCTGTGGGTGAGGTGAAGCGACTGTGTGCTGAAAGCAGCAGCGAACCGTTGGCGCGCATGGCAGAGCAGATGAACGCCTGTACGCTGCTGTCGGAGCGGATAGGCAAGGAGCTGAAAGAGGATCCTCCTGCCAAAGTGGAGAAAGGTGGCGTGATGGCTGCCGGAGTGGACGAGGAACTCGATAAGTTACGCTCGATGGCGGGCTCGGGTAAGGAATACCTGATGGCTTTGCAACAAAAGGAAAGCGAAGCGACCGGTATTCCGTCGCTGAAGATAGGATTCAATAATATCTTTGGTTATTATTTCGAGGTTTACAATACTCACAAAGACAAGGTGCCTGCAGAATGGGTGCGGCGACAGACGCTGACTAATGCCGAGCGTTATATCACCCCCGAACTGAAAGAATACGAGGACAAGATATTGGGTGCCGAGGAGCGTATCCTGGCTTTGGAGATGCAACTGTACAACCAACTGATGGCAGCCGTGACGGAGTATGTGCAACCCATACAATACGATGCGCAGCTGGTGGCACACTTGGATTGTCTGCAGAGTTTCGCTGAGGTAGCTTTGAGCGGCAACTACTGCCGGCCGGAGATTACGGAGGAGAACAAGATAGAGATTACTGAGGGACGTCATCCTGTTATCGAGACGCAGATGCCTGCCGGAGAGCAGTATATCAGTAATGATGTGCGTCTGGATGCCGAGCAGCAGATAATGATTATCACCGGCCCTAACATGAGTGGTAAGTCGGCACTGTTGCGCCAGACAGCCCTTATCGTGTTGATGGCACAGATAGGCTGTTACTGCCCGGCCAAGAGGGCTGTCGTGGGTGTGGTAGATAAGGTATTCACGCGCGTGGGCGCGAGCGACAACTTGAGTAGTGGCGAATCTACCTTCATGGTGGAGATGAATGAGACTGCCAGCATTCTCAACAATGTCAGTGACAGGAGTCTGGTGTTGCTGGATGAGATAGGCCGCGGTACGTCGACTTATGACGGTATCTCCATAGCCTGGGCCATTACGGAGTATCTGCACAACAACAAGAAAGCGAGGCCCAAAGTGATGTTCGCAACCCACTACCATGAGTTGATCGAGATGGAGGAGCAGTATGAGCATATCAAGAACTACCATGTCAGTGTAAAAGAAATTGATGGCAGAGTTATATTCTTGCGCAAATTGGTTCCTGGCGGCAGTGAGCACAGTTTTGGTATCCATGTGGCTCGTCTGGCAGGTATGCCGCCATTGGTGGTCAACAGGGCGGATGCCATGTTGCAGATTTTGGAGGCCAAAAACAGGCACACTTCCGATGATGATCAGAAAGGGCAAAAAACAGAAAAAAAGACATCGGAAAAGGGAGAAATGGCCGGTTATCAGTTGAGTTTTATCCAATTGGATGACCCGACATTGCTGGAAATACGGGATAAGATATTGGATATTGATATTGATACACTTACGCCGATAGAAGCGCTACTGAAACTGAACGAAATTAAAAAAATTGTCTCAAAAAAATAAAAATTATTTTGTCAGTTTCAAAATTGTTTGTACTTTTGCACCCGCTTTTGAGAGCAAAAGTGTGCCCAAAATCGTGCGGAAATAGCTCAGTTGGTAGAGCACGACCTTGCCAAGGTCGGGGTCGCGAGTTCGAGTCTCGTTTTCCG
>JAGCOF010000013.1 GCA_017645585.1 Bacteroidales bacterium
TCACCTCTCACCTCTCACCTCTCACCTCGAAAAGGCCATACGGCCTTTCGTCGAGGCTGCCCGTGTGGCCCGTGACTGCGGCCTCGGCCTTAATGCCGGCCACGACCTCTCTCTGGAGAACCTCACCTATTTCCATCAGCAGATTCCCTGGTGCGACGAAGTAAGCATCGGCCACGCCCTTATCAGCGACGCCCTCTACCTCGGCATCGAGGAGACCATCCACCGCTACCTTGCCTGCCTGCAATAAAACACGCACGGATGAAAAGAATTGTTCTCCTTTGGGTGGTATTGGCGATGGCGGTTCCGACAAAAGCCGGTGGACGTGGCTATACGGCCTATGACCTTGCTTCGCCAAACGGACGGCTGGTGATGTATGTTACGGCCGATACCAACGGCATGATATATTACGGTGTTGATTACGACGGAAAGCAGATGCTTTCGATTGTATCCATCGGGCTGGACTACGAGCAGGACGGCAGGATTATGCACCGAATGACGGTGAAAAAGGTTACACGCTGCACCATCAATGAAACCATTGTCTCCCCCTTCACACGCCAGGCCACCATGCGCAACCACTGCAACGAGATGACATTGAAGCTCAAGGAGGGCCTCTCCATCGTTTTTCGCGCTTACGATGAAGGCGTCGCCTACCGCTATAAGTGGGAAGGCAAGCCTGGTAAGGTGTATAACGAGGTGTTTTCATTCACAAGCATGGAGGACGATACGGCCACGGTAGCATACGTCTCCCACTTCGACTCCACCGCTTTCGGCGACTCTGCTTTCGTGCTCTGCAATGCCTGGAGTCCGAAGTCGGAGAAATGGAAGTGGTTCGAACCACAGTATAGTTCTTCGTTTGAGAACCAATATGTCACGCAGCCGCTCCGCAATCTTGACCCGCGACGTCTTTGCTTCCTGCCTGCACTCATCCGTTGCCAAAACGGCATGAAGATGTGCATCACCGAGTCTGCCCTTACTGACTACCCCGGTATGTACCTGCGGCACTTTGTAGACGGAATCCTGGAATGTAAGCACGCCCCGCAGCCTCGTCGTGTGGAGCAGGGCGGCCACAACAACCTGCAGCTGCTGGTCCGCGAGCGCGAGGACTACATTGCCGAGATGGACAAGACGAAGCACTTCCCCTGGCGCATTATGATGGTGGGCAGCGACAAGGAGATAGCCATGAACAACATGAGTTATTTGCTCGGGGAGCCGTCGCAGGTGGAGGATATCTCATGGATACAGCCTGGCAAGGTGGCGTGGGACTGGTGGAACAATTGGAACATCGGCGGCGTAAATTTTAAGGCGGGCATCAACAACGACACCTACAAGCACTACATCGACTTTGCATCTAAATATGGCATCGAGTATGTCATCCTCGACGAGGGCTGGGCTGTCAACAAGCAGGCCGACCTCTTTCAAGTGGTGCCGGAGATAGACTTGCCCATGCTTGTCAACTACGCCAAAGAGCGCAACGTCGGCATCATCCTTTGGGCGGGCTACTATGCTTTCGAGCGCGACATGGAGCATGTCTGTCAGCACTATAGCGCGATGGGCGTCAAAGGCTTCAAGATTGACTTCATGGACCGCGACGACCAGCAGGTGACAGACTTTTACCGACGTGCGGCCGAGATGTGCGCCAAGTATCACCTGGTGGTTGACTTCCACGGAGCTTTCAAGCCTGCGGGATTGAACCGCACCTACCCCAACGTGCTCAACTTTGAGGGGGTCTTCGGCTTGGAGCAGATGAAGTGGGCACCGACGAGGGTCGACCAGATGCGCTACGATTGCGAGATACCTTTCATCCGTCAGGCTGCCGGCCCGATGGACTACACGCAGGGGGCGATGCACAACGCTGCCAAAGGATGCTACTTCCCCTGCTGGAGCGAGCCGATGAGCCAGGGGACACGCTGTCACCAGCTGGCGCTCTACATCGTGCTGGAGTCACCGCTGAACATGCTGTGCGATTCGCCCACTAACTACGAGAAAGAGCCTGGCTATACGAAGTTCGTGGCGGGGATTCCCACCGTGTGGGACGAAAGCCGTGTGTTGATGGGTGAAGTGGGCGAATACATTGTCACCGCCCGCCGCAAGGGCAACATCTGGTATGTCGGCGGCATCACCAACTGGGAGGCACGCGACATAGATATTGACCTTACACAGTTGGGATTCATTCCAGACTTGGCAGAGATACTGTCCGATGGGGCCAATGCGCATCGCAAGGGATGCGACTACATACACGAATTAGCCTGCGAAGAGGTATCTGAACTACATATCCACATGGCCCCCGGTGGCGGCTTCGCGGCCAAGGTCACAGCCGAATGACTATCTCAATTGGATAGTGGTCGGAGATGTAGGGAACCCCGTAGTCGCCGTCAAGAGTGCGGAAGCTCACCACCTCCAGGCCTTTCACAAAGAAGTGGTCGATTAACGAAGGTTTATCTTTGCCAAAGCCCGTATAGGTGTACTTGTGGCTGGTGTTTTCGGTCATCTCTCGTGCCGCCTTCAATCCCATCTTATAGAAGGCATTGAAGATGGTGTCGTCAATGGTGGAATTCATATCACCTCCAAGAATGACGGGGAAGCCTTCGTCATCATCCGTAAACTTGGCGAGATATTTTGCCGACTCGGCGCGGGACACCTTCCCCACATGGTCGAGGTGAGTGTTGTAATAAGAGAAATACTGCCCGCTTATCTTGTCGTTGAAAAACACTGATGTGACCGTGCGGTAGCAAGCGGCATCCCAGCCTTTGCTCGGTTCCCAAGGTGTTTCGCTCAACCACGAAGTGCCAGCTAAATGGGCCACCAAGCGCGTGGTGTCGTAGTAGATGGCCATAAACTCGCCACCCTCCTTGCCGTCGTCGCGACCTACGCCTATGCGGCGATATTCAGGCAGACAACTGTCGAGGTACTGCAGCTGGTCAATCAGCGCCTCCTGCAGGCCGATGGCGGCGGGATGCTCTTCGCGTATCATCCGCACCACGGCATCGCGACGATAGGGCCAGCCGTTCTCCCCGTCGATATTCTCGTAAGAATTATACCTGATATTGAACGAGATGATTTTCAACTCGTCGGCAGGCTTGCTGCTGCCACAGAGGAGCAGCATGGCAGAAATAATAATTGCAAATCGTTTCATTATAAAGCTATTCTTTTCATTCCATGTGCAAAGATACAAATATTTTTGCTTTTGGTGAGTTTTTTTGTATCTTTGCAACAATGTTGAGGGGCTGTTCGTGTAGTCTAAACTATTGGAAAATAATTTGATATTGCAAATGCTTAAGTATATGAAACGAATTGTCATTGTGTTACTGTTGGTCGCAGGGATATCAGCTTTGGCACAGGAAAGACGGGTTAACCTCGGCCTGATACCCACGCCGCAGATGGTGGAGATGCATCATTCCTCACCGTGCCACCCTAAAAAAATCTGGAAGAAAAAGGTGGGTGCACTGCCAGTGGATGCCAATATGGATCAAGCCTACCAGTTAGTGATTGAACCCAAGGGCATCACTCTGAGATACACCTCCGAGGATGGTCGAAAGTACGGTGAACTGACACTTCAGCAGATGAGATCCATCTATGGGAACGATCTTCCCTGCTGCACCATCACCGACTGGCCCGCCTACCGCTATCGAGGTTGGATGGACGACATCAGCCGCGGACCTGTGCCACATCAGGCATTTCGTGAGAAACAATGGAACAGGCTCCATGCACTGAAGTACAACTACTGCAACTACTACACCGAGCACACCCTCTACCAGCCCGAGTTCCCCGACCTGGCGCCCGCCTATGCTGCCGAGTGCAAGCCACATCCCGACGAGGTCATCAACCTCCAGCTCTTTGCCCACGCCGAAAAGACGCTCCGCATCCCATTCTATCAGAACATGATGGATAGCCGCACCAACTTCGACCCCTCGGTTGAGGCCACCTACGACTTCCTGCGTAAGCGCATCGCCGCCGCCTACCAGCGCATACCCAACTCTCCCTTCTTTATCATCAACTGCGACGAGACCGAGCAGCTTGGCACAGGCCGCGCAAAAAAACTTGTGGATAGCCTTGGTGCCGACCAGGTATACGTGGATTTCATCAATCGGTGTTATCAGTTGGTTAAAAGCATTAAAGCCTCTAAGGGCTCTAAGGACATTAGGCTTGCTATGTGGGGCGACATCGTGGCGAAGAATCCCGCGATGATGAAGCAGTTGCCCAAAGATATGATCTACATCATGTGGGCCTATGAGCCTATCGACAGTTTTACACACTTGATAAAACCCTTCAAAGAACAGGGCAACCCCTTCTGGGTCGCTGCCTCCACTGGGCACAGCGCCACCATGACCTCCACGCCGCAACGCTACATCAAGAACATCGCCAACCTGTTCCGTGACGGCTACCGCGATGGCGCCGAGGGCTGTATGCTTACCTGTTGGGACGACAACGGCGAGGCCCTCTTCGACAACAGCTGGCACGCGCAGTACTGGGCTGCTGAAATGGCCTGGAACCCCCTCAAGACCGACGACCCCGAGGAACTTCGCCAGCGCGAGGCGCAGTTCAACGAGAACTTCGAGCGGCTCTTCTACGGCCTCACCCCCGGCCCCTCTCCAAAGGGAGAGGGGAGTGGACACCCGCTGACAGACCAGCTCTACGCCGTGGGTGCCTTGATGTATAATCCTACCGTCGGTGATTGGTACACCAGCGCCGCCTTGATGGAGCCGCTGTTGAACTTCAACCCCGACAATACTTCCTATGCGATGGAGGCTCGCTTCGACACGGTATTCGCCCTGTTGGATGCCATTTGCGTCGACTCTGCCGCCAACCCTCACGCCCACTACGCGCTCATGCGCATACGGCTCACCGCCGAGAAGGCCCGGCTGCGCCAGAGGGTAGACCATACACTGACAGACCCGACCATGCGCGACGACTGCCGTGACTATGTTGCTGACTACTTGCAGCATCTCTTCGACCTCAAGCGCGAATACCTCCGCCTCTGGGATCAGGAGAATGGCGACTACGAGCGGTATATAGTATTAAATAGATACGACGCGCTCGCACGCGAGGTGTTGGAACTCGACCGCCATGTCTTTATCAGCCTCACCCCCAGCCCCTCTCCCACAGGAGAGGGGAGTGGATACCCTTATGCTTCATTGAGAACCCTCTACAATGACGGCCCCATCTATTATACCCTCGACGGCAGCGAGCCAAACCAAGGCTCTACCCTCTACACCGGCCCCTTTCCGCTCGAGCGTTCCGCCACCATCAAGGCCATGTCCTATAATGAATATGGCGAGGGGGTCATCTCCGAGCAGTATCTGTTGAGTCACCTCGGTATGGGCGCCAAGATTACCCTCAACACCCCTTATAGCACCTATAAGTCTCTTTACTCGGGTGGGGGAGAGTCCGCCCTCATCGACGGTCAGCTCGGCAGCAACACCACCTATGCCGACGGCCATTGGCAAGGCTATTGGGGCGACAGCATCGATGCCACTATTGACTTTGGAAAACCAACTGAGATTCACGAGGTTTCCATGCGCTTCATGCAGAACACCTTCGATTGGATATTGGCTCCGACGGCCATAAGGGTGTATTGCTCCGAAGATGGCGAGAAATGGTATACCTTTGGTAACGAAGAGTATGATATGGACCCGCGTGAGACAGGTATGCGACTGAAACAGTATGTGGTAAAGGCGGGTGACTGGTGGAACAGAAACGCTCCCGACCATTCGTCGGTCAGAATGCCCATCGCATTCAATGCTCGTTACGTAAGGGTGGTTGTCCCCAACCCCGGCCCGCTACCCGAGTGGCATCCCGCTCCCGGTCAGCCAAGCTACCTCTTCACCGACGAAATTATTGTCAGGTAAAGCCGAACAGGCTTTTTTTGACGATTTTACGGTTCTTCTTTCACTCTTTTTCCAGACATACAAAACTAACTCTCTGTAAAAGAGGCTTAAGGGGGCCTCATGTACTACCACGGTGGTAGTCGATGGTAGGTTCTTGGTAGGTTCTTGGTAGGTTCTTGGTAGGTTCTTGGTAAGTTCTTGGTAGGTTCTTGGCAGGTTCTTGGCAGGCAGGAGATGCGGTACCGAGCCGGACGCGCTTCATATAAACATAAACTACTGATATACATAATAATATCCGTATTTTTGTCCGTTTTTCGTGCTTTTTTCCCCTGATGGACCTTTTTTTGACGGGAATCAGCATGCCGGATGGCCGTTTTCCGGCCTGTCCCGCCGCCGTGGTGAAAAATATTTTGCAGCGTAACAGACGGATTTGCAGCGATTTTGCATGTGTCGGACAAATTTTTTTGAAAAAATATTTTGGTAGTTTGGAAAAAGGTTGTACTTTTGCAGCCGTTTTCCGCCAAAGGAAGACAGAGTTATTTGAAACGGATGAGAAGAAAGAGATAGCGTGTGTCGATCCTTCTATAGAAGATAGGGGGGTGGATACGAAGA
>JAGCOF010000014.1 GCA_017645585.1 Bacteroidales bacterium
CTGATGAGGAACAGCAACAGCAATATCTTGATGCTGTCATAAACGAAGAAATTGAGTGCACTGCCGAAACGCGATGCACTGTCAAGTCCGATGAGGCTATATATTAGCCAATCTGCGAATTGTTGAATCATAGTGATTTATGCTTTTATATAATTAAATTTATTAGATGTTCTATTGGCAATCCGTACCAAGGTGAGCATTATTGGCACTTCAACTAACACGCCCACTATAGTTGCCAAGGTTGCCCCGCTATCCAGTCCGAAAAGCGAAACCGATACAGCCACAGCCAGTTCAAAGAAATTGCTAGCACCTATCATTCCGGCTGGAGCAGCAATCTCGTAAGGAAGTTTCCACGCTTTCGCCCATCCATAGGTCAAGAAGAAAACGAGGAAAGTTTGTAATACCAATGGTATGGCTATCAATACGATATGCAATGGATTACTTATAATGGTCTCTCCTTGGAACGCAAATAGGATAATTAACGTCAATAATAGTCCTATGATAGTAAGATTGTCAAATTTACGAATGAAAAGATTGTTGAAATAGACTTTGCCTTTACGCTTTATGATGAACCACCTTGTAACAATTCCCGCCAACAAAGGTATCAGCACGAACAATACTACAGATAGCATCAGCGTGTTCCATGGAATTTGCACACCGCCAACGCCGAGTAGCAGAGCTACAATCGGCACGAAAGCCACGAGAATGATCAAGTCATTGACTGCCACTTGCACTAATGTATAGGCTGGATTTCCATGCGAGAGATAGCTCCACACAAAAACCATGGCAGTGCATGGAGCTGCACCCAACAAAACAGCTCCAGACAAGTAATCACCAGCCAAATCTGATGGTATCAGTGCTTTGAAAACCACAAAGAAAAACAGCCATGCCATCCCGAACATTGTAAAGGGTTTGATGAGCCAGTTGGTTACACAAGTGACTACCAGTCCCTTGGGATGTTTACTCACATTTTTCACACTTTCGAAATCCACCTTGAGCATCATCGGATAAATCATAAGCCATATCAGCACGGCAATTGGAAAGTTTACATGAGCATACTCAAGATTGCTCAAAAATTGTGGAAGCACGGGTATAAATCGTCCTGCAAGAATTCCCACAATCATGCAGCCAATTACCCAAAGTGACAAATATTTCTCAAAATTCTTCATAAGATAAAAATCGTTATGATGTAATATAATCCGATTGCCACAAACAATCCTCCCACCAGCCAGTTGAGCCATTTCTGGATAGTGTTCATCTTGCCGTAGAAACGTCCGATGCTGTTGGAACTGAACGCCAAAATCCATGCAATTAATAGTACCGGTAAAGCGGTTGCCACGGCAAAGACAATGGGCAACAACCAACCGCCTTTGACGGTGGCCGACAGCGGAATAAGCATCCCAAAATAGAAGATAGCACTTGACGGACAAAACGCCATTGCAAAAAGCAAACCCAGCAGCAAAGCCCCTAAATAGCCCTTGGTCGCCAACTTTTCACCGTTGCCTTTGAAGCCGAAGGATGGTAGATTCAATTTGCTTCCAATCAACATATAAAGACCAACTAAAAACAATATTGGGCCTATTACTTTTCCTCCGAATTTGCCAATGAATTTCTGGATGCCGAACAGGCTGTTGCCGCCTTTGACAATTACCAAGAGAATGATTCCCAACAAGGTATAAGCCATTATGCGCCCAAATGTATAGAGCAAGCCTTTGGTGAAAATGCGCCGTCGAATTTCGATGTCCTTGCCGATAAAACCAATGGCAGCAATGTTGGTTGCCAAAGGGCACGGACTGATGGCGGTCATCAGGCCGAGCAGAAAAGCCGTGGCAATGGGCATACTGCTGTTGTCAAGTAGGTTTTGCAGGAATTCCATATCAACGCAGCATTTTGTCAAGTTCTTGCTTCAGATTGGCCTTGAAAGTTTCAGGCTCAGTTCGGGCGTATCGAAAACCCATATCGGTCAAGTCGACTGTCGTCCCATCCTTGTCGAGAATCAACGACGACCAAGCCACCTTATATCGGTCGGCAATCGCTTCACCATCAGGTTCCGAAAAATCAATGGACTTGAAGACGATTTTACCGTCCTTTTGTGCTTGGGCATATTCGTCGTCAATCAATTCAATAGTTTTGGCTTCAACGGCGCGGCAAGTGGCACAACGTTGGCTTCCATGGAAATAGAGTACCTGAACGATACCTTTTCCCGACAATGGTTTTACGGATTTATCCGTAGCCTGTCCACATGCTGTAATTGCAAACGACGCTATTATAAGCATCCCCATGATGAAAGATAATCGTTTCATTATAATTCGTTTTTAGTTAGTCATTTTTTTTCAAGGATTTCTTTCACTTGGTCGGGTTTCAACAGGCCTTTGGCGACCACTTTTTCATCAATCACCAAGGCGGGCAAGGTCATGACATTGTACTTCATGATTTCCATCATGTCCTCCTGTTTGATAACTTCGGCATTGAGACCCATTTCTTCCACCACTTTCAGCACCGTGGCGTGGAGCGATTTGCATTTGGAACATCCTGTTCCCAAAATTTTAATTGTCATTTTTTTGTGTGTTTAAGTTAAACTTGTTGATTATTGTTTGTATTTCGTAAAACAACGAACATTATTTCCAAAAAAAAGCGGTCACCCGCAACATTGTCTGTTTTTGCAGACGCATTGTCCAAAGAACTCGCCAAAAAGTGCCTTGGCCTCCATCCAATTCTCCTTGTTGATGCAATACTTCACCTTGGGCGGCATGATTTCGCCCTGGATGAGTCCAGCCTCTTTCAACTCCGAAAGATGTTGCGACGCTGTGGCTTTAGCAATGGGAAGTTGTTCATGAATTTCACCGAAAAAGCAAGTTTCCTGCCTGGCCAAAAAGTCTATGATGGCAACACGCGCGGGATTACCTAAAGCCTTGGCATATCGTGCCATACGAATCTGTTTTTCGGTGTATTCCTGTTTTTTCATATCTAAATCTCATTGATTTGACGCTGCAAAAATACAAAATCTTTTTGATTTGTTCGTAATTTTACGAATAAATTTTCTCAAATTCTAGTGCTGATTTGTAGTACTCCCTTTGTTTAGACCAGTTTATGATTAATATTGCGGAAAAAGTTTAACATTATTTATGAACCCGTCGATGTCAATGTGTGCTCCGAATGGTAGGCTATGGGGAGAACCTCGGTTCTGGTTTTCCAACCATCATATCCGCTTGGAAAGATGCCCACTGGGGAGAACCTGAATTGAAAAACAAATTTGAGATTGATGAGGTTGAATTGGTGCTTCCTATACCTGTGAGGGGGGGTAATGATAGGGTAAATGATAAGATAAATGATAGGATAAATGATAGGATAAATGATAGGATAAATGATAGGATAATGGCCACATATACCATTATCCGATTAAATCCTGGTATCAAACGTAAAGACATTTCTAATATTTCAGGAAAGAGCCTTCCTACGATAGACAGACATATTGATGTTCTTACAGAAGATGGATTGATTGAGTATAGGGGCTCAAGGAAAACCGGTGGCTATTATGTCAAATGAGGATTATGTTTGATTCACTTTCCTTGGCCACCTTTTGGCCACTTTTTCGACGTTTTACCGGATTTCTTTGTGTGATTTGAGTGTATAGATAATCGTAATATGCACAACTATAAACAGTTAGATTTAACAGAAAACAACTGAGGCGTTCCTGTTCCGGGCACTAAAAAGAGAAGCCCAAGCGTTCTTCTCTTTTTTTATGTCATTTACAGCTCTTTGCGCTTAAAGCCACTTTACTTCCAAAGTGTCCTCCACATCATAGTCCCATTCGTCGCCGTCCCAGGTGGTGCTACTCTTGTATGAGTTGAAATGCTTTTTGACCTCGCCAGGGTGAATGGTGTCGGTCTTGTCTTTGCGGTCAGGACCGAACAAGGCCGGCACAACAAAGGTTATCTCATCGTCGGTAATCTTGAGGATTTCCAACGCGACACTCTCATAGTAGGTGAAATAATAGTTTGAGGTTATCTCCGTCTCGCTGAATTTGATTTTCCCAAGCCTCGCTTCAAAGCGGCAGGTCGCCTCGGACCAATAAATCGCGCTGTGATTTATTCTGACTTCGAGCATCACAGGCTCCTTTGGTGTCTTGTTGTTCATATCCTTTTGTATGTTGTTTTGGTTTATTTGAGTCCCCAGAGGTGCCAGCTGAGTTCGGCTTGGAGGTGCAGCATTGCGAGGCCGTCGCAGGTGTGGGCGCCCATTGTGGAGGCCCATTCCATGAGCGGGGTGGGCGAGGGGTTGTAGTTGAGGTCGTAGACGTAGTGGGGAGTGAACGGGGAGTGAATGGGGAGTGAGGGGGGAGTGAATGGGAGACCTGCGGGGGTGGCGTTGATGAGTAAGGTGAGAGGTGAGTGGTGAGAGGTGAAATCAGTGTAACCGAGGGCGTTGGGGTGCTGCTCGGGGTGGCGGCTGACAAAGCGGTAGGGGATGCCGAGTTGCTCAAGGGCATAGGCAACGGCGTGGGCGGCACCGCCTGTCCCGAGGATGTAGGCTTGGGAGAAATTCTTGATTCTTAATTCTTCATTCTTGATTTTCAGCAGTGTCTGTTGAAAGGCCGGCGCGTCGGTGTTGTGCCCTATGAGGCGCCCTTCGTCAATCACCACACAATTGATGGCGCCAATGCGTTCGGCTTCGGGGCTCAGGGCGTCAAGATGTTTGATAACCTGCTGCTTGAAGGGGAAGGTGACGTTGAAGCCGCTGATTTGACGCTCCTCCACCCAGCGGCGCAGGTGGTCGAGCGACGGCATCTCGCAGAGTGTGTAGTCGGCGTCGGCGAAGTGCTGCGCGTCGAAGTATTCCTTTGAGTAGGAGTGCTTTAACGAGGTTCCTATCAGGGCGAAGTGTTTCATATCCGACTGCAAAGATACGAAAAAAGATGATAACGCCATCCTTTCGACGACTGTTCAATGGTATTTCAACGGTATTTCGACGGAAAAAAGCGTTGAAATACCGTTGAAGTACCGTTGAAATGAGGTCGAAGGGTCGGTGTCAAGTGCTTTCTGGATGGTTTTTATGAATGGTGGGACAATAAATATATAAAAAATGCGTTGTAGGCAAATATGGGAGTGATAGCACGACAGAGCATCAAGGGGGCGTTGGCCAACTACCTGGGGGTGGCGATAGGGTTCGTCACCACGTTCTTTGTGCTGACACGCTACCTGACCGAGGAGGAGATTGGCCTGACGAGGGTGATGGTCGACGCGGCGATGCTCTTCTCCGGCTTGGCACAGCTGGGCTCCAACGCCTCCATTGTGAGGTTCTTCCCTCATTTCAAGGACAATAAGGACAACCACGGCATCTTCGGCCTTTCGTTGCTGCTGCCGCTGATTGGTTTCCTTTTGTTCGGCCTGGTGTTCTTGGTATTCCGTGAGCAGCTGACGGCTCTCTATGCCGCCAAGTCGCCCCTGCTGGCAGATTATTTCTACCTGCTACCGATGCTGACCTTCTTCGCGCTCTATATGACCGTGTTCGAGACCAATGCGTCGGTGCTGATGCGCATCACGGTGCCCAAGATGGTGCGCGAGGTGGGTATCCGTGTGTTCAACCTGGCGGCCTACCTGCTCTATGGCTACCGCGTCATCAGTCTTGATGTCTTTGTGTGGCTCTTCTGTGGCAGCTACGCGCTGGCTATGGTGCTCAACCTGATGTATCTCATCAGTTTGGGACATATCTCTTTCCGTGTGGATTGGCAGTTCCTCACGCGTGAGCGGGTGGGGGAGATTGGACGTTACACGCTCTTCATGACTGCCACCGCGCTGGCGGGCAATATACCACTCGTCAACTCGCTCTTCCTCGGCGCCAAGGCCGGTGCCGCCCTGACGGGCGTCTACGCCATCGCCATGTATATTGCCAATGTGGTCGAGGTGCCCTACCGTTCGCTGGGTGCCATCACGAGGCCCGTGGTGGCCACCGCCGTGAAGGAGGGCAATTGGGACGAGGTGAACCGTCTGGGGCGGCAAGTGTCGCTGCACCAGCTGCTGGTCAGCACCGCCATCTTCTTTTTCATCTGGATCAACCTCGACACGCTCTACGCCTTCATTCCCAACGGTGCCAGCTTTGCCGGCGGTGTGGGGGTGGTGTTGCTCATGGGGTTGGCCAAGGTGGTCAACTCGTCGCTCTCCATCGGCACCGACGTGCTAAACTATTCGCGCTACTATTCGCGCTCGCTGCTGTTTATTGCCGTGCTTACGGCCAGCGCCATCGGCCTCAACAGCCTGCTGATAGGCATGTGGGGCATCGATGGCTCCGCTGCCGCCACGCTGCTCTCCTATATTCTCTATTTCCTGCTTCTGCTTGGCTATCTGTGGTGGCGGCTGAAGGTCAGCCTCTTCTCGGCGGCGCAGCTGAAGGTGCTGGTGTTGATGGCCGCCGGCTATGGGCTCAACCTGCTGTGGACCCATACCCTGACGCCCCTCATCACGCAACACACAACACTCGTAACGCTGTTGGTCGATGCCCTGCTGAAGACCGCCGTGCTGGCGGTGCTGCTGGCGGTGGCCGTCTATGCGTGGCGGGTGTCTCCCACGGTGAATAATATAGTGGATGGCAAGATAAGGAAGAGAAAATGAGGCAAGGGAGGATACATATTACCGGCAACATCTGGCGCTTTATCTGCGTCGGCCTCCTTTTTGCTTTTCACTTTTCATTTTTCGCTTCTCCCTTGCAGGCCCAGCCGCAGCTACGCAATGCTACCAGCTTCGACACGGGCGACTCGCTCTACTATTGGTCGGCGCGCATCGGCGCGCGCCTCTTCCGCGACAACGTGACAAGCGACACCACAACAGGTTACCATGTGATGAGCAGTTGCATCGACATGCACGACCTGGTGGGCGACAGCCTCATCAAGAGTTTGTGCTACAAAGCCAGCGACACCAACTATACCTTCACCGACTCGGTGTTTATGAGCAGCCGTGATGCACTGAGTTTCCGCTTCACTATCTATGACAGTTCATCGGCGGGCCTTGACCGTTTCACCACCGACTCGTTAGGTCACGGCATGCAACGCATTGCGCCCGGCTACGAAACCTCCATACGTCTGGGTTGCATGTACAATACAGCATTTGGAGTTGTTGTAGACCCTCAAGGCAACTATATCACCTACGACTCGCTGCAGGCCGTTATCGACACCTTTATTGTGACGCGAACTCTCCCTCCGGGATTAATTAGGGGATTGAACGAGATGTTCCGTGATTTGGGATGGCAGATTGACACTACCCGTGCTTTTGACACGCTGAACGTGCTTCAGCGGCGCCTCTCCAGATTGACGGCCGGCTCGCAGTCGCTCTTCTACACCATGAGGGTGAACGAGGACAACGCGCTCCTCTTTATCAACTTCGCCCTGGTGGCCCGCAGCTATAACCACGACACATGGCAGGCGGGCGAGTTCCTGGTGCGTGTCGTCAGCCGCGACTCGTCGGGCGAGTGGAAAAACGAGCCCATCAACGACAGCCTCTGGTACAGGGTCTCCGCTCCGCGCGATGTGGGCAACCTTGATCCTACCGGACCGTGGCGCATGGGAGCCGGTAGCGGCGACACGCTCGATTGGCCCAGCTGCTATGTCTACAAGCCGTGGAGCAAGTGTGCGGTGAACCTCATCGATTTCATCGGGCAGGATGTGCGCGTCGAATTCTACTCAAGCAACTGCATCTACGGCGTCGACCCCTTCTATGTCTACTTCGCCGGCGACTATATGCCACCGGCCCTCGCCTCGTCGGGCTGCACCGGCGGCACTTCGCCCTTCATTGACACCCTTATCGCTCCTCCAGGTCTCTTGGGCTACGAGTGGTTCGTGTCGCAGATAGGGCCGCAGGATGACCTCTTCGATACGGAGAACCTCGACACCATCCCCTGGCGCCGCCTGACCAACTACCAGAGCAGCAATGTCTACTGCCCCACCGTCACCGACTTTGTGCTCTCCTCGTTCGACACCCTCTTCTGTCAGACCTTCAAGTGCATCATGTACAGTGCCCTCGACCCGGCCAAGCCTATTGCCTCGACCCTATATGTCAATGTGTTCAACCACAAGCCTATGCCACAGTTCACCTGGACCGACTCGTGTGACTTGGGCATCACCTTCACCGGCACCTCCACCGCCCCTATTGGCGACGAGATAGACACTGCCGCCACCTACTACATCATCTACAACGACCTTTACGGAAACGAGCCCCTCGACACCCTCTATGGCAACACCGTGCGCTACGTCTTCCCGGAGGCCCGTCCTTTCCTCATCGAGCAGCACGTCTTCGTTATCCCCTATGACAGCGTTGGCACCACCTGTGGTGGTGGAAAGCGCACCGTCGTCACCCCCCGTGGCCCCACGCCGATACCCATCCGCCTCTCGGCACACAGCCTCTGCTACGGCAGGTCGCTTGCGGTCAGCACGCTGATTGACAGCACCGCCCGCGCCGAAATGGCCGACGGGACGCTCCACCTCGAATGGACCGTCAACGGGCAGCCCCTCTCAAGCCTCAACCCCGATTATGTCACCAACACGGGCGACACCATGCTCGTTCTCACCGCGTTGCCCGAGGGGAGTCACGAGGTGGCCCTCACCACCACCAACCGATGTGGGTGCGTATACACCAGCCGCGACACCGTCTACATCTACCAGCAGCCCCGCATACTCACAGACCCTGCCAACGGCGTGCTCTGCCTCGGCGACACACTCAGACTCGAGGCCTTCCGCGACGACCGCCAGCTTGACTCGGCCTGGTTTGAGTGGTCGGCCGAGCCGCCCGACAGCGACTTGGATGCCCAGCAGGGCTCCCCGATAGTGTATCTCAGCCCCGAGGTGAACAGCGTCTATACGCTCCACACCTCGCCCCTCAGCCTCTGCCAGGTCGAAGACATCTCGGTGGCCATCACCGTCAGCGAATATCCCGTGCCGCAGCTTTCGGTCACTCCCAATCCGCTCGACATGGACCACCCCGTGGTCAACCTCAACGACCTCACCGAGGGGGCCATGTACAGCACCTGGTACCTTTCCGACGGCACCGTGCTCAGCGGCCTGCATCTCTCGCATAGCTTCCTCTCGGTGCCCACCGAGGGTGTCACCATCACCCTCCACACCTGCAACTATGCCGACTGCTGTGCCGACACCAGCGTCACCATTGGCCTTGCCGCCGCCACCCTCTGGATTCCCAACATCTTCTTCCCTGGCGGCGCGGACAACAATCGCTTCTTCCTCAGCTCCAACCAGCAGCTGCTCGAGTTCGAGATTTATATCTATGACCGGCGCGGCCAGCTTGTCTATACCACGACCGACCCGCAGTTCGAGTGGGATGGCACCGACCTCCACGGCCAGCCCTTGCCGCAGGGCGCCTATGTCTACGTCTTCAGCTACCGCCTTGCCTCCTCCGATACCTACCGCTACCCCGTCAAAGGCACTGTCACCCTCCTGCGTTAGGGATGACTCCGCCCCTTTTCCAACCCTTCTACATCAGTTCTTCAACAGTTCTTCAAGAAATTATTGAAGAACTGTTGAAGAACTGATGTAGAACATTCGAAGAAAAGTAGGAGTTAGGATGCAATAAAAGAGGATTGTTCCCGTTATTATATTTTAAAACAAAAAGGACTATGTTAGACAAACTCGAAGCTATATACGCCCGTTATCAGGAGATTGAAGGGCAGATGAATGACCCGCAGGTGACGGCCGACATGAAACGCTATGTGAAGCTCAGCAAGGACTACAAGGAGCTGCAGCCTGTGGTGAAGGCCTACAAGGACTACAAGGCGCTGCTCGACACCATCAGCGAGTGCAAAGAACTGTTGGAGACCGAGAAAGACCCCGAGTTGCGCGAGATGGCCAAGGAGGAGCTCACCGCCAGCCAGGAGCGCCGTGACAAGATGGAGGACGAGATACGCATACTGCTCATCCCCGCCGACCCGCAGGACTCGAAGAACGCCGTGGTGGAGATACGTGGCGGCACGGGTGGCGACGAGGCCTGCATCTTCGCCGGCGACCTCTTCCGCATGTACACCCGCTACTGCGAGAAGAAGCGCTGGAAAGTGGAGGTCACCGACTTCAACGAGGGCACCTCGGGCGGCTACAAGGACATCACCTTCACGGTGACCGGCGAGGGCGTCTACGGATTGCTGAAGTATGAGAGCGGTGTGCACCGTGTGCAGCGCGTGCCCGCCACCGAGACCCAGGGCCGCATCCACACCAGCGCCGCCGGCGTGGTGGTGCTGCCCGAGGCCGAGGAGTTCGATGTGGAGCTGAACATGAACGATGTGCGTGTGGATACCTTCTGCGCCAGCGGCCCCGGCGGGCAGTGCGTGAACACCACCTACTCGGCGGTGCGCCTGACCCATATCCCCACCGGCATTGTGGTCAGCATGCAGGATCAGAAGAGCCAGATTAAGAACAAGGAGAAGGCCATCAGCATCCTGCGCACACGTCTCTACGAGCGCGAGTACAACAAATACATGGAAGAACTCTCCAGCAAGCGCAAGACAATGGTGGCCACGGGCGACCGCAGCGAGAAGGTGCGCACCTACAACTACCCCCAGAGCCGCGTCACCGACCACCGCATCGGCTGGAGCATGCACAACCTGCCCGACTTCATGGACGGCAACATTGAGGACTGCATCGAAGCCCTCCAGCTGGCCGAAAACGCTGAGAAACTAAAAGCTTCGGTAGGTTGAAACACTTGACAATTATGAAGAAATACATCCTTATAGCCTTTGCCCTGCTGCTGTGTCTCCCCGTGTTGGCGCAGAGGAGTTCGGTGCCCAACTTCAGTGTGGAAGAACTGCCGGCTGAGCTGCTGAATTACCTGAACGGCAATGCGCCCGACAGCGACAAGCAGAAAGAGAACAAGCGCACCATCGAGGCCTTCGGCTCGGCCTACAACGCAATGGACGAGCGCATGCAGGAACGTGTGGTGAATGTCTTCATCTATGCGGTCAAGTCCAAGATGAAGGGTAACCCCGAGATTGGCGACCTGGCACGCGTGATGACGGCCTATGCCAATGCGGGCGACAACTTCGGTGGCTGGATGATGGCCCTGGAGACCTACTCCAAGCGCAACGCCAAAGCCAAGTATACGGTTGATTTTGTGACGTGGAGTGACCTGTTGCTCAGCGAGCGTGTGCTCTACCGCTCCAGCAGCAGCGAGTGGAGTTTCGACAACAAGACCCCCTTCCGCCTCGGCGTGGAGGAGGGGAGTGTCCGCGTGTGGTTCGACAGCCCGTCGGACCTGCACTATGCCTCCTCGAAGGATTGGAACGCCATTCACGGCACCGTGGGTGTGTTCGACTACAAGGACGGCCTCTGGCGTGGCCAGGGCGGCCGCCTCGATTGGGCCCGCACAGGCCTGGGAGCCGAAGCCTGCTATGCCGACCTGGGCCGCTACAAGGCCGAGGTGAAGTTCCCCAAGTTCACCGCCGACAGTGTGCAGTTCGTCAATACGCACTACTTCAGCCAAGCCATTCTTGGACGTGTGGAGGAGGCCATGCAAGGCTCGATGGAGCCCGAGAAATACACCTACCCCCGTTTCCGCAGCTACCAGCGCGATTTCGTCATCCGCAACATCATGCCCGATGTGGATTACAGCGGCAGTTTCATGATGAACGGCTCCAAGTTTATCACTGCCAGCAGCAAGCATCCCGCCAGCCTCATTTTCAACCGTGGCGGCAAGCCCCAGCTGAGCGTCACCTCGCTGAAGTTCACCATCACCCCTGAGCGTCTCAGTGCCGAGAACGCGCAGGTGGCTTTCTATATCGGCAGCGACGACTCCATTACCAATACCGGCGTCACGGTGCGCTATATTCCGGCCGAGCGCAAGGTAACGCTCGTCAACAACCAGCAGCGCAACTTCTACAGCCCCTATATCGACACCTACCATCAGCTGGATATCTACAGCGAGAGCATCGTATGGCTCACAGACAAGGACCGCCTCGAGTTCTCGGCGCTGGCCGCCGAAGGGGCACTCAGCACCTCTACCTTCGAGAGCAGCAACTACTACACCTACCGCAAGTATCGCGATATACAGGGCATCGACGAGATCAGCCCCGTGCAGCGTGTGTACGACTATGCCGAGGGTAACAATTACTATTTCTCGGTCAAGAAATTCGGCAACTATATCGGCCTCGACGAGAGCCAGACACTGTTGATGATACATACCCTCTGCCGTCACGGTTTGGTCAGCTACAACGAGATGACAGGTCGTGTGCTGGTCAAAGACAAGTTGGAAGACTATGTCAAAGCTTTTTCGCATGCCAAGGGCTTCGACTATGACGCCTTGACGCTTGAAAGCACCACCCGTGGCGTCAACGCCCGGATGAGCCTCAACGACTATGACCTCACCATCCGTGGGGTGGAGCAGTTTGTGGTCAGCGACAGTCACGCGGTGGTGGTGCGCCCCGATTCCGTTTCGGGCCGCATGGTGCATGTGGGCAAGAACCGCAATATACACTTCAGCGGCACGGTGGAGTGCGGCAAGTTCATTATGCAGGTCACCGACTGTGACTTCAACTATGAGGGCTTTGCCTTCGATATGCCCACCATCAACAAGGTGGAGTTCTATGTGCCCGACTTTGTCAATCCCGACTACGAGCAGTTGGTGCGCACTCCCTTGAGCGGTCTGGTGGGCAGTCTGCAGGTCGACCGGCCCGACAATCACAGCGGCCTCACCAAGAACAAGGAATACCCCATCTTTGTGAGCCGCGAGAACAGCTATGTCTACTACGACCGCAAGGCCATCCAGAACGGGCAATACAAGCGGGAGAGCTTCTACTACACACTGCACCCCTTCACCATCAACAGCTTGGCTGACTTCGTCACCGACAGCCTGCAGTTCAATGGTGTGCTCACCTCGGCCGGTATCTTCCCTGACATTGTCGAGCCCCTGAAGGTGCAGCAGGACTACTTCCTCGGCTTTAACACCGAGACCCCTGCCGGCGGACTGCCTGCCTACGGTGGACGTGGTACCTATGGCAAGAATATCCGTCTCGACAGTCACGGTCTGCATGGCAAAGGCAAACTCGACTACATCGTGTCGCGTGCCGCTTCCGACGACTTCCTCTTCCTGCCCGACTCGGCGCTGGCCGTCACCGATACTTTCTTCGTCCGTGAGGAGCAGGGGTATCCTGATGTCCAGGGAGGTCGCACGTCGCTCCATTGGCTGCCCTATCGCGATTCGCTCGATGTGACTACCTTCGGCAAGGGCCGTCCCCTGACCATGTATCACTCCGACGCCCAGCTGCGCGGCCACATGGCGGTGATGCCCAAAGGCGCAATGGCTGCCGGCACTGCCACCGTCAAGGAGGGCACCCTCGTCAGCAACCGCTTCGACCTGCTGGCGCGCGAGATGAACGCCACCGTCAGCGACTTTACCCTGCGTAGCACCACCTTCGGTAACGTTGCCTTCTCGGCCAAGCGAGTGCAGTCGCACGTCGACTATGATGCTCGTCACGCCGACCTCACCATGCCTGGTGGACCGCAAATCACCGAGTTGCAGCTGATGCAGTATGAGGCTTATGCCGACCACTTCTCATGGGATATGGACCGCAAGGTGCTTGACATCAGCAACGCTACACGAGGTACCTCTGAGGGACTCGATGGCATGGACATCCGTATGCGTCTGCCTAAAGCCGACGATATGCCCGGTGTGCGCTTCGTGAGCACCGACCCCAAGCGCAATGGCCTCACTTGGAACGCCCTCCTCTCCACCTACCGTTACAATGCCGCCGACCTTACCGCCACCGGTGCCTACCTTATTCCTGTGGCTGACGCCGTCATTGCTCCTGCCGCCGACACCCTCCACATCGACAAGGGCGGCGCTATGCGTCCGCTCAACAATGCCACCATCCTTTGCGACCGCACCAATGCCTGGCACCTCGTCAGCGATGCCTACCTCGTTGTCAATGGTGCCAACAGTTATAATGGCAAGGGTTACATCGAGTGGCCGCCGACAGTTGAGCCAGCCTCCGAGCCGCAGCGTATCTATCTCAGTGATATAAACGTTGTCAACGGCACTACTGTAGGCAACGGCACCGTCAACGAAACCGCCACCATCAACCTCAGCCCCGCCTTTGCCTTTGCCGGCAAGGTGCGTATGGAAGGCGACAAGCAGTTGCTCTGGTTCGAAGGCGGTGTGCGTCTGCTGCAGACCTGCATCCCGCGCGAGCAAACGGGCCTGCTGGCCTATGCCGGCTATACCGACCCCGATGACATACACATCACTGTGCCTGAACTGCCTACCGATTGGCGTGGTAAACGCATTACCGCTTCCATACTCCTCGACAAGGGCACCCTTAAGCCCACCGCTGCCTTCCTCACCAATGAACGCGCCGCCGACAACGAGTTGCTCGGTGCCCACGGCGTGCTGGCCTATTTGCCCGACAGCCGCACCTACATCATTGGTTCCGAAGAGAAGGTCGACGACCCCGAAGCCGTCACCGAACCTTACCTCGCCATGCGAACCGACGGCTGTGTGGTCGAGGGAGAAGGTCCTGTCAACCTCTCTCTCAAGCGCACCCAGGCCAACTTTTACGCCTATGGTAGCGCTTCTGTGGGCATCCAGCGTTCCGACGAGGACCGCCTGAATACCGTCTTCGGCTTCTCCTTCCCATTGGCCCCCGAGGCTGTCGCCACTATGGTCGACGCCCTCAAGGATGACCTCCGCCTGGCTCCCACCAGCCCTACCTCCAACGCTGAGATGCGCCATGCGCTGATGTACCACCTCGGCACCGAGAAGGGAGCTGCCGCCTATGCCGCCTATAGTTCAGAGGGTCGCCTCGAGCGAGTGCCTGAGGCTATGCGTAGCATGTTGCTCTTCGACAACGTCCGTTGGCAGCATCTGCCGGGCTTCGGCCTCTATGCCGACGGCAAGGTGGGCCTTGTGGCTTCGGGCGACAAGTCTCTTGGCCTCCAGGTGCGTTTCAAGGCGCAGATTACCAAGCGCGGTAATGCCCAGCAGATGACCCTCTATGTGGAGGCTGCGCGCGACCATTGGTATTTCTTCCGCTACGATATTCTCTCACAAGACTTGACAATCTACTCTTCGATGGGTGTGTTTGAGGACGCCATCAAGTCGGTCCCCGCCGAGAAGCGCCGTGTTGAGAAAGACGGCCTCGGCATCTTCCGTTATCATATCGGCAACAGCCGCAGCGAAGTCTCCGATTGGCTCACCCACTTCAGCAAGACCGTCTATGCTGGCGACGAAGAGGACTTTTAACAGATAAATTCCCATACTATGGCCCAATTCACTCACTTGCATGTACATTCGCACTATTCGATGCTCGATGGAATGTCGAAGATACCTGACCTAGTCGACAAGGCCCGTCATGACGGCATGTATGCCATGGCCCTGACGGACCACGGCAATATGTTTGGCATCAAGGACTTCCTCGATACTGTCAACAAGGTGAACAAGGGCCGTGCCGAAGGGGAGCCTGCCTTCAAGCCCATTGTGGGCACCGAGGCCTACTGCGCTCGTCGCAGCTTGCACGACAAGGACAAGAACCTGAAGGAGATAAACCCCGAGACGGGCCGTGACCGCATTGTGGATAGCAGCGGCTACCACCTTATCCTGCTGGCCAAGAACCTTCAAGGCTACCATTCGTTGTGCAAGCTGGCCTCCATTGCCTATACGGAGGGCTTTTACAACCGTCCGCGTATCGACCACGAGGTGCTGAAGCAATACCATGAGGGTCTCATCGTCTGCTCCGCCTGTCTGGGCGGCGAGATACCGCAACTTATCATGCGTGGCGACCTGGAAGGGGCCGAGCGTGCGGTGCTGTGGTTCAAGGAGGTGTTCGGCGACGACTACTACATCGAGCTGATGCGCCATCAGACCGACAAGCCCAACGCCAACTACGACACCTATAAGTTTCAGAAGAAGGTGGAACCCGTGCTCATTGAGTTGGCCCGCAAGCACAATATCAAGATTATAGCTACCAACGACACCCACTTTGTGCTTGAGGAGCACGGCGATGCCCACGACCACCTCATCTGCTTGGCCACTCAGAAGGACTATGACGACCCCAACCGTCTACACTACACCAAACAGGAGTGGCTGAAGAGCCCCGAGGAGATGGAGACCGTCTTTGCCGACTTGCCCGAGGCCTTGGCCAACACGATGGAAATTGCCGACAAGGTGGAGGTCTACAGCATCGACAGCGACCCCCTGATGCCGGTGTTCCCCATCCCCGAGAGTTTCGGCACCGAGGAAGAGTGGCGCGCCAAGTTCACCGACCAGCAGCTCTTCGACGAGTTTACGCGCAACGAGAAGGGCGAGGTGGTGATGAGTCAGGAGGCTGCCGAGAAGAAAATTAAGAAACTTGGCGGCTACGATAAGTTGCGCCGCATCAAGTTCGAGGCCGACTATCTGGAGCACCTTGTTTGGGAGGGTGCCAGAAAGCGCTACGGCGATGAACTGAGCGATGAATTGCGCGAGCGCATCACCTTCGAGCTTCACACCATCAAGACGATGGGCTTCCCTGGCTACTTCCTAATAGTGAGCGATTATATACGTGCTGCGCGCGAGGAGTTGGGCGTCAGTGTGGGCCCGGGCCGCGGCAGTGCGGCCGGTTCCGTTGTGGCCTACTGCTTGTGGATTACCGACCTGGACCCGATGCGCTACAACTTGCTGTTCGAGCGTTTCCTCAACCCTGACCGCATCTCGCTGCCCGATATCGACGTGGACTTCGACGACGCCGGTCGTGGACGTGTGCTTGACTGGGTGACGCAGAAGTACGGCAAGGAGCGTGTGGCCCACATCATCACCTACGGCACCATGGCCACCAAGAGCAGTATCGCCGATGTGGGGCGCGTGGAGAAGATACCTCTCAATACTGTTAATGACTTGAAGAAACTCATCCCCGACCGTGGCTTCCCCGACAACGTCAAGGACGAGAAGGGCAAGTCGCCCAAGGTGAACCTGAAGAACTGCTACAAGTATGTTCCCGAGCTGCGCCGCATCATGGAGGGCGAGGACGTGAAGCTGAAGCAGATGCTTACCTACGCCGAGGAGCTGGAGGACACCAACCGCCAGATAGGCATCCACGCCTGTGGCGTCATCATCGGCTCGCAGGACATCACCAACGTGGCGCCGGTGTGCGTCATCAACGACAAGGAGAGCGGCGAGGATGTGCTGGTGACACAGTACGACGGCCATGTGGTGGAAAATGTTGGCCTCATCAAGATGGACTTCCTGGGACTCAAGAACCTCACCATCATCAAGAACTGTGTGCGTATGGTCAAGAAGCGGCTGGGCATCGACATCGACGTGGACCACCTGCCGCTGGACGACGAGCTCACCTACAAACTCTTCTGTGAGGGCAACACTGTTGGCGTGTTCCAATTCGAGTCGGCAGGCATGCAGAAGTACCTACGCGAATTACAGCCGCATGTCATCGACGACCTTATCGCTATGAATGCCCTCTATCGTCCGGGCCCCATGGATAATATCCCCGAGTTTATCGACCGCAAGCAGGGGCGCAAGCCTATTGAGTACGATATTCCTGTGATGGAGAAGTATCTCAAGGATACCTATGGCATCACCGTCTACCAGGAGCAGGTCATGCTCCTGAGCCGCCTGCTGGCGGGCTTCACGCGCGGTCAGAGCGACACCCTGCGCAAGGCCATGGGCAAGAAGCAGATTGACAAGATGAACGAGCTGGAGATGCTCTTCTATGAGGGCGGTGAGAAGAACGGCCACCCCAAGGAGATACTCTCTAAGATCTGGGAGGAGTGGAAGAAGTTCGCTTCTTACGCTTTCAACAAGTCCCACGCCGCCTGCTATTCGTGGGTGGCCTACCAGACGGCCTACCTCAAGGCACACTATCCCGCCGAATACATGGCGGCCGTGATGACCTCGGCGCAGACCGACATCAGCCGTGTGCGCGAGTTGATGGATGACTGCCGCCGTCAGGGCGTCGAGGTGGCAGCCCCGTCGGTCAACGAAAGCGACATGGACTTCAGTGTCGACAGCGAGGGTCGAATCCGCTTCGGACTCCAGGCCATCAGCGGCATGGGTGAGGCAGCCAGCAGCGTCATCATTGCCGAACGCGAGAAAGATGGTCCCTACAAAGATATCTTCGACTTCCTCAAGCGGGTGGACATGCACGCCGTCAACCGCAAGAACATAGAGGTGCTGGTCAAGGCCGGCGCCTTCGACGGCGTTGGCGATATGCACCGTGCGCAGTACTTCTTCAAGGAGAACGAGCTGGAGACTACCCCCACCTACCTTGATCAGCTGGTGCGCTGGGCTGTGCGGCGCCAGGACGGTGCCAATTCGGCCCAGATGAGCATCTTCGACATGAGCAGCGAATTGTCCGAGGAGGACCATCCGCCTGTGCCGCAGTGCGAGCCTTGGACCAACATCGTCAGGTGCAAGCACGAGAAGGAGGTCATCTCCACCTACCTCAGTGGCCACCCCCTCGACGACTACAAGTTCGAGATGCGTTGGATGACCGACATCACCGTCGACAAACTTGCCAACCTCGAAGCCCTGGGTGAACGCGAAGTGCGCTTTGCGGGTCTCGTCTCCGACTGCAAGAAGATGACTTCGCGCTCAGGCGAAGGCTTCGGCAGCATGACCATCGACGACTACAGCGGCAGCTATGAGCTCCGCCTGTTCGGACAGGAGTATGGCGACTTTGCCGGCTTCTTCCAGGACGACACCTTCATCTACTGCCGCGGCCGCATCACCATCCGCAACTACACCGACAAGAACGGCAACCCGCGAGTCTATTCCAAGCTGCACATCAATACCATGATGTACCTCGCCAACGTGATGGACCGCTACACCTCCAAGCTCACCTTCAAGGTCAACCTCTCCGACATCGACGCCGACTTCTGCAACGCCATCGAGCGGCTGGCCAAGAAGCATAAGGGCAAAGTGGCGCTGCAAGCCACGGTTATTGATCCGGTGCACAACCTCTCGCTCACCATGGGTTCTCCGAGTCTCCGTGTCACTGCCCGCGACGTGCTGGCCGACCTGGAGAAAATCAAGGGTGTGTATGACATTAAACCCCAGCAGAAGTCATGATGCCGCCGCTCACCACCTCCGTTCCTGTGCCCCACATGCCGTTCAGGATTGACTTTGCCACCGGCATCGTCAGCCTCGGTTCTTGCTTTGCCGACGAGATAGGCAAACGCCTGCGCGACGGCGATTTCTACGTCGAGCTCAACCCCTTCGGCACCCTCTACAACCCCGCCTCCATCGCCACGGCGCTCCACCGCCTTATCGATGACCGTGAGATTACCGCCGCCGACTTGGTTTTCCAAGACGACCTCTACCACTCATGGCACCACCACGGCAGCTTCTCGCGGCCCACGCCCGAGGAAACTCTCGAGGTATGCAACAGCCGCATTCATCAGGCCCATCAGGCCCTCGGCAGCGCCAAGCTGCTCATGGTCACCTTCGGCAGCGCCTGGATATTCGAGCGCGAAGGGCAGGTGGTGGCCAACTGCCACAAGGTGCCGCAGCAGGAGTTTGTTCGCCGCCGCATGACGGTGGACGACATCGTAGCCCTTTGGCATCCGCTGCTCGATGAGCTTCACGCCCTCTATCCGCAACTCATCGTCCTCTTCTCCGTCAGCCCTATACGCCACATGGCCGACGGCCTTCACGGCAACCAGCTCAGCAAGAGCACCCTTCTGTTGGCCATTGATGAGCTCGTCGCTCATCACTCATCACTTGTCTACTACCCCGCCTACGAGCTGGTCCTCGACGAGCTGCGCGACTATCGCTACTTCGGGTCCGACATGTGCCACCCCTCCGACCTGGCCGTCGAAATTGTCTGGGAGCATTTCCAGCGTGCCACCATGGTCGGCGCCGTCCGCCAGCAGGCCCAATTCAACCGCAAGCAACACAAGCAGGAGCGCCACATTCCCCTGCATCCCAAAGAAGATTAACAACAAATACAAGCAATAGATGAAACGAATAGCCGTTCTTCTCGTTCTACTGCTGGCCGCCCGCCTCGCGGGGGCGCAGCAGGGCCTGGTGGTGGAGAGCTTCAGGCTCGACCCCTTCGACGCCACCGCCGCCACCTCGGAGCACCAGGTGCTCGACAACAACCTCAATCCCTGCGCGCTGGTCAAGGTGATGATTATCGACAACACCGTCAACTTCAAGAGCGATTGGATTATCCGCACCGACTCGCGCGGCAAGAACGAGTATTGGGTCTACCTCTGCGAGGGCACGCGCAGCCTCACTGTCCGTTCAGACTTCTTCCTGCCGACGGAGGTGGTTTTTGCCGACTATGACCCCGAGATTATGGGCCTCAAGAAGAAGAATACCTATGTGCTGACGCTTTCATATGCGGGCGAGATTGAGGACGGCAAGGTGGGCGTTACCTTCGCCTGCAACTCGCCGATGGCAGAGTACTTGATAGACGGATACGCCACAGAGCGCAACACCAACACCTTCCGCATCGAGCCCGGGGAGCACACGGTAGAGGTTAAAGCCGACGGCTACCAAAAGCTGACCACCACCGTCAAGGTCAGCCCTTACCTGAAGCGGCAGGAAATAGCCCTCACGCTCACGCCCGACCAAAGCATTGACTCTCTGATGGCCGAAGGCGACCGTTACTACGGCGAGAAGAACTACACAAAGGCCCTCGACCTCTACCGTCAGGTAGCAGCCAAAGGCAATGTCACCGCCATGAAATATATCGGTTACGCATATCTTTATGGTGAGGGCGTTGAAAAAGACTATGCGCAAGCCTTCAAGTGGTATAGTCAAGGGGCTGACAGGGGGGATGCCGGTTGTCAGTTGAAAATGGGATATATATATCTTGAAGGTTTGGGTGTTCAAAAAGACTATACCGAAGCAGTCAAGTGGTACCGCCTTGCAGCTGACCAGGGTCGGCCCTCGGCACAGAACGAAATGGGGAATATGTATTATAATGGCCAAGGTGTGTCGCAGGATTACATGCAAGCATTTGAATGGTATAGCAAAGCAGCAGGCCAAGGTGATTATTATGCGCAAACCAATTTGGGAGTGATGTATGGGAATGGTGTGGGAGTGTCGCAAGATTACACGAAAGCCTTTGAATGGTTCAGTAAGGCTGCAAATCAAGGTTTTGCTCCCGCACAAAACTTTTTGGGTGTGATATATGAGAATGGGATTGGTGTTCGGCAGGATTATTCACAAGCGTTTGAGTGGTACACGAAAGCTGCCAATCAAGGTGATGCCGAGGCACAATGCAATCTGGGGGTAATGTATTTTAGTAAGCGAGGGGTAAAAAAGGACTATCAGAAAGCATTTGAATGGTTCAGCAAGGCTGCGAACCAAGGGAATGACCATGCACAGTTTTGTTTGGGCGCTATGTATGAATATGGCTGGGGCGTGAAGAAAAACAAGGCTGAAGCGGAAAAATGGTACCTCAGGGCGGCGGCCCAAGGCAGTGATGCTGCTATAAAGGCCCTTGAGCGTTTGCAGGATTGAAATAGCCCAGCCCCGCACTGACTCCTACTGTTTTTCGGTTGATATTTGTCCGTTCTTTGGAAAAAAGCAAAGAACGACCAAAGAACGGCCGTTGAACGGTCGGAGAACGGCTGGTGGTGACTCCTGCTTTTCTTCATTTGTTCGACGACAGTTCTTCAACAGTTCTTCAACTTTTTCTTGAAGAACTGTTGAAGAACTGCTGTTGAACAGTTGGAGAAGGGGCGGACACAATAAATAGGCATAGGGTAACGTTATGGAATTATTAATAGGAATGATATGAAAAAGAACATAGCACTTGTCATGGGTGGTTACAGCGGCGAGCACGATATCAGCATCGCCAGCGGCAACCAGGTGTACGGTCAGCTGGACCATAATAAGTATAATGTATACAAGATTGTGGTGGAGCGCGAAGGATGGTATTGGCTCGACGGGGAGGAGCACCGCCCTGTAGACCGCGGTAACTTCACTATTCAAGCAATCACGCAATCAGGCAATCAAACAATTCATTTCGACCTGGCGTTCATTATCATTCACGGCAACCCGGGCGAGAACGGCGTGTTGCAGGGCTATTTCGATATGCTGGGCATCAAGTATACTACCTGCGGCTTCTACGCTTCGAGCCTCACCTTCCACAAGGGTTTCTGCAACCCCGTGGTGAAGAGCTTCGGCATCGTCAAGGTGGCCAAATCCATTCTGCTCAACGAGGAGCCCAAGGACACTGCGTTCTTCACGCTGACGCTGCCGGTCTTCGTCAAGCCGGCTGCCGGTGGCAGCAGTGTGGCCACCACCAAGGTGAAGCGCGAGGAGGACCTGCTGCCCGCCATCCGCGAGGCCTTCACCGAGGACCATGCCGTGCTGGTGGAGGAGTGCATCAAGGGGCGCGAGTTCGACTGCGGCGTGTTCCGCAAGGCCGACGGCGAGAAGCTGGTCTTCCCCATCACCGAGATTATCCCCAAGGGAGGCCATGAGTTCTTCGACTACGAGGCCAAGTATCAGGGCTTCAGTAATGAAGTAACGCCCGCCGAAGTCGACGAGCGTATTTCAAAGCATATTCAAGAGGTTTCGTCGCAGCTCTACGACTTGTTGGGCTGTCGTGGCATCGTGCGCTTCGACTTTATCCACGACATGGCTGCCGATGAGCTTTATTTCCTCGAGGTCAATACCATTCCGGGCCAGAGCGCGGAGAGCATCGTGCCCAAACAGGCCAAGGCGATGGGCATCAGCCCTGCCGAACTGTATGAGATGGCTATCCAGGCCGCCCTATAAACTATAATGGGGGTTCTTCGTAAGACTACATAGCCCTGTTAAGGGCGTCAGTGTTTAGACGTGGGCGTAAGCCCACGGTACAGAGACCTGACAATAACAGAGCCCCGTAGGGGCGGCACTACGTTGATTGTTATGTGTCGCCCCTACGGGGCTTAAATGGCTTCTTCGTTTCGTTTCCGTGGGTTTGCACCCACGGCTATTGGCTATCGTCCCCTACGGGGACTTAGGGGATGTCTTCTGAAAAGCCGGAGTTGCTATTTGTTGCGGACGCCGTAGCCCACCAATTGACGGAGCAGCGCATCGTAGTTGAGGTTGATGTATACCGAGCCACGATAGCGCCCTGTGGGCGTTTGGCGCGGTTCGTCCTCAAGCTGCGCACCGGCGATGTGGGGCTTGTAGGGGGCGTTCTTGCCGGTGAAGAAGGTGTGCGAGAGCCAATATTTGTTCTCCTTCTGCATCAGTTTCTCGCCGCCGTTGATGCCGGGCACGCCTTCGGTGAGCAGGATATACATCAGCGCTTCGCTTGCGCAGGCTTCGATGTCGCCTTTCTTGTCCACCTCCACCTCGACGGCGAAGAGGGCCTGTTTGCCTTTGTGCTCCAGCAGCACGGCCTTGCCGTCATAGGTGTTCTGGGCTGCCGCCGAGAACAGCGACAGCACCAGAACGGCCAATGTTAAGAGTTTCCTCATGATAAGTGCTGTTTAGAAGTGCAGCCAGGGCTCCTCCTTGGAGGTGACGACCATCTGGATGCCTTCGTCGAAGTTAGTCTTGATTTCCTTGTTGCCTTTGGTGATGGTGATTTCGGACATTTCCTCGCCCATCACCTCTTTCACCTTGGCGGTGCCGATGGTCTTGTAGACCTTCTTGCCGGCGATTTCGGTCTCGACCTGCACGTCGAAATAGAGACCGTCGCAGACACCGATTATTTCGCCACCCTCAATGTAGGCGGTGTTGGCTTTGTCCTTCTTGGCTTCGTTGATGCCCACGAGGGGAACGCGCACGGGGCAGCCTTTGTCGATGAGGCGGCGCATATCCTGGTCCTGGAACTTGAGGGCGTCGTTGATGGAAGCATCCTTGCTGCCGTTGTCGGTACCAATGCTGCTGGCGTCGCGGGTGGCCATCACTTTGCCGGTGCGGGCGTCAGTAATCTGCAGGTTGAAGTTGACGGTGGTGGCCCAATAGTCACCGGTGAGGGTGCTGGTTTTCTTTTCGGTGGTGGGGTCGGCGATGCGGCCGGTGATGATGTAGTCCACTTTGTCTTTGTCAACGTTGTTCAGGTCAACGGCATTGACGCGGCAGGTGGGCATGGCGGTCAGGGCGGCGGAGCGCATGGCGGAAGCATTCTTGCCGGTGAACTCGCCGACGGCGACGGTGACTTTCTCTTTGGTGTACTGGGCATAGCAGAACGACATACCCATCAGCGCTAACAGCGCAAAGGTGAATACTTTCTTCATAATGGTGTTGTTTTTATTTTAAATGTTTGTATTGTTTTGTATTGTTCGTTGCTTTTTTCAATCGTCCATGGCGAGACGGAAGCCCACGGTGGGCGCCGAGTCGTTGGGGTCCATGTGGTTGCGGGTGGTGGCGCGGAGCGGATAGTCGGTCGGCGAGTCATAGCTGCCGCCACGGATCACGCGGTGCCAACCACGGTCGGGACCCGAGGGGTTGACGGTGCGCTCGGTGGGGTAGTAGCCAAACCAATCGGAGCACCATTCGGCCACGTTGCCGGCCATGCCTTTAAGCTTCAGCACGTTCTCGCCGCAGGCCGAGACAAGGCCAGGGGTGTTGGTCTTGTAGATGGCGCCTTTGGGGGCTTTCTGTCCGTCGTTGGTGCCGCGGGCACGGGCGGCGAACTCCCATTCTGCCTCGGTGGGCAGACGGAAGTGGGTGCCGCAGCGGGCGTTGAGGCGCTTGATAAACTCGAGACAGTCGTCGTAGGTGACGTTCTCCACGGGCCGGTTGGGCTCGCCCTGGTAGACCGAGGGGTTGCTGCCCATCACCTTCTCCCACAGGGCCTGCGACACCTCGGTGGCGCCGATGCTGTAGTTGCGCAGCACCACGTCGTGGGGAGCGGCTACGTTGAAGTTGGCCTTGTTGAGCACGTCGGTGGTACCCATGGTGAAGGTGCCGCCGGCAATCTTGACCATCTCGTAGCTGATGCCGTCGAGCGAGAAGGTGCCGGCAGCGTGCATGGTCATGCTGCAGGTAATTTTCTTGTTCAGCTGGATGTCCACGGTTTGGCGCTCGTCGTTGTAGCCTTTGGCGCGCAGCTCGATGTCGTGCTTGCCTTCGGGGCCCTTGTATTCGTAAGGGGTCACGCTGCTCATCTTCTCGCCGTCCACATAGACGTCCACGTCCTTAATGTTGCTCTCAATTTTCACGGTGCCGGTGGGACCGTCGTAGGCAATCTGTGGGCGTTCGATGTTCATCACGTAGGTGACGTTGCTCTCGATGGGGTTGAACTCGTGGCGCAGGGGCAGGTACTTCTTGGTCTTGATGGTGATCCAATTGGCCCCCTTCATCATGTAGACCCACCACTCGCCGTCTTTGTATTCCTGCGAGATGATGTCACCCTCGAACTGTGCGTCGGGGATGACGAGGCCCATGCGGATGAGGCCGCAGCGCACGCCGTTGGCGTCCTCTTTGGGATACTTGACCGCGTCGGTCATCGTCATGTCGGCACGGAACTCAAGCACCTTCAGTTCCTGGGCGAAGGCACCGAAGCTGAGCAGGACCGTAAGGGCTGCTATCAGTACTTTCTTCATGATGGAAGTTAGTTAAGTTTGAAGTTGTTGAGGGTGAAGACCTCGCTGTCGTCGATCTGCATGGGCTGCCAGGTGCGGACCATGATTTTGGGTTGGAACTCGTCGGTGAAGTCCCAGACGATAAAGACGATGCCCTCGTCGCTGTAGTTCTTGGTGAACCAGCCCTGCTTCAACGTGACGCCGTAGTAGTTGGGCTTAGCGCCGTGGCGCACAATCTCGATGTCGTCGAACTTGACGTTGATGTAGCCGTTGTTCTTGAACACGCGGCGCAGGCCGGCGAGGTATTGCTGCTTGCCCTGGGTGGTGTATTCCACGCTGATGGGCTTCATGTCGGTGTGCTCGCGCTTGACCACCTTACCGGTGACAATCAGGGCATCGTCGCTGAAGACGTTCTCCATGAAGTTGATGTCCTTCTGGCAGTAGGCGTTGCGGAACTGCTCCACCCAGTGGAGTATCTGCATGCGGCGGTCCATGTCGTTCAGTTTCTCACCTTCCTTGATAATCTTCAGGTATTGCTGCAGACCCATGGTGATGTTGAAGTCGCTGATTTTGCCGTTGCGGTCAAAGTTGATGCAGACCTCCTGGTTGCGGTCGCCCACATAGGAGTTGTCGAGGGGCTTCATCTCCACGGCGATGTTGCGCACCTGGTAGCCGATGACGGCGCCCGAGCTGGACTTGACACGGAGGCAGTGCTCCACGATGTCGTCGTCGACCACGCGGAAGTGCACGTTGTTCCACATCATGCCGATGCTCTGTGATGCAAGGTTGTCGATGCCAATGCCGCTGTAGTTGATGTCGGCGTTGCGCGACTCGGCGCGGTTGATGGCCGTCAGCAGGCGTGTGGTGTTCTGCTCCATGGTGGCCTTGATGGTGCCGTCGATGCCATCGGAGAACTCGAAAGCAACTTCGTCCTGGGCGTGCAGGGCAAAGGGGAGTAGCATGGCCAATACTAATAATATCTTTTTCATCTTTGTTGTTATTTTGCTAAGTTAAACCAAAGTGCGTTCATACCTTTGTACTCGCTAAGCGAGGAATATTGCATGTTTTTGTAGTCGATGCGCTGCGTGGTGCCAGGACCCAGGATGGTCACCAACTTGCCGTTGCTGTCGAAGATGGCCCAATAGGCATCGGCGGCCGAAGGGCAGTTGTCGGCGTTGCCGTAACGCTTGATTTTGTATTCGGCTTTCAGACGGTTCAGTTTGGCGCGTACCGACGTCATGTCGGGGCACTCGAGCAACGACACCATTGCCATCTGCTGCCATCCCGTAAGGGGCGACTCCACCTTGCCTGTGGTAGTGGCTGCGGGCTGTTGTTGCTGTTGCGGTTGAGTCTGACTTGCTTTTGGAGCGGGAGCAGGCGTCTCGGTGACGGTCGGCATTGAGGTGCTTTGGGTGGTGTTCGTCATACCTTGGGCAGGCAGGTTCACTGCCGTGTTGGTGTTGTTGTTCACCGCCACGGTGTTGGTGACTGCCTCAATGTCGTACTTTTTGACGTAGACAAACACACGGTGCATCTCGCCGCGCATCATGCTGAGCGACTCGCCCTTGGTCTTTACGTCCTTGATAAGCACGTTGTCGGCGGCGCTGAGCATTTGGCTTGAGGCAATGTATTCCTGCACCTGCTGCAGCAGCAGTTCATAGGCCACGCTCTGTGCTTCCTCCTCACTCTCCATCGTCGCTTCAGCGTAGAGGTAGAGGGGGCTGCGCTTAATCTGGTTGATTTGCTTTGAGGTGGTCTGGGCCATGGCCGAGAACCCCATCAGCAATGCTGCGGCCGCGAGGGCCACCCTTTTGAATTTATTTATATTCATTTTCCTTAAATAATGATTTGACATTGGAAATAGGTACATAGCTGTTCAGTCGCGCGCTCATGTTGCCTTTGCGGTCGACAAGGATGGAGGGATTGAACTCGAACTTCATCACATGGGCATAGCCGAGGGCCTCGTTCTGCATCACGTATTCGCAGACCACCTTGCCCTCCTCCGAACTGATGACGCCGAAGAATGGGGTGCATCCTTGCTCGATGCCGAAGGCCACCCACTGACGTAGCGGCACGGTGGCATCTTCGGTGCGGTAGCCGTACTTCACCATGCGTATGTCGAGCATGAGCTGGTTGTCAATGTCGGTGCCGGTGGTCAGGTTGGCCATGGTCTCCAAGGGCAGGTCCTCGCTGTATAACAGTTCGAACTTTCCGTGCTCATTCTTGACATAGTAGCGGTTGGTGTTCAGCTCGGGCAGAACATAGCTGGAGCCCGCCAGCAGGTAGACAGCACTTGTGCCCATCTGTTGAAGCAGCTCTTCCACTACCTGATGTTCCTCCACCTTAGGCAGCGGGGTGCGCCACACATCCTCGAACAGCCGGTTCTCGGCTTCCATCAGGGTAGTGCCGAGGATGAGCTGGTAGGAGGCGGGATAGCTGATGATGACCGTGCGCTGGTCGCCACGGAAGAAACTCACCGCATAGCGTTTGCCATCGACAAGGCTGATTTCAATTGCTGCGCTGTCGGCCAAAGCCGCTTGCAGCTGGCTGAAGCCACCTTGCAGGAAGGCAATCTTCTCCTCGCGCAGGTAGGTGTCCACAGGCTTGCCCTGTATCTCACCCTGTGCGTAGCCTTCGGTCAGGCGCTGCAGAAAGCGGTAGTGCTGCTGCTCCACCCCCGTCTGGGCCACGGCCGTCGCCGAGCCTCCTACAAGGAGCAGGAGGCTCAGGGCGAAGGTCGTCAATAAGCGATGGATGTTCACTTTGCTTTAGATGTTGAACCACTTGCGGGTGCCATCGGCACGGTGCAGTTCGCCGGCACGCAGGATGCCATTCTCGAACTTGGTGTTCTCGATGGTTTCGCCGGCGCTCACCTCAAGCTTCGAGCCGCGACCGTCCTTCAGGTCGATGCTGTAGCTCTGGGTGATTCTCAGCGAGCCGCCCACACCGTGAGGAACGCCTCCTTGGGTAGGACCTTGATAGTTGGCCCAGCCGAGGTTCTTGCTGGCGGTCGAGGTGGTTTGTTTGGGAGTATCCTGAGTGGTCTTCTTGGGTTCGGCTTTCTTTTCGGCAACGGGAGCCTCGACAGCCTCAATGACGGTGTCGTTGGTGGCTGCTTTATCCTTCTTGCCGTTGAGGCCGAAGTAGGCACCGGCACCGCCGCCACCGAGCACCACGATAGCAGCCGCGATAATCAGGGGCAGTTTCTTGTTGCCTCCCGAGGGCTTGGTCTTGCCTTCCAGCTCGTGCAGGTCTTTGCCGCACTCCTGGCATTTGAATTCGGTAGAATCTACCTCTTGGATTTCGTTATTGTCTGCAAGCGAGCAGTTGTCAAAGTTCTTGCAGACGCCTTTCTTTAGTGCCATAATATTCTATTGTTTTTAAGTTTATGCTTCTTTTAATTCGTTGTTGAGAATCTCGACGGCGAGGTTCTTGTACTTCTGGAACTCGGGATGGAATTCGTTGCCTTCGCAGAGCGAGTCCTTCACCAAGGTGGACAGCACCTGACCCAGGATGGGCTTCAGGGCAGCCTTCTGGTCGTTGCTGCGTGCCTCGGTCTGCAGGGTGCGCTGCACCAGGTTCTGCAGTTCGACGGCTTTGCCATAGTCGTTGGACAGGGCTTCCCATACCGTGGCGAAGGTTTTTCCGAGCGGGACCCACTCGTCGTTGCCGAAGACATCTTTCTTCTTCATGGCCGAGAAGCGTTCGCCCGTGGTGGGGTTCTGCTGCTCCTGGATGAGACCGAGGGTGTAAGCCAGCATCAGAGGTTTGATAACCTCCTTGCGGATGTCGCGGCTGTCTTTCTCGAAGAGTGACGGGAACTGCAGGCCGCTTTCGGTATGCAGCACCATGCGGTTGAAGGCACCATCGGGGGCGGCCAACAGGCGCTCGTACTTGTCGCGCAGGGTGACCATGTTGGCCAGGTAGCGCAGCGGGAAGCCGGCGTTGACGCACACGCACACAATCTCGTTGGGTTTGTAGTGCGTCGACACATCCTGCGGCGTGAAGCCCGGGACAGCCTTCATGAAGGCGTCGACCAGCTGGTTGCGGAAGGCCTGGGTGCTCTCATCGGCGGCGGGGATGCTCACCTGCACCATGCTCATCATGGCACCGGTGTTGCCGGCGATGACTTTGCTCTTCTCCTGGGCGTTGAACTGCACATAGGTGCTGGCGTTCTGCACAATCTGCTTGACGAACTGTTCCAGGCGATCCTCGCTGGTGAGTTCTTGTTTCAGTTTGTCAAGGATGTTGACACCCACCATGCGGCTCAGCGGGTCGCTCTTGGCGGTCTCCTCCATGGCGCTGACGGCGTTGTCGGTGCAGATGTCGAGTACCGTGTCGCTCACGCTGTTGAAGTCGGTCTTGTCATACAGGTTGGCAAACGAACGCTCGCCGTCCTCGCCGAGGTTGGCAATAAGGCTGTTGCGGACGCTTTGTGCTGTCTGTTCCTGATATTCCTTGTTGGAGGTGTACTGACGCACAATCATGCGCACTTTCTCGGGGTCGTACTTCTTGATGTTCGACTCATCCTCGTCCTCGTGGGTCTTGCACTTGCTGGCAGCCTGCTTCTCCACCTCGACGTTGATTTCGGCGATGCGGTCCTTGAAGGCACGCACACCTTCCTGCATCTTGCTCAGCTCGAGCACGATTTCGCCGAGGAGTTCCTTGGCGTAGTCGTAGGCCTCCATGCGGGTCGTGGTGGTGTAGTAGTCGCTGATGGCGGTCTGGAAGCGGCCGAAAATCTTGCCCGAGGCACCGGTGATGGCGTCGCGCAGCCACCCGATGTTGTCGTACTCAATCTTCTGCAGCTTCATCTCGTCGATGGCTTTGGGCAGGGCGTCGTTGGCCAGGTTGGACTTCTGGGTGGTGAACTTGCCAATGCGCTCGTTGCAGTCGCCGATGAGGATGCCGATGTATTTCTCAATCTCGAGCATCGACTTGTTGCCGGTGGCCCAATCGGTGAACATTTTGTTCTCGATGTGGCGGCGGATGAACTTGGCGTAGGCCTTCAGTTCTCTGCGCTGGTTGGCGTAGAAGGTCTTGACGCCCTGGTTGCGGAAGTCGCGCTCGAAGAAGTTCTTGCAGCGCTCGGTGAGCTCGTTGACCCACGTCTTCTTGTCGGCCACGGTCTGCATGATGTCGTTCACCTCGCGGGCGGTGCGGGTCTCCCAGGTGTTGTCGAGTTCTTTCCACTTCTTGCTCGAGTCGTTCTCGATAATCATCTCCGACAGCATCAGGTGGCTGTTGTCGAGCATCAGCGAGCCGCGGTTCTTCGGGCTCTTGATTTCCTCCACATAGCCGGAGCCCACCTCGTCGAGGGTGCGCTCGCTGTAGCCCTGGCCGTCGAGCCAATAGTTATAGGTGAGCTGTTTGGCAGCCTGGGTGGCATAGCTGTAGGTGACGAATTCGCGCACCTCGCTCTCGGGATAAGCCACACGGGTGATACCGAAGCTGAGGAACTTGCGCGAGCGGGTACGGGCACCCGACTGATCCACCTCGGGGCCAGCGCCTTCGTTCTCGCAGCCTTCCATGCGGGCCATCTTGCCCTGGCCGCCGGCCAGCGTGCTGGCCACTACGGTCTGGAACAGGAAGTCGGCCACCACGGCGGGCAGCGCATGACCCAGCTCGAGCACCTTGCCGCGCTCGTTGACGTTGCTGTAGATATAGCAGGCTTCGAAGGGCTCCTGGTTCTGCAGCAGGCGCTGCACCTGGCCGCTGAAGATGTCGCGCTCGCCCTTGACGTCGACGGGCTTGTAGCTGCCCACGCTCATGGCGTTGAGCTCGGAGAGGGCGGCGTAGCCGTTGGCCTGGTAGAAGCCGGCGTCGTGGTCGGTGTGCACCATCGTCTGCTCGGGCATGTACACCATCAGGCGCATCTTGAAGGATTTGGTGTCTTGGTTGTAGGGGAACCAGGTGCGTATCTGGGTCACGGCGTCGACAATGGAGCCGGAACCCGTGCCGCCGGCCAAACCGGCGCAGATGTGGAAGGTCACATCACTATCGCCGCTGTCTTGCTGCAGACGCTTGACGGCGCCACGCACAACGCTCTCGAAGTTGAGCGAATTGTTCTTGTCGCTCAGGTTGTTGGCAATCAGGGTGCGGCCCAAGCGGCGGCGCTGGCCACCGATACCGGCGCTGATCAGCGGACCCATCTTTTCGCGCATCATGCGGATGTCTTCGGGGTTGAGGAAAGCCTGCAGGCCGGGATACATGTTGATGTTCTCCAGCATCGAGGCGTTGATTCCGTTGATGTTCACTTTCTGGCTCTCGCCCAGGTGCACGCTCTTACCCATGACCTTCCAATCCTTGCGGTCGTTGAGGTCGGCGGGCGACGAGTCGACATAGACGTAGTCGAGGTGCAGGCCGTGGCCGGGCTCGATGGTGCGGAACTCTTCGTAGATGCGTTTGCGGAACTCGCGCAGGACTTTGCCGCCGGTGCCGCCTAATCCGATGATAAGGTGATTTGACATAGTGATGTGTGTTTGTTTATTGATTTATTTTTGTTTGTTTTCCCAATCAGAAGTCCTCGAAGCGGGTGTTGGTGCTGTAGCCCTCGCCGTCGTCGCGTCGGCGCGAGGGGCCTCGGCGGCCGCCCACGTCCTGCATGGTGCGTTCGGTGATGAAATAGGTCAGCACCGAGGTGAGCACCATCAGGATGATGCAGACGATGATGGTGCGGTTGGCGGTGCGCTCGATGCGGTCGTTGACGCGCTGCGAGAGCTCCGACACGCCGTAGTTGACTATTTCGTCGGCGCCCATGGCGGTGGCTATGTCGTTCACACCTTCGCCCACGCCGGCCACCGTGGCCGTCAGGTTCTGCTTGGCTTCGATGGCGCCCGTCAGGCCCGACGCCTCGAGCCACAGCAGCAGAAAGCCCACTGCCAGAACAATATACGACAAGGTCGTCAGTTTCTTACGTCCGTTCATACCTGTGACCAACAGGCTCACCAGCAGTGTCAGCACAAGTGCTATGATAATTCCCCAAGGCATAGTATATTCTTTACATTATTAATCGTTGATTGTTTATAACTTGTTGTTCCACAATAGCCTGCGCTATGATAGTCAGAATATTGTAGAACTGCAAAGGTAAACACTTATTTTGAATTTTGCAAGCGATTTATTGATTTTTATAAAATTTTTTCATGGTTCATATTGAGGGTGACTACCCTCCAAGCAGTGGATGACTGCCCTCTGACACCCACTGTTATTCGATTGTTGTCCCATTGTTGTCCCATTGTTGTCCCATTATAAAACGGACAAC